>JAUNOE010000081.1 GCA_030537255.1 Coriobacteriia bacterium
TGTATCGCGCAGAGAAGACCGGCAAGGGCGAGTCCATCGACCTGGCTATGTACGAGACCCTGCTCTCCATCGGTCAGTACTACCTCGTCGACTACCTCAACGCCGGCATCAAGTGGCCCCGTCCTGGTGCTCGTAACCAGAACCTCTGCGGCATCGGCGAGTTCAAGTGCAAGGACGGCTTCCTGGGCGTTTGCCTCTACGGTGTCGACCAGAACAAGCACTTCCTTGAGACCATCGGCCTTGGTCACCTCTGGGGCACCGAGGACATCCCCGAAGACACTTCCGGTCTCTGGCTGTCCAACCCCCACGCCGAGGAAATCCAGAGCGCATTCGAGCAGTACTGCCTCGAGCACTCCAAGTACGAGATCGAAGAGGACTTCGCTGCTCACCGCATCGCTGCTCAGGTCGTTCTCGACATGGAGGACCTCGTCGAGGAAGAGCACCTCAAGCTGCGTAACACCTGGGTTGACTGGGAGACCGCAGACGGCGAGACCTTCCATGGCCTGGGCGTCTTCCCCAAGTTCAAGAACAACCCCGGTCAGATCTGGCGTCCCATGCCCCATCAGGGCGGCGACACCGTCGACGTTCTGACCAAGCTTGGCTACGAGCCTGCTGAAATCGAGAAGCTTCTCGCTGACGGCATCGTCAAGGCTAGCTAGGAATTATTCCGTTAAGCCGCCAATGTGCTCCCCCTCTATTTAGTGTTGGCCGGCTTGCCTTTCCACCACCCCTCCTGGGATTGCCCAGGAGGGGTGGTGGGGGAGGGTTTCCCCACGGAAGGGCGGACGAGTGCTTGGGTTGTCCGCCCCTCCGTTGGGAAATAAGAAGACAGCGATTAGCAAGGTTGTCTTTTAGTGTGCAAGCGCTGCGAGGGCGCGCTGCACTTTGACATTAGGGGGATGAGCTCTATGACTGACATTGTTGGAGATGAGACTCTGCGTAGCTTGTGGGAGACCATGGCAACTCGCTGGGGCGATCATGAGTTCCTGATTTTCGAGAACCGTATTGGCGGAGTCTTCGAATACACCTATTCGCAGTTCGACGAAGACGTGAACCGCATCGCCAACGTGTTTCTTTCTCTTGGCGTGCAGAAGGGCGACCACGTCGCACTTCATCTGCATAGCTCTCCTGAGTTCATGATGTGCCTGTTTGGCCTGGCCAAGATTGGTGCTATTTCAGTTCCTGTGAACGAGCAGTATCTTGCCGATGAGGCCGAGTACATCTTGGACAACTGCGGTGCTGTCTGTGCGGTCGTCGAGCCCCTGTATCTGGAAACTTATGTCGAGCTGGTCAATCGTGGGCACAAGTTTGACAAGGGTATCTTGGTTGCCCGTGCCGGCGTCGACTCTCCGGTCTGCGACGTCGAGTTCCCCGAGATGGAGAAGCGTTACGTCAGTGAAGCCCACGGCGAGCAGGTCTTCTACGATTTCTGGGGCATGCGTTGCGCCCAGCCCACCACTTTGCTCGAAGAGTGCCCGCTGCATTCCGACGATCCTGCTCAGATTATCTACACCTCTGGCACTACCTCTCGCCCCAAGGGCGTCGTAGTCACGCATGCCAACATGGTGTTCTCTGGTCTGTATGGTGACTGGGAAGTTTCAATGCGTGGCTCCGACCGCGTTCTGAGCACCATGCCTGCTTGTCATTCCAACTTCCAGCTGGCAGCCTTGATGCCCGTCATCACTGCTGGCGCCACCCTGATCGTGGTGGAGAAGTACTCCGCAAGGAAGTTTTGGAAGCAGGTCAGGGAGTACCGTGCAACGGTAATTCAGCTGGTTGCCATGATGCTGCGTACGTTGATGCTGCAGCCCGTTGATCCTGAGGAAAAGAATCACTTTGTTCGCGAGGCGCTTTACTTCATTACCGTGACCGACGAAGAGAAGGCCGCCTTCGAGGAGCGCTTCAACGTTCGAATCATGAACACCTACGGCTCTACCGAAAGCATCGGATGGGTCTTGACCGATCCTCCGGTTGGCAAGCGCATGTGGCCTTCTGTCGGCAGGGCCGGTCTTGGTTACGAGGTCCGCATCGCTAATCCTGAGGACCAGGAACTGCCTCATGGCGAAATCGGCGAGATTCAGGTCAAGGGCGTTCGTGGTCGTTCGCTGATGCTTGAGTACCTGAACAACGAAAAGGCCACCAATGAAACCTTTAGCGCCGATGGTTGGCTCAAGACGGGCGACCAGGGCTACCAGGACGATAACGGTTGGTTCTACTTCGTCGACCGCAAGTCCAACATGGTCAAGCGTGCGGGCGAGAACATCTCTACCACCGAGATCGAAAAGATTCTTGATGGCCATCCCCTGATTGAGGAGTCTGCCGTCATTGGTGTTGACGATCCCATTCGTGACCAGGCATTGAAGGCCTTCGTTCTTCCCGTAAAGGGCGCAACGCTTACGGTTGAGGAAGTCGAGGAGTATTGCAAGGGTCACATGGCGTCCTTCAAGGTTCCTTCGTTCTATGAAGTTGTTACCGAGTTCCCTCGTACTTGTAGCATGAAGATCGAGAAGAAGCTGTTGAGCTAAGGCTTATCATGGGTCTGGGTGCCGTCTGGGGGGACGGCGCCCGGATCGGGCTTTTTCTTTTAGTCTGTAATTATTTGGGGATAGCCTCCAGCGATCGAGCCCAGGCGCAATTTGTGTCAAGGGTATTCGTATATACGGATGGTTTTAGCACGCGACGTAAGGCGGATGAATCATATGGGTAGTACGGTAGAAGGCACGACCACGGCGACAAGTTCGTCCATGACTGCCATTGGAGGCGGCATTGGAGGCACGGCGTCAAAGGTGAAGAAGGCTGCCAAACGCACCATCGATGATGTCGCCATGACGCCCTTCCTGCGCAAGATCATGTTCTTTTCGAGCGGCGGATCCTTCTTGGACGGCTACGTCCTTGCGTTGATCGGCGTTGCTCTTACGCAAATTACCAGCCATCTTCAGCTCACCGACCAGTGGGGTGCCCTTATCGGTGCCTCAGTGTTTGCCGGCATTCTGGTGGGTTCTATCGTCGGTGGTTATCTCACCGACCTCATTGGTCGCAAGACGATGTTCATCATCGACGTTCTTGCGATTGCCGCTCTTTCGGTGTTCTCGGCCTTTGCCGACGGCCCCCTTTCCCTTGTTGTCGCACGCTTCCTGATTGGCGTGTTCATTGGTGCCGACTATCCCATTGCGACTTCGCTTATTGCCGAGTTTTCGCCTGCCCACCACAGGGCGATTTCGATGGGTTTGGTGTCGGCTGCTTGGTACTGCGGCGCGACCGTGGCCGCATTCGTGGGCTATGCTCTGGTTACCGTGGATGACGGCTGGCGTTTGATGCTGGGTAGCGCCGTCGTTCCTTGCGTCATTTTGCTGTTTGGCCGAAGGGGCATACCCGAGAGCCCCATGTGGCTGCAGAGCAAGGGGCGTACCGAGGAAGCCGAGGAGATCGTTTCCCGCATTTATGGCGATGGCGTTGAGTTGGACATCGTCGAGTCCTCAAAGAAGGTCACCATTGCCTCGTTGTTCAAGGGTGGCTATGGGAAGCGAATCATCTATCTGGGTATTCTGACGCTGTGTCAGGTCGTTCCCATGTACGCGATTTACACCTTCGGCCCCGAGATCATGACTGAGTTCGGTCTGGGCGCTGGTCGCGAGGCAATTCTGGGCGAGAGCATCGTCAGCTTGTTCTTCTTGGTCGGTACCTTCCCTGCCATGTTCTGGCTGAACTCTTTGGGTCGCAGGAAGCTCCTGATCGGGTCGCTGGCCTTTATGGCTGTGGGTCTGTTGATTCTGGGCCTGTTCCCCTCTGCCCCGGTCCTGGTCGTCATTATTGCCTTTGGCCTCTATGCCTTCTTTAGCGGTGGTCCTGGCATTCTGCAGTGGCTCTATCCCAACGAGCTGTTCCCGACGACGGTCCGTGCGTCCGCTGTGGGCATCTCCATCGCCATTTCCAGGGTTGGCACCATCGTTGCTACGTACTGCCTGCCTTTGATGCTTGATTCGCTCGGTGTTGGTCCCACGATGTTGGCTGCTGCCGGTTTGGTCGGCCTGGGCCTGCTCCTTTCTGTGATCATGGCCCCCGAGACCAAGGGCAAGTCTCTGGGCGAGGCGAGCTCGCTGTAAGCCGTGTGGTGCCGGGGCGCTGGGGCGTCACGGTTGCTGCTGTTGGGCCGGGGCTATCGTAAGGTTGCGGCCGTTTCGGGCCGAGGGAGCCGCTACCGGAGCAGGAGTTGCGGCAGGATCCAAGGTTGCGGGTCTCACCGCCTATGAGGACGCCACGGAATCGCATCCTCTTTGAGTGCTTGTTGGTGGAGCCAGTTGTGTTAGTGCAACTGGCTCCATTTTTGCGTTCGGGCTGATTGCCCTCGCTGGGGGCGATTGCAGATTTGGTTGTCGACCAGGGCCGAGGGCGACCATCTCGGTGGCTGCTCCTCGGCCGAGGTGGTTATTGAGCTGGTTGCCGATGCAAGGCTGGGCGCGACAATCTCTGGGCTCCTCGTCTGAGGTGATTGCTGATTTGGTTGCCGGCCAGGTCGATTGTGGCAAGGATCACGGAGTGTCGGTTTGATGCCAGGCCGCAAATCAGGCATCGATGGTTCGGATTCGATCTAAGCCGCGAGTGCGTGGGCGGTAGGTGGGAGCCACGCTGCAGGAGTCTGGTTCCGCAAGCCTGCGTTGTACCCCTCGGGGCTGGTTTCAAGCATCAGGGTTGTATCTCTCGGGCGGGGCGATCTCTGGGGGGGGATGGCGGGGTGGTCTTCGAAGCTTGTTTTTGCGTCCTGACATTTTGATGTCTGAAGTCGCGATTGTGCCGCAGGACACCAACTCCAGAATCCTGTCAGGGTCGATGCATCCAGGCTTTGTCCCACAACTGGCTTCTTGGAACCAGCCAGATGGCTCTGTTTGGCAAATTTACCCTCAAATGTACGACCTTGCTTGAATTGTCGGGACTTCAACCGAGACTTTGCTACCTGCTGATTACAAAAGTCCAGGTCAGAGGCTTGCTGCCAAGATGGCTTTTGTGATCCCTCCATTTGCTTTGCGAAATAGTCGTACATTTGCGTCAAAAATTGCCACTAGGGTACCGTTTTCTGGTTTTGGCCGGCCTTGCCAGAGGTCCTGAGAGGTCTTCGGGAGCCTATTTGGTGTCTAGGCCACACTTAGACCTAGCCGAGATTAGGGGGTTCCAGATAAGGCTTCAGAGCCTTGTGTGCTGATCGTTTGGTCACCGATCGTTGGCGACCCGCACTTCCGCCATGGCATCTGATATCGATACCCGATTACGGAGCTTTGCCCTGGTGGTTCCCTGGTGGTTCC
>JAUNOE010000082.1 GCA_030537255.1 Coriobacteriia bacterium
CTTGATTCCAAAGGCAACATTTTTCAAGAAATGGCATCTTATCTTTGTAACTGTGGGTACATCGTTGATTGCCTGGACTTCACCACGATGGATGGGACGCTTGGTTACGACCCGCTTCATCATGTTCGCTGGCGTGGGGGCCGACCTCTTGCGCAAGACATCATCTCAATTGCCAGCGCTCTGTTTCCCCGCGACGAGATGGGCGATGACCCCTTCTGGGCGGGAGCGGCGGCCAACTATGTGGCCAGCTACATTGCTTACGTTTTCGAAGCTCTCCCTGATCGCGAATGGAACATGGCATCGGTGGTGAGCGTCTATGAGCAGGCGTGCGAGGGGCGCGTCGAGGCGCTGTTCTCCGAGCTTTCTGGGCAGGACTCCGAAAGCTATGCCGTATCGCTGTTTCGTCGGGCAAGAAGTACGGCTCGCGCCGAAAAGATGCATTCAAGCATCATGGGCATCATCGCCGCAAATCTGCTGCCACTTACGTTTGACGGTGCGCTTGCTTCGTTTCGTAGGCCAAACCAGATCGATTTTCGTGATTTCGGCTGCCAGAGACGCATTCTGTTCGTAACGATGGACGACATGGATCGCAGCCTTGCGCCGCTCACGAGCCTGTTCGTGCGCCAGGCGTTTTCGAGCCTGTGCGATTATGCGGATACCTGGTGTCCAGGTGGTCGTCTGCCCGTTCCGGTGCGTTTTATGCTTGATGATTTCGCCAATCTGACTTTGCCGGGCTTCGACGATGTGCTTTCCGTTATCCGTAGCAGGGAAGTCAGCTGCACCATCATCTGTCAGACGGTCAGTCAGCTTGAGGCGCGCTACAACCCAGCCGTTGCCAACTCCATTATCGGTAACTGTGACCGCCATCTGGTGTTGGGCTTTCAGGACGAACGGACAGCGAACTATTTTTCCGTACGGGCAAACAAGATGCCGGGGACGCTCCTGGAGACGCCGTCTGACAGGTGGTGGCTGTTTGAGCGTGGCAAGCGCGGTGTTTGCGATTTTGCCTACTCCCTCGAGCGCCATCCGCGCTTTGGTGAATTGCTTGAGAGCAGAGAGGGACCTGCGGATTATGAAAACCAGGGCCCCAATGCCTTCCCGATGGTTGATGAGGAAGAAATCTGGGTTGATACCTTGTTTGACCCTAATGGCTTTGTCGGCGACTCCAGCGTTGCCGCCTGAAGGGAGCAGGAATGGACGCAACAAACACGCGAGCGAGCCTGGACGAGCGTATTGCCCGCGCCAACGCAGCTCGCAAGAACGGTGAGTGGGAATCGCCAAACAAGCAGCTCGTCGAAGCCGAGCGCAGGGCCGCATTTGACGTGTGTGATGTCTATCGTGATCACGCCGACGAACTCCTCTCAGTCACAGGGAGGCTTTCGGCTGTTTTGCCGAGCCGCGCTACGTATTTTGCGCGGACCGAACCACGAGCCGCAGCGCACCCGGACAATCGCTCAGCCAAGGCATATGCCCAGGTCGAAAACCCTGCATGCGTGTTCGTTTGGGAGCTTCGTCACAACAAGGAAGGCGCGCTTGCCACGCTGCCGGACGAAGCGTATGCCGAGGTTCTTGATGCCACGGATCGGCTGAAGGATCTATGGGAAGACGAGCCTTGGCAGAGCGATCTGCAGTTGGCCAAGACGCTCATCGTACAGATAGTGTTGCGTGATGATGATCTGCGGGCAGAGGTCCTAAGGCGGGCAGACGCTATGGCCAAGGAGTGTGCCTGTGCCATTGCGCCCTATCTGCACGGGTGATCAGGGCTGATTCTGCGCATTTAGCCAAGGCTGATGCGGACGTTTTTTTGGAAGTGCCCTGGCGACCAGGGATAGAATCGAGACGCCGTTCCTCTGCTTCTGGTCAGGTGGAACGTTTATCAAGAGGGGAGAGACACGTGGATCAGTACTTTTTTGACATGCTTTACAGTGGCTATACTGGTGAGTACCAGCTCATGAGCTCGCTGTACCGAAATGGCCTGGACGCACTTCGTCCACCTGCGGACATGGGGATCGACGTGGTGTCATTGAACCTCAAGCAGCAGCTCAGAGAGCCGGGCACGATTCCCGAGACCTTCTTTTTTCAAGTGAAGACCGCCGTGACCAGCGTCAGCGAAGACCCTGATCGTCCTGGTGCTATTGCTACGGTCGAATTCAAGCTCAAGGACACCGAGGTGGACTTGCTGGCCCACTCGCGTGAGCGGGCGCTGTTCTGTTACGTGTACAACGTTGAGGCTGGGTCGCTCACCGATGCGTTCGAGACGCCGTTCCTCTGTTTTTGGCTGGATGGAACGCTCATCAAGAAGATTAATGATGCGGGTGCGTTTTTCCGCAAGGATGGCGAGCCCAAGCTGACACTTGCCTGCCAGTTGCGCAAGCCCACTCACGAATACGGGCATTGGTATGCCCTTGTCGTGGACGGCCAGGGTGCCAACGTGGAGGATGGCTACCTCGGGGTCGTCGGCGGTTCGGGCTACCCCGCGGACGATGGGGCTGATCACTACAGCGTGGCGGGATTCTTGGAGTATGCCCGTCAGGGGCGGTAGGGCGGCCGCCGGGCTGGGTAGCCTGGTACAAGAGCTGCGCTCTATCGACCCGCATATCACGATCATCGCTGCTGGTGGCATCAACCCACAAAACGTCGGCGCGTATGCTGCCTGTGGCGTTGACGGTATCGCCACGACGGCACCCTTCACGGCCAAGCCGATCGACATGAGCGTGCGCATGCGCAGGCTGGGGCAGTGAGCCCCACAGGCGAGCTCCTCGTTGCTTGTTTTGATTCTGGGTTCACGAGTAGATTGCCCAGGTGGAAAGGTCGGGAGAGATTTGGAACAATCAGCATCAATCGAAATTAGTCGATGGAGGTAGATATGCAACTGACTACAGAGCGGCTGATACTCCGCCCATGGGCTGAAACGGACGCAGAGGACCTGTATAGGTACGCGAAGGACGACAGGGTGGGGCCGATTGCCGGCTGGCCACCCCACTCGAGCGTCGACAACAGCGCGGAAATCATCCGCACCGTGTTTTCAGTGCCGGAGACGTATGCTGTTTGCCTGAAGGAAGACAATAGGGCCATCGGAAGCGTAGGATTGATGATCGGCGCACGGTCCGACAAGGAAATCCCGGACACCGAGGGAGAAATCGGCTACTGGATTGGTGTCCCGTTCTGGGGCAAGGGGCTGATACCGGAGGCGTCTCGAGAGCTCATTCGTCATGGTTTCGAGGACTTGGAACTAGATAAAATCTGGTGCGGGTGGTTCGACGGTAACGAGAAGTCGAAACGCGTTCAGGAAAAATGCGGCTTCACCTGGCACCACACCCGCAAGGACGTCTACTGCGAGCTGATGGGCGACATCCGTACGGAACAGGTCTCTTGCCTGACGAGAGGTGATTGGCTGAGTCGCTCGAAAGCCTGATAACTATATGGTCCCCAGCAGCGAAATGAACTCGCGGTCGTGCAAGCTGGGTCCAAAGCCTGGTAACTATATGACCCTCCAGCGGGTGCCCTTGCGCCAGGGCGAAAGAGATTGCGGGTTTTCGGAACAGCGACAGGAACCAGCTAGGTGTCCGTAAAACTCGGTACCAACGCCTCCGATCCAACGTGCTCGGAGGCGTATTCTTTTGTCCCGAAACGCCTCCTATCTACTTAGCCCTGATCGCGAAGGTGCTCCTTGTAACTTTCTCCCCAAGCCCACATGGCATCTAAGACGGGCTTGAGGGTTTGTCCTAGGTCAGTGAGGGAGTACTCGACGCGAGGAGGGACCTCGGCGAACACTTCGCGGTGGACGATCCCTGACTCCTCCATGGTGCGTAGATTGGTGGTGAGCACCTTTTGGGAGATTCCGCCTATTGAGCGTTGCAGCTCTTTGAATCGCATGACGCCATTGAGGTTGAGATCACGCAAGATAAGGACCTGCCATTTGTTACCGATGAGCGTGAGGGTGGTTTCGACTGGGCATGCAGGTAAAGAGTTGAGTCGTTCGTTCATAATCTCTCCATATCCAAAAGTGCAGGTAAATGCCAATAGTTACTAATGGGTACCTACAGCACTTTCTTGTGCCTACTTCCAACTAGACTGCGTGAATCATAGTGTTTGCCTTGTCGAAAGGCAACATCGCAAAAGGGCGATAAGACAGAAAGGAATGCATCATGACCAAGAAGATCGCAGTAGTTGCAGCAAACGGCAAGGCAGGCAAGCTCATCGTCAAGGAGGCTGTCCAGCGCGGCATGGACGTCACCGCCTTCGTCCGCTCCGAGAACGCAACCGTGGCCCAGGAGGCCGTCGTCAAGGACATCATGGACCTGACCGCGGAAGACCTGGCAGGATTCGATGTTGTGGTCGACGCCTTCGGCGCCTGGACCCCTGAGACCCTCCCCCAGCACTCCACCACCCTTGAGCACTTGTGCGACGTGCTCTCCGGCAGCCAGACTCGCCTGCTGGTCGTGGGCGGCGCGGGCAGCCTGTACGTGAACCCTGAGCACACGGTTACCGTTTCCGATGGTCCCGATTTCCCCGAGATTTTCAAGCCCCTGGCTTCCGCCATGGCCGCAGCCCTCGCTGACCTGCGTAAGCGTGATGACGTCAACTGGACCTACATCAGCCCCGCAGGCGACTTCCAGGCCGATGGCGATCGTACGGGCGAGTACATCCTCGGTGGCGAGGAGCTTACCCTGAACGATCGCGGCGAGTCCATCATCTCCTACGCCGATTACGCCATCGCCATGGTCGACGAAATCGAGTCCGGCAACCACGTGCGTCAGCGCATCAGCGTCGTTCGCAAGTAGAATCGCTGCAAGAGGCGCGGCCGGACCTCCGGCCGCGCTGCGTTCGGAGGGGACGAGATGGTCGACAAGAAGATAGCTGCCGAAATCGAGGCGTTTGCCCAGTTTGAGGGACTTGACCTGGGAGCAATTCCCAACAGCGAGGAGGTCGATGCCGCCTGGTGCCTGAGGTTCCTGCGCTCCGTCCGGGATGCGTCCTTCGCGACCGTGGGCGCCGACGGCCTGCCCAGTGTGCGCATCGTTGACGTCATGGCGGTGACGGATCGCTCTCTGTACTTTCTTGCGCCACGTGGAAAGGCGCTTCATGCCGAAGTGGTGAGCGGGGGCTACGTTGCTCTTGTCGCCATGACTTCCGACTA
>JAUNOE010000083.1:0-842 GCA_030537255.1 Coriobacteriia bacterium
GGAGGAGGTCCGCCGCCGCGTGGGTGGCAAGCTCGCCATCATCGCGCGCATCAACTCCTCTGATGAAGTCGAAGGCGGCATGGACGTCCACGACTCGGCAGCTGTGGCTGCCTACCTGGAAGAATGTGGGGTCGAGTGCCTGCACGTCTCCCGCGCCGTCCACATCAAGGACGAGTTCATGTGGGCTCCTACCACGGTCCACGGCGGATTCAGTGCCGACTTGGTGACCGAGATCAAGCGCGCGGTGGACATCCCCGTCATCACCGTCGGCCGCTTTACCGAACCTCAGTATGCAGACTTGCTAATCAAAGAAGGTCGCGCTGACCTGGTCGCCTTCGGTCGCCAGTCCCTGGCCGACCCGCATACGCCCAACAAGGCCATGCACGATGACCTGGGGGATCTGACTCCCTGCATCGCCTGCCTGCAGGGCTGTACCGCCAACATGTACCAGGGCAAGCCCATCCGCTGCTTGGTCAACCCCTTCCTTGGCTTCGAGGTCGAAGGCGAACCCCAGGCCAAAGACAAGAAGAAGGTCCTTGTTGCAGGCGGCGGTCCCGCAGGTCTCTGCGCAGCCTTCATTGCCGCAGAACGCGGACATGACGTCACCTTGTACGAGGCAAGCGACACCCTGGGCGGCAACATGCGCATCGCCGCCTTCCCTCCGGGAAAGGGCGACATCACCAACCTGGTTCGCTCCTACATCGTGCGTGCCCAGAAGGCGGGCGTCACCTTTGTCATGAGCACCCCCGTTACGCCTGAGCTGGTACGCAGCGAAGCACCTGACGAGGTTATCGTGGCGACGGGTTCAGAAACCCTGATTCGCGACATCCCCGGAGCACAGT
>JAUNOE010000083.1:852-5048 GCA_030537255.1 Coriobacteriia bacterium
TCTGCACGCGGGACGCGTGCTCACCGGACGACAGGTTCCTGGCAAGAAGGTCCTGGTGGTAGGCGGTGGCCTAGTTGGTACCGAAACCGCCGACTTCCTGGGTGAACTGGGCTATGACGTCACGCTGCTGGCCACCCGCTCCTACTATGGTGTCGGCATGATCGGGGAGCACAAGAAGTTCGTCGACAAGAACTTCGCCCAGAACCATGTAAAGGTCATCTACAACGGACGCGCCTGCGAATTCCTGCCGGACGGCGTCGACTACACCGACGCAACTGATGGCTCGATTCATGCAATCCGTGGGTTTGACAGCGTGGTTATGGCGCTGGGTTACCAAAGCGTCGACAAGCTGAGCGAGCCTTTGAGCGAAGCAGGCTTCAACGTGCACACCATCGGTGACGCAGTGAAGGCACGCCGTTGCCTGAACGCTACCGAAGAGGCCCGTGCCGTTGCCATGGCCCTCTAGGCCCAAATAGCCCAGAGGCATCCAGATCATGTCTGTCAACTTCAAAAATAGGTTCGACATGCATGAGTCAGACGCTCTTCACTCGGGCGTCAAAGCGCACCACATAGTCGCTAAATAAACCTCTATCCAAGAGCGCCCACAGGACGGGAAGGCAAGCAGGCCTTCCCGTCCTTTGTTATTTCACGTTCTTGAAACAAAGCAAATACAGGCGCAAATCAGCAACATGCGTGCCTGCCCCAAAAACAAGGCGATACCCAGCTATCGGCAGCTCTTTTCTTGAAGCCTCAACAGGGACGTTTAACGCGTTCACCATAGCCTGAACCAATAGCGAACCCTCACGATTTGCCCTCTACGGGATTCAATCCCCCTCCCCTATCATCGAACGCACCGAATTTCGGAGCATGAGGCCAAGCACCTCTCCCCAAATGAAATTCCCCAACTTGGGGCTTAGCTTTTTGCGCCCAAATTCGGAAAACGACGGGAACGAAACCAGTATCCAAGAAAGGACCCCTCCCCATGAAAGCTCTCGCCACGAAGAACTGGAAGCGACTGGCAGTCTCCGGCGCTCTTGCCGTGACCCTTGCCGCCGGTTCCGTAGCAGGTCTTGCTGGCTGCTCCAGCCAGGACAACAGCACCTCTTCCAATTCGAATCTCGAAAAGACCGAGTTCAACCTGGGCTACCTGAACTCAACGGCACACCTGTTTGCCTTCGTGGCGCAGGAAGAAGGCTACTTTGCCGATGAGGGACTCAACATCAATCTGACGCAGTTCTCCTCCTCTTCCGAACTAGAAAGCGGCCTGTCCAACGGAAAGCTCGACGTCGCCTTCATCAGCACGGTTCCCACCTTCACCTTTGCAAGCCAGGGCAGCGACATCTCAATCTTCGGTGGCGCCATGACCAACGGTCACGGTTATGTCATCAAGTCCGACTACACCAAGGGAAAGTCTTCTTGGGACATCTCGGTCCTGAAGGATCGCAATGTTGCCTCGGTGAAGAACTCCATCCAGGATGCCGAGCTGCAGCAGCTGCTTGACCAAGCTGGCATCAAGATTGGCGATGACAAGGGCGAAGTCCACATCAAGTACTTCGACAGCCAGAAGGATGCCTATGCAGCCCTGAAGAACGCCTCCATCGACGCTGCTAGCGTGTACTCACCCTACGCCTCCCTCGCCGAAAGCGAAGGCTAGTCCATCGTCTACCGCTGCTCTGACGAAAAGCTGCTGAAGGACCAGCCCTGCTGCCGCCAGATTGCTCCCACCGATGCTCTGAATAGCGATCCCAACAGCTACACCGCCTTCGAGCGCGCCATCATCAAGGCCTACGAGTTCAGCCAGACCAATCACGACAAGACCATCGAAGACGTCAAGAAGTACATCGACATTGACGAAGATGCCATCGAGACCGAAGTCTACGGCGGTTACGGCACCTCGTACCCCGACCCCGACACCAAGGCTTCTTCTGAACTCAAGAAAGCCATCGTGAAGCTTGGCTACACCTCCGACTTCGACGAGACCGAGCACTACAACACCAAGATCTACGAATCTGCTCTGGAGAGCCTGACCAAGGAAGACTCCGACAACAAGATCCTGAAGGAGCTCAATGAGCACTTCGAGGAAGCCAACTGAAGAGCAGCCTCGGGCAACTCCAACGGCAACACAAACAAAGACGATCCCCCTGATTGCTGCGGAGCCTAGTTTCCGGCCCGTCGACGAACCTGGCCCCAGCTCGTCGACGGGCCACGTCCGCCCCATCACGCACCAGTGCATTTGCTGGGCCAGATACCGAGGGCGATTGAGATCTAAGCCAGCATGCTCAATTCCTCGGGACGCACGCGGAGACGACTCTCGCCCAAACCAGAGTCACCTGCACGTTCGTCCCATCCAAACTGAAACAAACTGTGCGCCAAGCGCATCAAGACCCAAGAAAGGATTTCCGTGAGCAAGATAGAGGTACGCGACCTCACGGTCGAATATGGCGAAAAGAAGGAACGCACCTTGGCCCTAGACGGCGTGAGCTTCACTATCGAATCCGGCGAATTCGTCACCATCATCGGTTCGAGCGGCTGCGGCAAGTCAACCCTGCTCTCAGTACTGGAAGGCCTGCACCCCGCAACTTCGGGCGAAGTGCTTATCGACGGCACCCCCATCAGCGGACCAGGACCCGAGCGTAGCGTCGTGTTCCAACACTATTCGCTGTTCCCCTGGCAAACTGCTCGTGAAAACGTGGCCTTCGGCATCAAACAGAACCACAAGAACCTCAAGCGCAAGGAATGCCGCGAAAAGGCTGACGAAGTGCTTCGCAGGGTGGGCTTGGCTGGATTCGAAAACAAGTACCCCAACCAGCTTTCGGGCGGCATGCAACAACGCGTTGCTATTGCCCGTGCGCTGGCTGCAGACTCCGAAATTCTCCTGATGGATGAGCCTTTTGGCGCCATCGACGCCAAGAACCGCACCTTGCTTCAAGACTTCTTGCTCGATATCTGGGATGCAGAAGACCCCTCCGAAAAGAAGACGGTGGTGTTCGTCACGCACGATATTGACGAGGCCATCTACCTTGCTGATCGCGTAATCCTGATGAGCTCGCATCCTGGACGCATCTACAGAGAATACCGCGTCCCCTTCGGTCGCCCCCGAAATCGAGGACAGCTCATCAGCACGCCAGAATACGTTTCGTTCCGCTCAGACCTGTACGATGCCCTGTACAACAAGGCGCTCGATGCCAGCGACCTCGAGGAGGCTGCTCTCTAATGACCCTTAAGACCCGATTCCTCACCGTCACCAACCTGCTGTTTCTAGTGGTTCTGACCCTGAACCTCATCCTGCCCGACACCATCGAAGATGACGCCGCACCCGCATTCCTCACCGGATTCCTGATTATCGTGGAAGCCATCGTGCTCCTAGGGTCCGCACTTGCCCGCAAGAAGGAAACCCTGCACGTGACCTGCGACGTTGCGGGCTTCGTCTACGTCCTTGCTGGTGCCTGGATGTTCTGCACCGCCAAGTTTGCCCTGCTCAGCCAGTCCCTGTTCCCTGCCCCTGGCACCGTGTTTGCCCAGCTGCTTGCCGACTGGGACAAGGTACTCGTGAATATCGGCAGCTCGATGGGCATCATCGTCGAAGGATTCCTCCTGGGTGCCGTCATCGCCATTCCTCTGGGACTGTTCCTGGGATGGAACCTGCGCGTGGGCCATGCGGCCAGCCGTGTCTCGAGCTTCTTTGCGGCCATCCCTCCCATCGTCTACATCCCCTACGCCATTGCGCTGCTCCCCACCTTCAGGTCTGCTTCGGTGTTCGTCATCTTCATGGCTTCGTTCTGGCCCATCCTGGTAAACATGATGAGTGGCGTGCTCAACGTTGACGAACGCATCATCAATTCCGCCAAGTCGATGAACGTGAGCACGCCCACCATGCTTGCCCGCGTAATCTTTCCGGCAGCGCTGCCCCAGCTCTTCGTCGGCTGCAACCTGGCCCTGTGCTTCTCGTTCATCCTGCTGACCTCGGCAGAGATGATCGGAGCTAACGCCGGCATGGGCTACTACGTGAAGAACTACTCCGACCTGGGCGACTACACGCGTACCGTAGGTGGCATTCTGATTATTGGCGTAGTCATTTCGCTAGTCACCTATGCCTTCAGCCGCCTGGAATCCTGGGCACTGCGCTGGAAGAAGAAGTAGGCGAAGGTCTCTCTTGGCTCTGCTCCTCTAATCAGCACCTACTCGATCGCATCATT
>JAUNOE010000084.1 GCA_030537255.1 Coriobacteriia bacterium
CCGTGATCAGTATGTGTCCTGCGCGGAGGCACTCACCAAGAGTGCCGGTCGCATTCGCTCCCTGGTTGCTGGCCGCCTGTCTTGGCGTGTTGCTCCCGAATTGCGTTTTGTCCTGGACACTTCGGTTGACCAGGCCGAGCGCATCGGCGCAGCTCTTGCTGCCGAAGCCAAGCGCAACGAGGAAGTATCGGACAACACAGAGGAAGCCTAAGTGGTAACTCCCCAAACCAACATTACGCTGGAAGAGGCCGCAAGGCTTCTTCCAGCCTTTCATTCTTACGCCATTTGTGGTCATGTAAATCCCGATGGCGACTGCATCGGTTCGCAGCTGGCTCTTGCACATGCCCTTCGTCTTATGGGCAAGGAAGTCGTATGCCTTTTGGCAGCCCCTGATTCCGTGCCTCATAACCTTGGCTTCCTTCCTGGCGTTCAGGATTTGGTGGCAGGGGAGTCTTGTGATTTTGTTCCAGAGTGTTTTGTGGGTGTGGATGTTCCCACTGCAGAGCGCCTCGGTGGAGCAAAGCAGGTGCTTGATAAGACCCAGGTTAGTTTCACGATCGACCACCATGCTTCAGAGAGCACCTACGCAAAGCACGTCTACGTCGACCCTTCCAGCCCCAGCGCTTCGATGCTGGTCTGGAAGCTTATTGAGCTCATGGGTGCCCAGAATGCCGATTCTGCGTTATGCGCCATGACGGGGCTGATCACCGACACGGGTCGTTTCGCCAATCAGAACACCACCTCTGAATCGCTGCGTGTTGCCGCCGATCTGATGGACCAAGGCGCAAACCCCTCGGCTATCTCACGTGAGATCTTTCAAAGTCGTAGGCTTGCTAGCCTGAAGCTTGAAGGCGTCATGCTTGCTCATATGAACATAGAGGAAGACGGTGCCTTTGCTTGGTCGTACCTTACCAATGAGGATTTCGTGAGCTGCGACGCCGTTAAGGCGGATTCTGAGCCCCTCGTCGGCACACTTCGCTCCATCGAGGGCGTTCGCGTCGCCCTCATCTTGAAGGAAAACGATGAGGGCACCGTACGCGGCAGTCTTCGTGCCAAGGACGACACTAACGTGGCTCTTGTTGCGGAAAGTTACGGTGGTGGTGGCCACAAGGCTGCTGCTGGTTTCACTTTCGAAGGAAGCCTGGATGATGCCTTGGCTCAGGTTCCTGCTCGTGTCCGCGAATTCTGCTTCGGCAAGGAGGCCTAGAGTCCTATGGCAAAGAAGCGAGGAACGTCGGGCATCTGCCGCATCGTTGCGCTCGATAAGCCCAAGGGCAAGTCGTCGCATGACATGGTGAATGCCGTCAGACGAATCTATGACGAAAGACGTGTTGGCCATACGGGCTCGCTCGATCCTGCCGCCTCTGGTGTCTTGACCATCTGCATCGGTCCCGCCACCAGGCTCGATGCCTATCTGGTCGACCATGACAAGATCTATCAGATGGATGTGGTCTTTGGCTATTCCACCACCACCGATGACGTGGAAGGTGATGTCCTGGAACAGGGAGAGCCCTTTGCTGGGCTTTTTTCCTGGGATTTTGCTGCTTGTGAGGTGTCCAAGCTGGTAGGGAAGTCCATACAGGTTCCCCCTGCGTATTCTGCCATCAAGGTCAATGGTACACGTGCGTATGAAGCTGCGCGTAAAGGCGAGGGAATCGTGCTTGAAGCACGTCCGTTTGAAGTGTATTCCGCCCGGCTTGATGAAGTCACCACACGCACGACGGATGAATTTGGCGAGCTTCCGGTCTGGCGTATGACGCTACATGTGTCCAAGGGCACCTACCTTCGCTCAATCGCACGAGATCTGGGTAAGAAGCTCGGCGTTCCTGCTCATTGCGGAGAGCTCAGGCGTCTTGCGGTGGGCAACCTCACGATTGACGACTGCGTGACGATAGAAGAGCTTCAAGGCGATCCTTCGTGCTCCATCGTTGACCCCTTGCGTCTTTTGGGCTTCCGGTGGTCCTTCGTGCGAGGCCGAGATCAGCAGATTGCCAACGGAGCCTTTCTTTCGGAGCGAGATGTCAACCTCAACGAGCCCTTAGAAGGTGACATGTTTGATGCAGTTTGCTGCACGTCAAGCGTCTATCCGTCGACCGATCCCGCACGAGATGGCGAGGTAATCGGCATCTGCGTAGGCCACGAGCTTCGTGCGCTTTATGAATACCAAGAATCCAGGCATCGCTATAAGGCGCGATGCGTGTTCCCCCAAGGAGTTGAACGTGGCACAGGTCTATAAGGCAGACGAAGGATTCGACTATTCGCTGTTCAGGGGAGCTTCTTGCGCATTCGGCGTCTTTGACGGCGTCCACATGGGCCATAAGTTCCTCCTGGAATGCGCCAAGAACACCGCGCGCATTGATGCGGGCGCGTCGATTGCGCTGACCTTCGACATCGTTCCGGATGAGGTCTTTCATCCCAACCGACTGTAAATACTGATGACCAACGAAGCGCGTATTGACCAACTGGCTAATACTGGTGTCGACTATGTTGTCGTGCTTCCCTTCACGCTGGAATTTGCTGGCATGTCACCAGCGGATTTCCTTTCGGCAACCTTCAATGGTCATGCGCCCAGTCATCTTCACGTCGGTTCGGATTTTAGGTTTGGCTGCCGTGCGTCGGGTACCGTAGCGGATCTGAAGGCATGGGGCGATGAGTCGGGTACTACCATCAATGCTCACAAGCTAGAGCTTGCAGACGGGAAAGTCATTACGGCCACTCGTATTCGTGGGCTTTTGGCCGAACACGACTTGGTGGAATCCCGCAAGCTTCTGGGCAGGCCTTACTGCATTACGGAGAGTGTCATTTCCGGCAGGGGAGAAGGTCGCGATATGGGCTTCAAGACTGCTAACCTGCAGATTCCTGATCAGCGCAAAGCCATCGATGACGGTGTCTACTCTTGTTATGCCGTTGTTGATGGCAGGCCCTATCGTGCTGCCGTTTCGGTTGGCGTTGCTCCCACCTTTGAAAACGCAGAGGCGAATTGCGAAGTTCATATCTTGGATTTCACAGGTGATATCTACGGAGACACCATCAAAGTGCAGTTTATGGAGTACCTGCGTCCCATGATTAAGTTCGAATCCACCGAAGAGCTCATTGCTACCGTCATGGGCAATATTTCCCATACCCGCGAGACGCTGCCTTTGTAGGAAGCTTGCGTCCTACCGTCAGACTTATTGGGGCCACCCGCGAGCATGAGTGTACGTGGGTGGCCCTTCTTTGCGCAGAATAGTCTCAAGCTGATCGAACAAAGACTTTGTACTGACTTCGGATGGTGAAGATATCTCTTTCATCGAAGGTGCTACGTCATATAGCTGGTAGGGGCACCTTTAGCCAAACAGGCGTTCCTTTACGTCTTTCTTCGGCATGTCCACATCAAGCCAAAGCTTCTGAGCGTATGCGGCTTGGTTCAAGAGAGGCTCTAGTCCGCCGATTGTCACACATCCTGCTTGAGCGGCCTCTGCAAGCAAGGTCGTGACACGTGGGTTGTAGTTTGCATCAACGACCACCAAGTGCGAGTTAAGACATTGTTTGGGCACGGGGCTCGAACCCAGAGTTTCACCCGTCCCAATGCGTGAACCGTTACAGAATGCGTCATAACCCATCAGGGCCTCCGGACCGATCAGCTCTTCTAAGGGCATCAGCCGAAGGTGGCAAGTGAGTTGAGCCGCGATTCGGTCAAGCCAGGTGCGCTCTTGGCCCAAACGTTCCTTAGCGCAAAGCACGAGAATCTCCGACGCACCTTCAAGGGCGGCTTGAACGATCCAGGAGGGTCCTTCTGCCCCATCATCAACGATGGCAAGCTTTGCTCCCTGAAGATGGATGCCGGCGGCCTCAAGCGCTTCGGTGAATCCAAGACCATCGGTATTGTGACCTACTAGACGACCTTCATCGGTCATCTGTACACAGTTAACGCTCTGCATAAGGCGAGCTGCGTCACTGAGCTCGTCAAGCAGTGGTATGACAGCCTCTTTATGAGGAACCCCGACCGAATAACCTCTCACGCCAAGTGCGGCCAATCCTGCAACTGCCGACGCAAGGTGTTCTGGTAGAACGTCATATGCCATGAACCGAGCGTCGAGACCCTGCTCTTCAAACGATGCATTATGCAGGGCAGGGGAGGAGGATCCTGCTACGGGATGGGCTATCAGGCAGAGTGTCTGGGTGGTGCCTGCGATGGGATTGAACATAGTTGCCTCCTTGGCTTGCTATTCCTTGAGGTTTGCCTCATTTTCCCACTGACAGCCCGACCTTTTGAGCAAGTGGGCCGGATGAAGTATTCTGTTCACCCGAACAAAGCTATTTGAGGGGGGCGCATCGGCGCCTTGTTCTGCCGGATGGATTTGCGTCCTAGTAACTTTGGCCGAATCACAAGCGAAGGAGGTGCGCATGGCTGGCTTTTCGGAAGAGGACATCAGAAGGGTCCGCGAAGCAAATGACCTCGTAGATCTCTTTGCCGAGCGCACCCAGATGCGTCAGCGGGGTCGTGACTTCTGGTGCTGCTGCCCTTTTCATAAGGAAAAGACACCTTCGTGCAAGGTCGACCCCTCCACGCAGACCTGGCATTGCTTTGGCTGTGGAGAGGGCGGAGACGCCATCAGCTACATTCGCAAGCTCGATGACGTCGACTTCGTTGATGCGGTTCGTTTTCTGGCGCGTCGTGCCAACATCGAACTCCACGAATCACCGCAAGAGCGTTTGGGCAAGAGCAAGAAGGCCCGCGTCAAGGCGGTCTGCAAGGAAACGGCCGACTACTATCACAGCCTGCTTCTCCGTTCGGCTGACGAAGGAGCAGAAGCTGCTCGTGCCTATCTTGCGGGACGTGGACTTGGCGGTGAGGTAGCAAAGAGGTGGAACCTGGGCTATGCCCCCGGACGCCGTCAACTGGTCACTCATTTGAGATCGCTCGGGTTTTCAGACAGGGAACTTGTTGATGCCAACGTCGCCCTTGAGAGCAGGGATGGTCGGGGA
>JAUNOE010000085.1 GCA_030537255.1 Coriobacteriia bacterium
CCGCAAGCATCACTTTGGGCATCGCCTGTCCCTCTCTTGCCACGGCATCACCCGCAGCCCGCCACTTCGTCGAGTTCGCCACCCCCTACCTGCGTCAGAAGTAAAAGCTCGAGCGAACTCGCCGACACAGACGCTCGCCACAACCGATCCCTCACCCAACTGGCGCCTAAGACAAATGGCCAGACAAGGCCCAAACGCCGCCCACGCGCATGGCATCACGCTTGGAGCGCTTTGCTTAAACAGGGATTGAATTTAGTTTGAATATCTAAGTATTTTCCTTGAATAGCGCCAAAAGCGGTCGAAGGCGCACTACACTTAGTGAGCTCAAAATCCCTGAAGTATGTAGTTTTGACCAACAAGGACGCATTCATGACCCAATCAACCTCCGACCAAACGACGGCGCTTCCCCGTACCCGACCCATAAAACGAGGCAAGTTCCGCACCTTTTATGTAAAGGCGCTCCTGTTCTGTCTGCCTCTTGCCGTCGCCTTCTTCACCCTGATCAGCAAGAAGGCACGTCAAGAACACGCTTACCTGCCAGCCGGATTCGCATTCGCCCTTGATGTAAGAGGCTTTGGCCGTGGCGTTGTGCTGCAGCGCACCAAACGCAACTGGCGCAGCCTGAAAAAGACCACGCCAGCATCCCATATCGACTACATCATCGAGTTCAGGGACCTGGACTTTGCCTTCGAGGTGTTCTCGGGGAGCATCACCTTGAAGAAAGCCCTGGCAGGACGCCTGTTCGCAACCTACGGACCCAATGACAAGGGCGTCGCCATCACCTATCTGTTCCACGCCATCCTGAACACGCTCTTCGGCTGGCGCAAAGCCTACCGACGCTAGACGCCAACCGATGAAAGGACCTCTTCCGTGAACTCCTTTGAATTCCACTGCCCCACCAAGATCGTCTGCGGCAAGAATGCCCTGCGCAAACTTCCTCAGATCCTCGAAGAAAGCAACGTCACCAAGCCCCTTTTGGTAACCGACGCCAATCTGCTGGCCCTGGGCGTGTGCGAGCACGCCATCGCCCCCTTGGAGGAAAACGGCATTGCCTTCGCTCAGTTCAGCGACGTGCCACCCGACTCCTCCCTGGACGTCGTGAACCGCGTTGCAAACCTGTACAAGGAAGCAGGCTGCGATGGTTTCATAGCCCTGGGCGGCGGCTCGGTCATCGACACCACGAAGGGCGCCGCTGCCAGCATCGCAATGGACGGCAAAGAGTTCGAAAAGCTCCAGGGCGCCGAAATCATCACGTGTGACCTCGACCCCATCATTGCGGTGCCCACCACTGCCGGCACCGGCTCCGAAGTCACTCTGGTTGCCGTGGTGAAAGACCAGGAGGCCCATGCAAAACTAAGCTTCACGTCATACAAGCTGGTTCCCCATGTTGCCGTGATTGACCCACAGCTCACCACCAGCCTGCCCGCCAGGCTCACTGCAACCACGGGCATCGATGCGCTTACGCATGCGGTCGAAGCCTACACGTCCGTTCAGAAGAACCCCGTAAGCGATGCCTTTGCGCATGAAGCCATCAGACTGATCTCTCAAAACCTGATCGAGTGCTGCCAGAATGGCAAGAACGCCGATGCTCGGTGCGAATTGGCGCTTGGCTCGCTTATGGCCGGCGCCTCCTTCAGCAACGCCATGGTGGGCATCGTGCACGCTCTTGGCCACAGCCTTGGCGGACTCTGTGGCATCCCCCACGGCCAGGCAATGATGCTGCTCCTGCCTCACTGCGTACGATGGAACCTGGACCACGGTTACCATACGGGCCTCTACGGCCAACTCCTGGGAGACCTCCGTCCCGACAAGGCCTCCCGCGGCCTAACCCCCCGCCAGGCTGATGAGGCATTCTGCTCCGAACTGTTTGCGCAGAACGAATTCCTCAACCGAAGCTTCGGTGTGCCCATCACCCTGAAAGAGCTGGGCGTCACCACCGACCAGCTGGCCGACGTCGCACGCCAAGCCCGTTATGACGGTTCCGCCCTTTACAACTGTCAGGAATTTAGCCTAGAAGAAGCGCAGGAAATCCTCGAAGCCGCGTTCTAGACGCATCTCTCGACCCAGGTCCGCACCACCAACGGATTGCTGACCCCATCCTACACAGCGCAGCCAAGAGCGATGCACATACCCAAGCACCAGAGCACGCAACAAGCGAGCGAAAGGACCACCTATGGAACACACCAGCAGCACCTTTCAAGTGCCCTCCGACTATTCCCCCTGCAACGACGAAGCCTATGCTCTTGAGTTCTCTTCGGCAGAAGAGGTGCAGGCCCTGGTAAGTCGCGTTGATACCTATTTCCGCGGACACTTCACCCTGGGCGTCGAATTCCGCATCCGACAACTGAAGGCGTTGCGTAGTTGGCTGAAGTCGCATGAAGTCGAGGTGCTCCAGGCCCTCACCGACGACCTGGGCAAGGCCCCCTTCGAAGGCTATGCAACAGAACTTGGCATCGTATATGACGAAATCCGAACCTGTCTGGCAAACGTTCGCAAGTGGTCCAGTCCGAAGGGCGCCAACAGCCTTTCAGCTTCCGTCGTGCACTTCCCAAGCACCAGCAAGGTCTACGCCAGCCCCATGGGCACTATCGGCATCATGAGCCCCTGGAACTACCCCTTGCAGCTTGCGCTGGTTCCTTTGGTAGACGCCATCTGCGCCGGCAACTGTGTGGTGCTCAAGCCCAGCCAGACCAGCCCCCATACCAGTGCTCTACTCCGCAAAATGTGTCAGGAGGCTTTCGACAGCCGCCATGTGTTCTGCCTGCCTGCGGGTGGTGCCATGAACGACTGGATCCTGGAGTGCAAGTTCGACAAGATCTTCTTCACGGGCAGCCCCAACATCGGCAAGAAGATCATGCATGCCGCAGCCGATACCCTGACCCCTGTCACGCTGGAGCTCGGCGGAAAGAGTCCCTGCTTCATTGACAAGACCGCAAATATCAAGCGTGCGGCTCAGCGTATCGCTTGGGGCAAGTGCATCAATTCGGGCCAGACCTGCGTCGCACCCGACTACTTCTTGGTGCACGAAGACGTCGTGGACGAATTCATCAACCAGATGAAAGTCTATCTGCACAAGTACTACGGCGCTGACATCCTGAAGAGCGAAGAATACCCCCACATCGTAAACAAGCGTCACTTCGACCGTGTTTGCGGACTGATCGACAACCATGGACCTAACGCACGGGTTGCACTCGGCGGTGGCCGCGACCCCGAGACCCTGAAGATCGAGCCCACCATCATGACGGGCGTCAGCTTTGACGACCCCGTTATGAAAGAGGAAATCTTTGGTCCGGTGATGCCGATCCTGACCTGGAATGACGCAACGCGCAAAACACTGCTCGACATTCCCCGAAAGTTCGGCCATCCCCTGGCCTGCTACGTGTTCTCGGAGGACAAGGCCTTCCAAAAGCAGGTGATCGATTGGGTCCCCTTTGGTGGAGCCACCATCAACGACGTTGTCATCCACCTTGCCAACAACAAGATGGGCTTTGGCGGTTTCGGCAATTCGGGCATGGGTGCCTACCATGGAAAAGTGGGTTTTGATTGCTTCACCCACTACAAGTCAACCCTTACCAAGGGCAACCTGATAGAATTGCCCGTACGTGTTCCTCCTTTTGGAAACAAGATCGCCCTGCTGCGCCTGCTTATGCGCTAGGCCCATATCCAGGCTGACCCATAAGGCTCCAACCGTGAGGATATGCACCACCCAAGCACAGGGCGGCAACACCCCCTAAGGGGTTAGCCTTGCCTCCTGTGCCCCGAGTTTTCTGGCGTTCAGGCCATTAGCACGGGGCAGGAGACCCTACCAGTCACAAGGAGAATCATGCAACTACCTGGACTCATAACCCTTACTCCCGACCAGGAACAACTCAAGAATGCCGTAGCCCAGCTGCTGGCCGAAGCATCGCTTTCCGAGCCCTGGATGGCCACCTTCCTGGAAGGCATCAAGTGCAACGATGACCAGAAGCGTGAGTTCACCCAGCTGAAGTTCCACAACTTGGTGGAACTTGGCGCAAGAGCTGGCCGCGTGTTTTCGCTCATCGACGGTTCTGGCGCCTTCATTGCCTACCGCCACTCCGAGCAAGAATTCGACAACGAATATTACGAAGGCGAGGCAACCAAGTACGCAGAGGCAAACTGCTCACTGGACAGCAACCACCGTTACCTCATCACCAGTCAGCAGGCCATCATGGCCCCCGTCTCGGACTTCGGCTGGGAAGAGGAATTCACTGGTGGCGCCGACTTCATCCACCTGGTGGCCGTTGCAAGCACGAAGGGCTCTTCCGCTTTTGCCGATCTTTTGAAACCTCTCTTTGACTATGCTGACGCAAACCGTCTGGCAGTGTTCACCGAGTGCTTCGGCGATGACGTCCAGGCAACGCTTGAGGGTATGGGCTTTGACGCCCTCCAAGTGCTTGAGGCCGAAATGCCCGTCAAGCTCTCTATCGACTTCGGCGAAAATGCTCCCAAGATGACACAAGACGACATCTTCCGCGAACTCGAAAACCTGGGTTCTGGTGGCGCACGCGCAGAAGCCGCCATGGGCGGCATGAAGCTGAAGAAGGAAACCGTCCCCTTCAGCGAGCGCATGATGGGACGTCGGCCCCAATTCCATCTGGCTTAAGTCCAGTCGAGCATCATTCAACTACTAACACGATTCCCGTCGAAAGACGCAGGAAACATAGCAAGCCCACCAACTGAAAGGATAGCCATGGCAACGCTTGAAACCATTCAGAACATCCTGAACGAGAACCTTGATATCGCACCTGAAAAGGTCAACCTGGACTCCACCTTTGATTCTCTCGACATCGATTCCCTGGACATGGTTGAGTTGATCTGCTCTTTGGAAGACGAACTCGACATCGAGTTTGGCGAGCCCGAAGGACTCAACACCGTTGGTGAACTGATCAAGTACGTCGACTCCCTGTAATCAGACTTGGTGCCTGTT
>JAUNOE010000086.1 GCA_030537255.1 Coriobacteriia bacterium
AAGGTTGGCTCAACGAAGATCTCCAATCCCTGCCTTGAACGTAAAGGATTGATGGTCACGGTGCGGTTGCATCCGGTAAACCTCAGCTTCGCTTCGTCCAGCGAGTCCCTGTCCCCCGAAGACGCTCCGTTTCAAGCGTCCGTGACTTGCGACTCCCCCGCACGGGTCGTGTACGAAAGCAGCGACACCTCCGTGGCCAAGGTCTCCTCCGACGGCGTGGTGACGCCCGTCGGCCCGGGACGTGCCACCATCACGGCGAAGGTCGCCGAGACGGACACGCACGAGGCCGCGTCGGCGGAGATGGAACTAGTGGTGACTGCGGCAAGCGCAACCGCCTCCCTTGGTTGTGCCGACGCCCACCACGTCGGCGAGACGTTCGACGCGGGCCTCGCCACCGACTCCGACGGCACCGTGTCCTGGTCAAGCAGCGACCCCTCCGTGGTGTCGGTGGACGACGGCGGGCGCTGCCGGGCGCTCAAGGAGGGCAAGGCGACCATCGTGGCCGAGGTGGCGGCCAGCGAGCTCTACCCCGCCTGCCGTGCCGAGCGGGAGGTGCGCGTGACCGCGGCACCCCCGAAGGCCTGCGAGGTCAGCGTGTGGCAGAGGCCGGGCCAGATGACCGTGGGCGACTCCTTCGGCTGCAGGGCCTGGACCTCCTCGGGTGCAGACGTCCGCTGGTCGAGCTCGGACGCCTCCGTGGCGTCCGTGGACGCGTCCTCGGGCACAGTGCGGGCCAACAAGGCGGGCCATGCCACCATCCGCGTGGAGTGCGGCGCACGTGACGGCTGGGCCGCAGGGACGGCCTCGTTCGACGTGACGGTCGTGGACAAGGCACCCGTGGTGGCGCCCACGAAGCCCTCGGCCCCCGCCAAGGTAACGGCGCCAAAGGCGACCTCGCTCACGAAGGTCTCAAAGGCGAAGAAGGCGTTCAAGGCCAAGTGGAAGAAGGTGGCGGGAGCCAAGGGGTACCAGCTGAGGTGGTCCACCAAGCCGAGCATGAAGGGGTCCAAGGCCGCCCTCACGAAGGCCTGCTCGAAGAAGGTGACCAAGCTCAAGAAGAAGAAGAGGTACTACGTGCAGGTCCGCTCCTACAAGGTGGTGGGAGGCAAGACCTACTGGTCCGGCTGGTCCAAGAAGAAGTCAGTGAAGGTCAGGTAGGCCAACATACAAGATACTGATAAGGCCCTTCTCTCAAGCAGGTGAAGGGGCTTATCTTGTGAGATAATCCAAGCATCACGTAGAAAGGATCTGTCTATGCGCTGTCCTGCTTGCGGCCATCATGAATCTAAGGTTGTTGACTCTCGCCCCTCCGACGACGCCTCCAACATCAGAAGAAGGCGTGAATGTCTTTCTTGCCACAACCGATTTACTACATACGAGCGTCTTGTAGACAACCCCCTGGTCATCGTGAAGAGTGACGACTCGGTTGAGGCTTACGACCGCGACAAGCTGTTCCGCGGACTTCTTATTGCGTGCGCAAAGCGTCCCATCAGCTCTGATCAGATTGCCGATCTGATCAACGACATCGAAAACGAGCTGCGTAGTTCCCGCCAGCAGGTTTCCTCCAAAGAGCTCGGTGACATGGCCCTTGAGCGTCTAGCCCGTCTAGACGAGGTTGCCTACATTCGTTTTGCAAGCGTGTACAAAGATTTCAAGAGTGTCGAAGAATTCCGTGACGCTCTTTCCCAGATCAAGGAGTAACCGTGCTTACGCTTCCCTTTACGGCAACCGATTCCGCGAAAATCCCCACCCGCGCCTATAAAGGAGACGCAGGTTACGACCTATGCTCCACCGCGGACCTGATGCTGCAACCTTTCAAACGGGCCCTGATTCCCACGGGTATAAGCATCGAGCTTCCAAGCGGCTATGCGGGCTTCGTTCTTCCGCGAAGTGGCCTGGCGATTAAGCAGGGGCTTTCCTTGGTGAACACACCAGGTCTGATTGACAGCAACTACCGAGGTGAACTCAAAGCAATCGCCATCAACTTGGACCCCCAAAAGCCTATTACCATCAAAGCCGGAGACCGCATTGCGCAATTGGTGATCATGAAGGTAGCAGACGCAGCCTTTACTCAGGTGGAACATCTAGAGGAATCCGCCCGCAACAGCGGAGGTTTTGGTTCAAGCGGAGTTGAATCCAACTAGACGACTTCGTCCCCTGAGCAGAGCAGCACAGCCCTGCTCAGAGCCACAAACAATTTCATCGCGACGGAACAATGCACTAGATGACGTCATCCCACTAGACCAAGACTCTTGGCTACGCTGTTTTGACAAACCAACGAGTTAGACAGCCGCACCTCACCAGACCAAAGCCATATTGTGTAGAACCCCTGTTCGTGTATAATCCTAATCGAACATTCGTTCCTGTCAATCGTAATTACAAACATCTGTTCGAAAGGTGTTCGCATGGGTTCGTCGCTCACCAAACGCCAACAGCAGGTCTACGACTACATCGAGCAATACATTGACGCCAAGGGTTTTGGCCCCACCGTGCGTGAAATCTGCGAAGCCGTTGGGCTTTCTTCACCCTCAACCGTGCATGTCCACCTAAAGAGTCTCGAAGAAAAGGGTTGTATCGTCCGCGACTCACTTAAGTCTCGCTCTATCGCACTCCCCCACAAGGAGGAATCCGAAAGCATTGGGGCAGCAGCTTTCGAGAACACCCTCACCTTGCCTCTAGTTGGTCAGGTCGCAGCAGGTGAACCGATCCTCGCAGAGCAGAACATTGAAGACACCCTGACACTTCCTACTGAACTTGTAGGCGATTCGGCTTCATTCCTGCTCACCGTGCATGGCGAATCCATGATCGAGGCAGGCATCAACGACGGCGACTGGATTGTCATCAAGCAACAACAAACTGCCCGTAATGGCGAAATTATCGTCGCGCTCATCGAAGACGGAGCCACCGTAAAGCGCTTTTACAACGAAGGAGATCGCATTCGTCTTCAGCCGGAAAATAGCTCTATGGAACCCATTATCGTCACCGACTGCGCAATCGTTGGCAAAGTTGTGGCAGTGTTGCGTAAGGTCTACTAAACGACTTATCGTCAATAACTAGAGTTCTCAGCCAAAATCTCAAAACTTAAAACCCTAGCTCACAAGCTAGCTTCCTTGCCGAACCCGCAAGCGGGGACATTTTGTTGAGCTATGGCGTATTCATGACACAAGACGGTTCTCGATTTCATGACTGATTCAATAACCGTGAGATTCGGAGGATTTCTTTCTCCTGACCCCATAATCTCTTTGATGGTTCGAATTTAAGCGCACTAGGATCTCTACAGATGATTCAAACGTTGCGTAGAGATCAGTTTGGCGATGAATAGTTTAGTGATTGCCAGGACCAAAATGCTATTTAAGCCCAAGATATGACAAACCCTTCTTCGACATTGGTTCGACGCAGGGCACCCTGAATGCGCTTCTGCCCAAGTGGAAGTGGCTCGCTTGGAGCCTCATGCGTAATCAGAACGCTATTTGGACCTCGCTCTGACGCGGAATGTCCTGAATGCATGGTTGCCCGCCCGGAAATGGCGCGCTAAGAGTCCTATGCGTGGTTGTCGGGCTTGATTTCGTCAAAATGACATGCAGCAAGCTTCTTCCGCGCCAAACTAGGTCGTTATTCGTGTTCGACCATACATCTAGAGCCTACCGCGCCACCCATACTGCGACCGAAGAGGAACTTAAACCCGTCAGGCAATACGGGAAACAAGGCGGAACTTCTAGGATCCATCGTGCCACTCGAACGGATGTCGCCAAGACCACCGAATCAAACTTGCTGTCGCACTTCTAGCCCTAACGCTGCTCTGCGCTAGCCCACCTTGAACGCCTGGAACTTGTTGACCAACTCGGGCATCACGCGCATGGAAAGATGCGTACCCGTCTCCTCGTAAGTCTCGGACAAAATGCTGCACTTGCTATGCGCCAGGGAAACCAGGTCTCCCCTATCGTAAGGAATGATCACTTCAAGAAGTTCTTCCTGGGCGCTCGCTACCAAAGAAATCCGCTTGACCAGCTCATCGATATGCGAATTCTCCAAGCTGGAGACAAAAACGGCTTCGGGGAACCGCTTGCGCATTGCCAACAACTCGTCATCAGTAAGAAGGTCCGTCTTGTTAAACAACATGACGCGACCGATTTCCTGAGCTCCGATCTGCTGCAAAACATCCTGAACCGTAGCAATCTGATTCAATAAATTGGGGTCACTAGAATCAACCACGTGCAAAATGAGGTCGGATCCATTGATTTCATCAAGGGTGCTTTTGAAAGCTTCGACCAAGGTAGTAGGCAACTTTTGAATGAAGCCAACGGTATCGGTCAGCGTAATCTGACGACCTTCAGGCAACTGAAACTGTCGCGTAGTTGAATCCAAAGTGGCGAACAGCTTGTCATAGCTCAGCACTTCTGCGTTGGTCAGGCGGTTAAGCAAACTGGATTTACCAGCATTGGTGTAGCCCGCCAGAGACACCTTGAACACGCCTGAGTCATAACGCTGCTTGCGTTGCAGATCACGTGTCTTGGAAACGCGCTTGAGCTCATGCTTGATGGCCGTAATGCGATCACGGATAAGACGGCGGTCGACTTCAAGCTGGCTTTCGCCTTCACCAAAGCGTGAACCAACACCGCCACCCATGCGGTTTGAAGCCAAATGCGCCCACATACCCCTCAGACGCGGGTACAAATACTGATTCTGTGCCAACTTGACCTGCAACCTGCCTTCGCGACTTGAGGCATGCAGAGCGAAGATATCCAGAATCAGAGCCGTGCGATCGATGACCTTAACGCTCTTGCCTACGATCTTCTCCAGATTGGACTGCTGGGAAGGCGTGAGCTCGTCGTCAAACACCACCAAGTCAGCAGCATATGCACGACAAAGGTCTGCTACCTCTTCGGCCTTACCG
>JAUNOE010000087.1 GCA_030537255.1 Coriobacteriia bacterium
CGATGAAGGTACGAGGATTGGGCGAATCCAACCTCTGACGTGTAGAAGCAACCACTTCGGCACCTGCCGTGTTGACCAGGCGTTCAAGCTCCGCCAAAGAAGAATCCAACGACCATTCAGCACCCGGACGATCGACACCAACGGTAATGGCGCGCTCAAGAAGGGGCTTGACGCGGGTATCGGGACCATGGACTTTGACACCGTCAAATTCAAGCACGAAAGGCACTCCTAGCAAATAGGGTTTATGTGCTGGCAAGCAAAGCTCCAGCCGCATAGCAATGCGATGCCTCGACAGCATCGCATCACGAAATATCAAATCGCACCTAAGTGTAACGGAGGCTTACCTGCCAGTACGCATCATTTTGGAATGTCGCTCAAAGCCGAACACCCAGCACCCAATGTCGAACGACCAATTCCCAATGCCCAATGCCTGCCACTGAACGAGCAAAGCAGAACGCCGAACACTCAAAGCCGAACATCGCACAAACGACCACCGCTAGACATCAAGAGCATAAACTCGGCAAGACCCGCGCCCGCACCTGATTCAGACAGCCCGCCACTAGCCAACAACAAGCATCAAAGCTCAACAGAGCCAACAAAGGATTGCACGGCAGGGCCCGTCATCATGACGTGGTTGTTGTCTTTCCATTCGATATGCAGCAAGCCACCACGCAAAGTCACATCGGTAACGCGACCACAGTGACCCGTGAGAACGCCCGCAACCACGGTAGCGCAAGTACCTGTTCCGCACGCAAGGGTTTCACCGCAGCCTCGCTCGTAGACACGCATGGCAAGACCATCAGTGGTCTTCACAACAAATTCGATATTGCACTTAGCGGGAAACACCTCATGGGATTCAAAATAGGCACCAATACGATTGAGATCGAAGGTCTCCAGGGACTTTTCGTCACCCAGGAAGAATGCATCGGGCAATGCTTCAATATCATCAAGGAAGGTCACCGCATGGGGGTTACCCATGGAAACAGTCGTAAATGCGAAGCTCCAGCCCTCGAATTCGAGCTCGCCCGAAGCAAATCCAGCACCATTCGGAGCCGTTCCCGTTGCCTCAAACGTAGTAGGAACCTCGGCAGGAACAAGGATGGGTTCATCCATATCTACGGTAGCAAAGGTCATCTTGCCGGCATCATCCACTTTGAAACCGATGGGCAGAGGACCCCTAAGCGTGTCAGCCACATACGATCCATCCGAAGCGCTTACGTAGCCATGATCCACCAAAAACTTGGTAAAACAACGAACGCCATTGCCGCACATCTCCGCCAAGGTGCCGTCTGAATTGATGTAGTGCATATAGCCCGCACACTCTGGGCGAGGACTCTGGCGAACCAAGATCACGCCATCAGCGCCAATGCCAAAATGACGGTCACAAAGGAAGGCAACCTGTTCGGCCGTCAGCTCGATTTGACCAGCCATATCATCCACAAACACGAAGTCATTTCCCAAGCCATGCAATTTGACGAAATCGAGCTTCATTTACGTCACCAATCTCTCTCAAGGGTTCGATTAGGGCGCAAGGATAACAATCGCCCTAATCGTTAGAGTGAGCATTTCGTGTTTCGTATGCGCTAAGAACGTGTGAAACCAATTCGTCACTTGATGCATGAGTGGCTTCCAGCCAAATGATTTTCTTGTCACGCCTAAACCAACTGCGTTGACGTTTGGCATAGCGGCGGGTGGCCATCTTGATGTCTTCACAGGCTTGCTCAAGCGAGCACTCCCCCGCCAAGGCTCGTACGATTTCCTTGTAACCAATGGCCTGTGGTGCCGTCAGGGCGGCCGTGAAACCAAGTGACATGAGACCTTTGACCTCATCGACCAAACCCTGCTCAAACATAAGATCAACGCGCTTGTTGATACGTTCGTTCAAGACCTCGCGATCCACCTGTAAGCCAAAACGCACGCTAGCGACTTCAGCAGGGATGGTTTTCAAGCGCTCGACCTGGTCAGCGTAACTCACACCCAGTTCATACATTTCAAGAGCACGAATGACGCGACGCACGTTATTGGGGTGAACGACGGCAGCACTACGCTTGTCGCGCTTTTTGAGCTCAGCCCACAGTGCGTCTGCACCCTGTTCGTCTGCAAAGGACTGCCAACGGTCCCTCAATGGATTGTCGGTCTGTTCGCCCTTGGGAAAGTCCATGTGATCGAGTGCTGCCTGTACATAAAAGCCCGTGCCTCCGCAGAGAACCGAAACCTTGTCCTGGGCATACAGGTCATCAAACACCTGACGAGCCGCCTTTTGAAAACGCTGGGCAGAATACGCTTCGCCAGGATCGACCACGTCAATGAGGTGATGCTTGACCAAGCGCTCGTCTACGGGAAGCTTGGCCGTGCCGATGTCCATGCCACGATAGATCTGCATGGAGTCGGCTGACACCACTTCGCTGCCAAGACGGGCTGCGACCAACTGCGCCAGGTCACTCTTGCCAGAAGCAGTAGGTCCAACAATGGAAATGACGGGCTTGTCCTGATAGCGCACTTAAAGCACTTCTCCCGCAAGATACCAGGTCTTCGCTTTGTTGATCTTCACATCAACAAAGGTGCCCTTAAGCTCATCGATGTCTGAGCCTTCAGGAATATGCGCATGAACGGTAAGGTTCTTGGGGCTACGACCCGTGAGCATCGTTTCGTCACGGCGAGAAGAACCCTCCACCAAAACAGGCACAACCTTGCCAGCTTCAGGCTGGTTTGCAGCAAAAGCACCCTCCTGAACAAGATCGACCAAACGCTGGAAGCGCTCCTGAATGACCTCGCGAGGGGTGTCGTCCTCAAGAATCATCTTTGCTGCAGGGGTACCCTCACGGGGCGAGTAGATGAAGGTAAACACCTGGTGATAGCCAACTTCACGAACCAGATCGTAGGTCTGCTGGAAATCTTCCTCTGTTTCACCAGGAAAGCCCACGATGATGTCAGTAGAAAGTGCGATGTCGGGACGAACCTCACGGAGCTTGCGGACGATGTCCAGGTAATGCTCACGCGTGTACTTACGGTTCATCTTCTTCAAAATGGCATTGGAACCGCTCTGAACGGGCAAATGAAGAGCTGGCATCAAATTTGGAAGCTCGGCGAATGCCTGAATAACCTCATCGTTGAGGTCCTTGGGATGCGAAGTGGCAAAACGAATGCGCTCGATGCCCGTAGCCGACACCTGACGAAGGAGTTCGGCAAAGCGGGGTTCGCCATACAAGTCGCGTCCATAGGAGTTCACGTTTTGGCCAAGAAGCGTAATCTCCTTGACGCCATCAGCCACGTAAGCACGCGCATCGGCAAGCACATCCTCCATGGGGCGCGACTTTTCGCGTCCGCGGACATGAGGAACGATGCAATAGGTGCAAAAGTTGTTGCAACCAATGGAGATAGGAAGCCAGGCAGCCCACGAATGCTCACGCTGGCTGGGAAGACTGGTAGGAAATTCGTCCGCGGAATCCAACACCTCTACCATGGGTTCACCCGTGAGGATGGTCTGCTCCAACAAGCGAGGCAAGCTCGACAGGTTGAATGTGCCAAAGACTACGTCGATATGGGGAAGAGTATCCACCAGCTTATCGCCGTCACGCTGACCAATGCAGCCACCAATGGCAACGATGCGCTTGGTAACAGGAGCGCCCTCACGCAAAGGAACGTTCTTCAAGGACGCCGCCTGACCCATCAGGCGAACATCCGCCGCTTCACGCACGCAGCAGGTGACGAAGATGACAATGTCGGACTCCTCAATGGTGTCAACTCGCGTTGCGCCCAAAGAGTCAAGCATACCGGCGATACGCTCGCCATCATGCTTGTTCATCTGGCAGCCGTAAATGATGACGTGATAGGTCTTACCGGATAGTTCGCTAATGATCATCGAGGCTACTCCCCCATCTTCTGAGCGGCGTAATAGGATCGAGCACGACGCTCGATCGTGAAACGAATGGCAGTGCGATACTCGCCATCAATGACGATGTCAGCAAAGGAGGGCACGCAACAAATATCGATGCCCGAAGGAGTCAGAAAGCCACGGGCGATAGCAACAGCCTTTACGGCCTGATTAACCGCACCAGCACCAACCGACTGGATTTCAACAGGAACTCCGTCCTTGGTCATGCCCGCAATGGCACCAGCAACAGACGCTGGTGAAGACTTTGAGGAAACCTTGAGACAGTGGACACCCGAGTCTTTGGGCAGGGCAACGTCCGGATTTGGCTGAGTTGTCATGTGTTGGTGCTTTCGTGTTTGTGGTGCGTTTATACGGTGAAATTTCTCAAAGAATTGTACCCAAGGCAGCACTACGCCGCAAACCCTTGTGGTACAGGAAGTCCGTTCCTATTCGTCAACCAAGGGGATGGAAATCTGCAAGACTCCCCTGTTGTTACGAAGCTTGATGTCAACATCGGGGACCAGATAGTAATCTTGAGCAAGTTCTGCAAAAGCCTCGGATACCTTGGCTTTCAGGACGTCCAAGTCCTCGGAAGAAAACCGAACACTTGAGGTTTCACGCACGGCCCCTGGTTGAGTGCTGCCCATATCGGCAGACGCCCGTCCCTCGCCTTCGTCTCCCAATGAAGCCAAAGGGTCCGAAGACGAGGCCCCGTGTTTCCCACCCGACTGACTAGAGTCAGTGCCGCCCGCGAGGAAGGACTGGAGATGCGTAGGAACCGCGGAAATGTCGCCATCCATAATGCGACGAGCGCTTCGCTCAGACATAGGCAGACCTAAGGCTTGCGCCTCCATGGCGAAGCTAGTCGGGTCCGGGCACAAGCCCAAACGAAGAAAATAAGGCAGATCGTCCTTGTGGATTTCGGCGGATTCCTTCGTGGCATCAAGTACCCTACGAGACAAGTCGTACATGCATGCAGCAATT
>JAUNOE010000088.1 GCA_030537255.1 Coriobacteriia bacterium
GGGCGCTCGTCAGCGGTCCCTTATGGCTGCTTCCTCCCGGACCTGACCAGGTTCGGAACTTGGCGCCGCCCAAGCCCATTCGAGATACTCTCTCATGTGTGTCTGGCTAGTATAGCCCATTCCCGCGTAATGCCAAAAATTTGCAAGCACATCATGATTTCAACACTTTGACCACCGAGGAAGCCGCCAGGGTGGAAGAGGAACCCTCATGCATGGTCCGGCGGATCAAGAGAAACAACTCAGCCGCAACGACCAGAGCAGTCCGAAGGCGGGCGTAATCCCGACGCCGTTGACGGCGTACCTTACTTACAGCGCCTCCATAATGCTCCCGATGGAATACAAGCTCCCAAAGGCAACGACAAGGCCTTGAGTGCCTGCCAGGCTCCGAGCGCAATCGACGGCTTGACGCGCGTCAGCAGCCACTTCCACCAAGATACCAGGGGCCAGACGCACAACCTCAGCCGCCAAATCAGCTGCCGCTAGCGCTCGCGGGTTGGGAGGCGTGAAGACAACAACCGATTCCGCATAGGGAAGAACACGCTCTAGCATGGCAGCATGTTGTTTGTCGGCAAGAACGCCCACCAGAAGAGTGGTCCGCCTGCCAGGAAAGACATCATCCAGGGACTCAGCAAGAACCTGGGCTCCCTGGACATTGTGACCACCATCGATGACGAAGTCGGGCGAACTGGCAACCAGCTGGAACCTACCCGGCCATTGAGCGGCCGCAATACCCGATCGAATGTCACCTTCCGACAACGACCATCCTGAGCGAGCAAGCGTACGAGCTACCTCGATGGCCATGACCGCATTCGAAGGCTGATAAGAGCCAAGGAGCTGCGTCTGAAAGCGCATGCCCTGATACACAAAGGGGCGCACGAGACGACCACCGTCCTGGCGCTCCACGGGCTCAAGCTCGAGATCGTCAAAGCCGACAAGACCAAGCGGAGCCGCCTGAGTGCGTGCTACGGATTTCACGACCTTGAGAGCTTCGGGGTCCTGAGGCCATGAAACCACCGGAACACCTGGCTTGATGATACCGGCCTTTTCGGTCGCAATCTTTTCAAGGGTGTCTCCGAGCACCGCCACGTGATCGATTCCGATATTGGTAATGACCGAAACCTCGGGACGCTCTATTACGTTCGTCGAATCAAGACGACCACCCAAGCCAACCTCTGCCACCACGATGTCGCACTCCTGCTGTGCAAAGTGCAGAAACGCAACGGCGGTCATGAGCTCGAATTCGGTAGGATGCTCTTCCATTGCCTCAGCAACATCACGCACTTGACGCGTGACGCGATCAAGGTCGGCCCAGGAGATGTTTTCGCCATTGACGCGAATGCGCTCTTCGAAGGTGATGATATAGGGACTGGTGAACAGACCCACTTTAAAGCCCGCCTGCTGAAGGATGGACGCCACGTAGGCACAGGTAGAACCTTTGCCATTCGTGCCCGCAACATGGACAAAGCGCAGACGATCCTGGGGCGCACCCAACTTGCTCAAAAGCTCACGCGTACGTTCGAGACCCAGGCTCACCGTACGCCAGCGAGGCTGGTTGATATATTCGACCGCATCAAAACCGTCATCCTTGCGTGCCTCGGCAAACGCAGACCCGGGCACGACACATTCCCCGTCTACGGAAATTGGCGAAACCTTGCTCATTAGGAAACCCAGTCCTTGCCCACCATAACCTGAATGTCAGTGGAGAGATTGTAGTTGACGCCAGCCGCAACCGCACGACCCACGCCCAACTGATCGACGATCGCCTGGGCATCTTCCTGATTCTTCGAGCTACGGTAGACAACCAGGGTCTCCTCGTACACGAAGGACTCGGCATTACCCGTTTCCTTCACGGTATAACCAGCAGCCTTCAGCTTCTCTTCTGCCTTTTGGGCATTGCCCGTGACACCAGATCCGTTCAGCACGATGATAGAGAGCTTCTTCTTTTCGGATGTAGTGGTGGAGTAGTCAATGGAGGGCTGCCCGCCAGTCAGGAACTGCTCCTGAACCTTGGCCCAGCTGGTCTCAGTCACTCCGAAATACACCCGTCCCTGACGCTTCACATCGGCACCGGGAATGGTGCCATACTGCACCGAACCAATGCTGTTGCAAGTGTTCATGAGGCTCATCAGTTCGTCGTAGCTCAAGTCGGTCTGCACGCCATTGGAAAGGGCATCGGTGGCCTTCATGAAGTCCAGGCCTTCCTTGGACGTCAGCTTAGAAACAACCGCCTGAATGAACTGAGACTGGACTTCGGCTCGACCCTCGCGACCGTTTTCGTAGTTATAGGCACGGACGTAGGTCAGAGCCTCTTTGCCGTCAAGCGTCTGCTGGCCAGGGTCAAGGACAACGATTCCCGCGCGAGGATCGTCGACGGTCTTGGCAATATTGACATCGATACCCCCAAGCGCATCCACCAGCGAGACCAAGCCTTCGTCAGAAAGCGCTACGTAATGGGAGATCTTGGCACCCACCAAATTGGAAACCTCGGTAACCAAGGTTCCACCGTCCGCCACGTTGGGCAGATCGCGAAGCTCCCCCGTGCTTGCCGCGATGTTCGCAGGCACGTTGAGCAAGGAGAGCTTGTTGTTCTGGGGATCGACGCGCAAAACTGCCAGATAGCTCGCTTCGCCCTGGTCGGACGTAGAGCCCGCAAGCAGCACATAGTATGGGTCAGTATCGTTTTCGGGAGCAACCAGAGCACTTTTGACGCTTGGGTCCTTGATTGACATGTTGCCGCCCACAACGTTCTGGAACACAAAGCCGCCCAGGCCAAAGGCGAGCAACACCACGACAACGGCAATAACGCCGATACGCGTGAAGAACGAACGCTTACGCCTGCGAATCAGTTCGGCAGGATCGGCGGGACGACGACGCGAACCACGTGGATCAACGGGAGTGGCACTTGGGCGCATCTGGTGCAGCTCGGCCGTGCGGCCTTCGATGGAAACCGAGCGGCCGCGACCATAGGCACCCGTACGAGCTGCCGCAGAGCGGCGGTCAGAGGGTGGGCGATGCGAAAAGGCGCTTCGGTCCCCATGGGAACCGCGAGCGCTTGCCCCGCGCGTTCCCCAAGAACCAGCATTGTTGGCATGGGAGCCCACAACTGATGATTTCCAATTCTTTGACGACCTCGAACGACGGGTCGGACGATGTTGGCTCAAGGCTTACCTCCGCGAGGAGCTAAATGCTCAAACGCTCAATGTTGGCACCCAGACTCTGTAGTTTGCCAACATAGTTGTCATAGCCACGGTCGATGTGATGCAGGTCATGAATGCGCGTTTCGCCTTCTGCGGCAAGACCCGCAATGACCAGAGCCGCACCACCGCGCAGATCCGGGCACGACACGGGTGCTCCCTGCAAGGACTTAACGCCATGAACGATGGCATGGTGGTCCTCGACCGTGATGTCGGACCCCATGCGATTCAGCTCATACGCGAACATGAAACGATTCTCGAAAATATTTTCGGTGATGACCGGCGTGCCATCAGCCATGGCACACAACAGGCAGAACTGCGCCTGAAGATCCGTGGGGAAGCCAGGATGCGGCAAGGTCTGAATATCGACGGGGCGCAGCGGCTCGGTTCGAGAAACCGTAATGGAATCCTCCGTGGTTTCCACCGAGCAACCCATGTCGGTAAGCTTCATGAGTGCCATACGCAAGAAAGAGGGATCGATGCCCTCCACCGTGAGGGGACCGCCCATCAATGCACCGGCAGCCAGGAAGGTACCTGCCTCAATGCGATCGGCAACCGTGGTGTGTTCACAGGGGTGCAAGCTCTCCAAAGGAACACCCGTAATGGTGATGGTGGGCGAACCAGCACCTTCAACCTTGCAACCCATTGCATTAAGCATGTTAGCCAGGTCGACGATTTCGGGTTCGCGAGCGGCGTTGTCAATGACACTGGTGCCCTCAACGACTACGGAAGCCATCAGCATGTTTTCCGTAGCGCCCACGCTGGGAAAGTCCAGGTAGACTTCTGCAGAGTGCAAGCCATTGGGACTCGACGCATAAAGGTAGCCATGGTCGTTGACGAACTGGACACCGATGGACTGCAGCACTTTTAGGTGCAGGTCAATCTTACGAGCACCGATGTTGCAGCCACCAGGCATGGCAACGCGCGCATGCCCAAAACGGCCAATCAGAGGACCCAGCACAGAAATACTGGCACGCATCTTCGAGACCAACTCATAAGGCGTTTCGTAGCCCGTGGCATTCGTGGTGTCGACAATCAGGGTTTCGCCCTGACGCTCTACCGTGCCGCCAAGGCTGCGAATAACATCAGCCATGATATCGATATCCGAGATACGGGGCACATTGTGAAGCGTGGAAGCACCCTGCCCCAGGATGGCAGCCGCAACAAGCTTCAAAGCAGAGTTCTTGGCACCACCAATACGCACCGAACCCGTAAGGTTCTCGGTTTCACGCGCGATGATGATTTCCTCGGACATGGCAGCCGCCTTTCAGTTTTGGGGTGTCAATACAATGTGCTCAATAGCCAATCTATTATACAGAGGCGCATCCTTGAGGCCGAAATTCCCCGTAGCTTTCACACACCTTGGGCATGAATGTCTAATGGACTCCTCGCAAAAAAGAAGGTCCCAAACGGGACCTTCCTCAATGGCTTGCTATGTGCGCTCGTGCTTACTCGCCCAGAGCGAAGCGGGTGAAGGACTTCACCTTGATGGTGCCGCCGAGAGCCTTGGCAACACTGTTGACGTACTCGGTGACAGTCTTGTCGGAGTCCTTGACGAATGCCTGCTCGGTGAGGCACTGCTCCTTGAAGAACTTCTC
>JAUNOE010000019.1:0-212 GCA_030537255.1 Coriobacteriia bacterium
GTGGCGTCGAATACATTCCTGAAAAGGTACTCGATGCCTTTATCGATGCTTGCCTTGAGCAAGACGTGGCTCCTGAGTCCGCAAAGGACGACCCTCTGAAGCTTGTCTATACGCCTCTCAACGGCACGGGTCTGGAAACTGTTAGCAGGATTCTCAAGGCCGTTAACATCACCGATGTCCACGTGGTTGCCGAGCAGGCCCAGCCCGATGGG
>JAUNOE010000019.1:222-22225 GCA_030537255.1 Coriobacteriia bacterium
GCCCTTCTCCCAATCCTGAGCACCGCGAGGCTCTTGAGCTCGGTATTCGTCTATGTGAAGAGGTTCACCCTGATCTTCTTTTGGCCACTGACCCTGATACCGATCGCGTCGGCGTTGCAGTCAAGGATGGTGACGACTATCAGCTGATCACTGGCAACGAAATGGGTGTTTTGCTGCTTGATTATTTGTGTCGAACGAGAACCGAGCAGGGCACCATGCCTAAGGACCCCGTGGCCGTTACCACTATCGTTTCCACGAGCCTTGCTGATCAGGTGGCCGCTCATTATGGCGTTGAGATGCGTCGTTGCCTGACGGGATTCAAGTACATTGGCGGCATCATCGCGGAGCTTGAGGCGGGCGGCCATCCTGAGCGTTTTGTCTTTGGTTTCGAGGAAAGCTATGGCTATCTTGCCGGCACCCACGCGCGCGACAAGGACGCCGTGGTTACCAGTATGCTAATTTGCCAGATGGCACGTTACTATCGCACACAGGGCAAGACTCTCTACGCTGCCATGCAGGACCTCTATGCCACCTATGGATTCCATTGCAACTCTACGTTGAGCTTTACCTTCGAAGGAATTAGCGGTGCGAAGAAGATGGCTGACCTGATGGACGCCTTCCGTACGAAGGCTCCTGCTGAAATTGCCGGCTTGGCTGTTGAGTCCGTGCTTGATTACGAAGCTGGCGTGAATGGCCTGCCTTCTGCGAATGTCATCGAATTCGATCTTGCGGGCGGTAACAAGGCTATTGTGCGTCCGAGCGGCACCGAACCCAAGATCAAGGTCTACGTATTCAGCGTAGGTCCCACCGCTGATGCTGCCGACGAGCTCAACCAGCGCATCGGTGACGTCATGACCAGTCGCATGTCCTAGGGGGAGACATGGCCGAAGACCGTTATCGCTATATAGACGTCGACAGTTCTGATGACGAAGAGATTATCGTGATCAGCGCGGATACCGTGGCTTCTCGCGATGATGCCGTACGACGGTCCGGAGACGATTTCTTGTCTCATTCGGCCTTTGGTGCTTCTGGCTCTATGGACCAGGGCGACTCTTGCCCTTTGGATTCGGGTGTGGATTTCGCACCCAAAGAGGACGGTCATTCCGAGGGGGTCATGGCTGACCATGGTGCGTCTACTGCCGGTGTTCCTTGCGACAGCTCGCAGGATGAGCCCGAGCAGGGAAACCTTAATCCTGAAGTGCCCTTCCTTAGCATGCAGCGCATTATTCTTGCTGCGCTGGCTTTGCTGGTCGTGGCTTTCATGGTGTACTTCCTTGCGGGATGCGCCTCTAGCAGCCAGGAAGAATCTTCGAGTGGCCGCGCTACCAACAAGACCATTCTTCAGTACGATCTTTCTTCCGACAAGTCGTCTACTGTCAAAAGTCGTGCCTATGACGTGACGGGTGATGGTGAAGTGGATACCGTTGCCCTGAAGCCAAGGCTTTCCTCGTCGGCTTCCGCGAATGTTCGTACCCTGAGCTCTATTGAGCTTGTTATCAACAAGAAGACCTCCTTGACGATTTCTGCTTCCGAGTTTTCTGAGCTTCGTGAAGCCGAAAGCGTCGGGGTAAAGCTCATGACTCTTTCAGACGGCAAGCAGTTCCTATTCGTCAGCTGTGATTCAGAAGATGGTCAGGCACTTGCGGGGGTTTATCGTCTGAAGGACGTGAAGTCATGCAGGGCAGTGCCCGTAATTACCAGCCATCCCTGCCAGCAGGCAAGCTGGACGCCTATTCGTCAGATGAAGGATGCGAGTTTGTATGCTCAGGCGGTCGAAAACCGCGTTGCCGTTACGATTGATTTCGTCTGTTATGCCACGGGCTTGACTGAGGCCACCTTCGATTTTGGCTGTGTGGGCGACGGGCTTGAGATCAGCAACCCGGAAGCTTCCAACTTTGGCTTTAAGGCTACGAATGCTTTGAGGTATGACCGTCCTCCTGTGCATGCGTCCCGCAGCATTACCGTCTACCAAGAGTCTTCTTTGTCTACGTTTGCCTTCACGGCAAACAGGGGAGATGTCTGCAATATTGACTCGCTCACCATCGAAGGGGATCGTCTGGCCTTCAAGATGACGGATGGCGACAAGGTTGGTTGGTTTGGCTCGCCTGATTACGGTTATCAAACCTGTTTCGACGAAACGTCCATGACGGATGACGGCTCCAAGGACGTTTAGAAAATTCTTCGATTTGGTACTTGCGTCACATCGGTCTTTTGGTAATCTAAATGAGCTGTTGAACAAGCGAAGTGAAAGCTTCCACCTAGTTCGGCGCCTGAGTTAGGCAGCTGTTGGGTCACTTTGAGAGCCTTTAGGCGATTCTTTGAGACCTGCTGGAAGTGGGTCTTTTCTTTTTTACGCAGCATGTTCCGCCTTGTGCTTGCCCCGTGCAAGGCCGGTATCAAGAAGGAGGTGGGCACCATAGCAGCTCAAGAGCCACGTCTCAATGGTGCGATTCGCGCTCGCGAGGTTCGTCTGATCGATTATGACGGATCCCAGCTGGGCATTTGTCGCATTGAGGAAGCTCAGCGTGTCGCTGATGGCAAGAACCTTGACCTGGTCGAGATCGCCCCTCAGGCAGATCCCCCTGTTTGCCGCATCATGGATTACGGCAAGTTCAAGTACGACCAGGCCATTCGAGCCAAGCAGGCACGTAAGAAGCAGAGCAAGGTCGAAGTCAAGGAGATGAAGTTCCGCCCCAAGATTGATGTGGGCGACTACACCACCAAGAAGAAGCACGTTTTGCGCTTCCTCGAAGGCGGCTCCAAGGTCAAGATCACCATCATGTTCCGTGGTCGTGAGATGTCTCACCCCGAGCAGGGCCTTACCATCCTCGAGCGTCTCGCAGACGACTTGAAGGACGTTGCGGTTATCGAAAACCAGCCCAAGATGGAAGGCCGCAACATGCATATGCTTATTGCTCCTTTGCCTTCCGCAGTGAAGAAGAAGGACAAGAAGGAAGAACAGGGAAAGGAATAACCAATGCCTAAGATGAAGACCCATCGCGGCACCGCAAAGCGCTTCCGCGTTACCGGTTCTGGCAAGATCATGCGCTCCAAGGCTTTCAAGAGCCACATCCTCACCAAGAAGAGCCAGAAGCGCAAGCGTAATTTCCGTCACGAAACCGAAGTTGCAAAGGCTGACCAGAAGGTCATCGCTCGCAACCTTGGTCTTCGCTAGTAGCAAGGGAGAATCAATATGCCTCGTGTAAAGCGTGCAGTTAACGCTCACAAGAAGCGTCGTACCATCCTCAAGCGTGCAAAGGGTTACTACGGTGCAAAGAGCCGTTCCTACCGTGCAGCTAAGGAACAGGTCCAGCACTCCCTTCAGTACCAGTACCGCGATCGTCGTAACAAGAAGCGCGAGATTCGTCGTCTCTGGATCACCCGTATCAACGCTGGTGCTCGTCTGAACGGTATGTCTTACTCCACCTTCATGAATGGTCTCAAGAAGGCTGGTGTCGAGCTTGACCGTAAGGTCCTCTCCGACATGGCTATCAACGATGCTGAGGCTTTTGCAGCTCTCGTTGAGATCTCCAAGAAGGCTCTGGCATAAGCTTTTTGCCTGATCTTTCCAAGTCCCGTCACGTTTGTGGCGGGACTTTTTTGTTGTCTAGGGTTTTGTTGTTGCTGATCAGTGGCTAGCGGGGCTACGATTTTGACTGAACTATTTGCTTGAGTGCTTATGCTGCCGCAGTCATGGTTTCGTATGGCTCTGAAGACAATGTGCTTTGGTAGTCCACGGTCGTTCTTGAAGAAAACTTGTTGATAATAATTCCTAATAAGTAAACTGCTAAGCTTGCTACAATGAGAGAAAAGGAAATGCCCCAAGTCCTTTGAGCTAGGGGCTTAAGCAAGGGAGGTTCCTCATGGTTCCCCAAATTACCGAATCCGAATTTGCTGCAAAGGTCGAAGGCGTCCCGTATCCCGTGCTGGTTGATTTCTTCGCAACCTGGTGTGGTCCTTGCAAGATGATGGCACCCGTCCTCGAGGACCTTGCCATCGAGAAGCAGGGGAGGGCAGCAGTTTACAAGGTTGACGTCGACCAGGAGCCAGGACTTGCTGCCCGTTTTGGCGTCATGAGCGTGCCCACTTTGATCGTATTCAAGGATGGAGCTCCTTCTCAGCAATTCGTGGGGGTTCAGCCCAAAAGCGCGCTTGTCGAGGCGCTGAGCTAGCTTGCATACCCATCGGGCTAAAGGAGGCAGCGATGTATGACCTCGGTATTGTCGGAGCCGGTCCTGCTGGTCTGGCAGCCGCAATTTATGCGGGACGCGCGGGCTTGTCGACGCTGGTCATCGAAGAGTTGGTGCCAGGTGGACAGCTTGCGTCCATCGACCTGCTGGAAAACTATCCAGGATTTGCTTCGGGCATCAATGGCTTTGAACTCGCTTTCAGTCTAAGGGAGCAGGCAGAGCATTTTGGGGCGCGTTTTGTTTCCGATCGGATTGTGGGGCTTTCGGGCGGACCCGCAGGGGCAGGTCCTGATTCCGCTGACTCGAATCTGCGGAGTCCTTTCGTTCTTCAAGGACAGGTTGCTACCTACGAGGTCGCTAGCGTGATTATCGCAACGGGAGCCAAGCCTGTACCGCTTGATGTCTCAGGTGCTGTTGATTTGGTGGGGCGCGGCGTTTCCTACTGTGCTACCTGTGACGGCAACTTCTTTCGCGACAAGCGTGTTGCCGTGGTGGGTGGCGGAGATTCTGCCTGTGCCGACGTACTCTATTTGGCGCGAGTTGCCAAAGAAGTGCATCTGATCCACCGTCGTGATGCGCTTCGTGCTAGCCCCTGGTACCAGGAGCGGCTTAATGGGCTGGAAAACCTGACCATTCACTGGGACAGTGTCGTGGATTCGGTTCGAACGAGCGATGCGCGCCTTAGTGGGGTCTGTTTGCGTGACCTTTTGACGGGGGAGTCTCGCCTTCTTGATCTGGAGGGGCTCTTTGTGGCGATTGGCACACGTCCTGATACCGCATGGCTGCCCAGCGATCTTTCGCGAGATGCTGCGGGTTATCTTGTGGCCGACGAAGGTGGGGCAACGTCTCTGCCTGGCGTCTTTGCCGCCGGGGACGTTCGCACCTCGCCTTTGCGTCAAGTGGTGACGGCGGTCTCCGATGGCGCGCTCGCAGCCGAATCGGCAGCAGGTTTCCTCGCGTAAGGCGTCAATAAAGCAGGGCCACCCGTATTCACTATGGGTGGCCCTGCTTTATTGGCTTGTGGTAAGGATGGCTGCTTGGTTGACGTCTCTCTTTGCGCTGCTAGCTCCAGGGGTTCTCTTCGAATTCGAGGTTTCGTAGGGTTCCATCATGGTAGTCAGAGTAGGGGTCGTAGAGGTCGTCATCTTCGTTCTGCTTCAGGCGAAGCTCATCGGTGGCTTCTTCTGGTTCTTTTGCCTGGCTAGGCAAGGGCTTGATGGTGGGCTTGAGGGTATAGCGTGGTTTTTGTTCGTTGGGCATGGGCACCCCTGGTATCCTTAGTCGTTCAGGGTCGGCGACGGCCCTCTGGTTTGTATGAAGTGGGGCACATCTTGTGCCCTGATTATAGAGAAAGGAACCTCATGCAGGTTACGAAGGTGGAAGAGAAGGACGGCGTTCTTACCCTGAGGATCGACCTTACCGCTGACGAAGTTGCCGAAGGCTTCGACAAGGGTCTCGAGCTCTTTGTCCAGCAGCTTGGCCTGGCCAACCTCGAAGGTGCCAGTGCACGTGAAAAGATCGAGGGTGCGCTAGAGCCCGAGCTTGCCAAGGAGACCATCGAGTCTGCCGTCATGAGCTACTTCGTTCCATATGCTCTTACCGATGAAAAGATCATTCCCATCAGTTCTGCCGACGTGAAGGCCCAGACCATTTTGGCGGAAAAGCTGCCTTTTACCTTCACCCTGCGCGTGCTTCCCAAGCCTCGTTACACCCTGTCTGATTACACGCCTTTCGAGGTCAAGGTTCCCTTCAATCCCGAAATCACCGATGAGCTCATTGACGAGCAGATTGGCATGCTTGCCAAGCAGGTTGCCGAGGCGCGCGCAATCGATGCCGGTGAGGATCCTGACCAGGCTCAGCCTGCCGAAGTCACCGACGAATGGTGCCGCGAGGCTCTGTCTGACATGGGCATCAACAGCGTCGAGGAGCTGCGCGAGTCCTTCCGCAAGCAGTCCGGTGGCGTCATGGATCAGCAATTCGAGCAGTTCTACCTGGCTGCCGTCATGGAACAGTACCACAAGCGTCTTCAGGGCGAAATCACGGACGCTATGAAGAACGCCGTGGCCGAGGACATGTTCCAGGCGCTTGTCGCTCAGGTCGAGCAGCAGGGCAAGACCCTGGAGTACTACCTGGAGGAGCAGGAGCTTACCGAAGAAGAGGCTCGCGAGCTTTTCCGTGGTCAGGCCTTCGCGCAGCTGCTCCAGGGCTTCGTCCTTGATGCCATCTATGACCACGAGGACATTAAGGTGGAAATGCCCGATCTGATGCGTCTCTTGCATCAGATGGCTCCTGGTGGAGAAGAGCAATACTTCAATATGATGCAGGAAACAAAGCGCACCTTCCTGCTCATGGAGGGTGCCGAGCGCGCCAAGGCGCTCGAGTGGATTCACGAGAACATCACGGTCGCGAAGTAGTGATTCCGCTGCTCTGGCTCTTGCAAGCGAGCAATCGAAAGCCACCTCATTTGAGGTGGCTTTCTTCTTTGCTTGCCCCCAACCTGCGTTTTTGCGTGTATACTTCCCATTGAACGTGTTCAGAGGGGAATGCGTTATCCAATCATTCGATGCGGTCGAGGCAAGAGGGGATGGCCTTACACGCACGGCGCGAAGGCCAGTATTTTTGTCAGACCGCGAAGGCGGTGACAGCTATGGCAGCTCCAGAGACCCTTCATCAGCGCAACATCGTTCTCGTTGGCCAGGATGGTGCCGGCAAGACTTCGCTTGCTGAGGCAATGCTATATGTTTCAGGTAAGACCACCCGCATGGGCACCACGCATGATGGCAAGTCCTACCTTGACTATGACGAAGAGGAGATTCGTCGTCGCTTTACTTTGGGCACGTCCATTGCTCCTGTGCCCTACAAGGACTACAAGATCAACCTGCTGGATACCTCAGGTCAGCCCGACTTTATTGGCGACACCTTGTGCACCATGGCCGCAGCCGAGATGGCCATGTTTGTTATCGACGCTGTAACGGGTCCCCAGCCCATGCACAATCGCCTGTGGCATGAAGCTGAGCTTATGCGTTTGTCCCGTTGCATCTTTATCAACCACATTGACCGTGAGGGCGCCAACTTTGACTTGATCATGGCGCAGTTGCATGCTCGTTTTGGCTCTCGTCTGGGAGCCGTCACCATCCCCATTGGTGTTGACAAGGATTTCGAGGGCGTCATTGACGTCCTGCGTGGCAAGGCTCGTTATTTCGAAGGCGATACTGAGCGTATCGAAGACGTTCCTGCTGACTACCGGGATGCATACGAAACCGCCCGAGAAAAGCTCTGTGACTTGGTTGCAGAGGCGGACGAAGACCTCATGATGAAATACCTCGATGGGGATGAGCAGCTCACTCAGGCCGAGTTGGAGCAGCTTCTTGATCAGGCTATCGCTCAGGAGCTGTTCATTCCCGTCTATGTCGGCTCCACCATCGTGAAGCAGGGCATTCAGAATCTGATGGAGGACATCTGTACGTACTTCCCCCATCCTCGCGCTCATGGTGCCTATCCTCTGGCCGATGGTGGATCCATTTCCGTCGACGAGACGGGCGAACCCTCGGGCGTCGTGTTCAAGACCATTGCCGACCCCTTCGTTGGTCGCCTGAGCTTCGTCAAAGTGCTTTCCGGCTATCTTGAGCCTGGTCAGGAGCTTATCGACTCTCGCACGGGCAAGAAGGATCGTGTCGGTCACCTCTATGTGATGATGGGCAAGGAACCTACCGATGTTAAGTCTGCCAAGGCTGGTGACATCATCGTGATCCCCAAGCTTTCCGATGTTCGTACTGGTGACACGCTTTCTCTGAAGGGCGACATCGCAGTGCAACCCATTTCGCTGCCCAAGCCCCAGTACCCTGTGTGCATCGTGGCCAAGAACCGCAACGACGAAGACAAGCTGGGTACTTTCCTGGCCCGTCAGGTGGAAGTCAATCCGTCTTTGCGCCTCGACCGAAACGAAGAAACGGGTCAGCAGGTGCTCTATACCATGGGTGATCTTCAGGTGGACGTCCTGCTTAACCGTTTGCGTGACCAGACTGGTATCGAGGCCGAGCTGGTTCCCGTCCGAATTCCGTATCGCGAGACCATTCGCAAGCAGGCCCAGGCCCAGGGTCGTCATAAGAAGCAGACTGGTGGCTCTGGTCAATTTGGTGATTGCTGGCTGCGCATCGAGCCCAATCCTGGTAACGGTTATGAATTTGCAAACGAGGTGTTTGGTGGACATATCCCCAAGAACCTGATTCCTGCTGTTGACAAGGGCGTCCAGGAAGCCATGGCGGAAGGTCCAGTTGCGGGCTATCCCATGGTGGACGTCAAGGTTGCCTGCTTCGATGGCTCCTATCATGCCGTTGACTCTAATGAGATGGCATTCAAGACTGCTGCCCGTATTGGTTTCAAGGCTGCCGTGGAGCAGGCAAGTCCGGTGATCTTGGAGCCTTACTGTGAGCTCAACATCGTTGTTGGCGAGGCTTTCGCTGGTGCCGTCATGAGCGACATTGCCACCAGGCGTGGACGTATCATTGGCACGGATTCAACGGATGATGGCGATACCATCGTTGTGGTCCGCGTTCCTTACGCCGAGGTGCTTACCTACACCAAGGACCTCAGGGCGATCACACGTGGTTCGGGTGCCTACTCCTTGGAGATGCTTGGGTATGAGCCGGTTCCTCGTGAAATACAGCAGCGTCTGGAAGAAGAACACAGGGCATAGCTCAGGTTGTCGCTCCTTGCATACATATTCCCTTCTTGCGGGGTGGCCTCCTATCGGCCACCCCGTGTTCCGTTTGGTTTGAACACGTGTGAACCCTTTGGGTATTTGGGGGTCAAATTCGGGGCAGGTCTGGGCTGATGGGTTAGTATGTTCCGTATGTATTTTTGCGGCCACGTAGCCGCTGGTCATATAAGGAGAATAACTGTATGTGCGGAATCGTTGGTTTCGTTGGTAAGTCCAAGCAGGCTAAAGACGTCCTGCTCGAGGGTCTGACCCGTCTTGAGTATCGTGGTTATGACTCGGCTGGCATTGCCGTGTCAGACGGTGATCGCATCAATGTCGTTCGTCGTCTTGGCAAGGTCCGTCGTCTGGTCGAAAGCATCGGGGAGACGGATTGCCTGGGTACCTGCGGCATTGGCCATACGCGTTGGGCAACCCATGGTGCCCCTTCTGAGCGTAATGCGCACCCTCATATGTCCTGTGCTGACGAAATCGCGGTTGTCCACAATGGCATTATCGAGAATTTTGCCGAACTCCGTGAAGAGCTTGAGGGCAAGGGCCACGTCTTTTCTTCTGACACCGACACCGAAGTAGCCGCACACCTGGTCGAGGAAGCCTATGATGGCGATCTGCTTACCGCTGTGCGCTATGCCACCAGTCGCATGATTGGTGCCTATGGCCTTGCCGTCATGTGCAAGGAAGAGCCTGGTCGCATCGTCGTCACCCGTAAGGATTCTCCCATTGTTCTCGGTGTGGGCGAAGAGGGTTCTTACCTGGGTTCCGACATTGTTGCGCTTATTGACGCTACCCGTGACGTCGTCATCCTCGAGGACGAGCAATATGCGGTCATGACTGCTGATGGCATTGACTACTTTGACAGGGAAGGCGCTCCCATCGAGCCCGAAATCACCCACATCGACTGGACGCTCGATGCGGCAGAAAAGGGCGGCTACCCCGATTTCATGCTTAAGGAAATTCATGAGCAGCCTCGCGTCGTGCGCGATACGCTTGCGGGACGCTTCTCGGGCACCGAAATCACCATTGATGAGCTTTCTCTGACGCGCACCGAGCTCAATTTCATCGATCGTGTCTACATCATCGCTTGTGGCACCTCTTATCACGCGGGACTTATCGCCAAGGACTTGATCGAGGGGTGGGCCCGTATTCCAACTGAGGTAGAGGTAGCTTCAGAGTTCCGTTATCGCAATCCAATCATTACGCCTACCACGCTGGTCGTTGCCGTGTCTCAGTCTGGTGAGACGGCAGACACCCTAGCCGCCATTCGTGACGCCCGCATCAAGGGCGCTAAGGTGTTTGGTATCACCAATGTGATTGGTTCCCGTGTTGCCCGTGAGTCCGATGGCGTCATCTATACGAAGGCCAACAAGGAAATCTCCGTCGCTTCCACGAAGAGCTTCACGGGCCAGGTCGTTAGCCTGACCTTGCTGGCCATGCTTTTGGCTCGTAGCCGTGGCAAGTTCAATCAGAACCAGACGCGCATTCTGTTCTCCGAGTTGGCCGATTGTGCCGATGCGATCGAGCAGGTCCTTCAAGACACAGAGCAGATCAAGGATGCCGCAAGTGTGTTTGAGGGCCGTGAATCGGCGTTCTTCATTGGTCGCGGCATGGGTGCTGCAACCTGCTACGAAGGAGCCTTGAAACTCAAGGAGATTAGCTACGTACATGCAGAGGCTTATGCTGCTGGCGAAATGAAGCATGGCCCCATTGCTCTTATTGACGAAGGCTTCCCCGTTGTGGCCGTTGCCACTCAGAGTCCCATCTACGACAAGGTGGTCAGCAATCTGAAGGAATCCGAGTCGCGCGGTGCTTCCATCGTTGCCGTCGCTACCGAGGGTGATACCTCCATCTGCGACGTTGCTGACAAGGTCATCTACATTCCCAAGGTTCGCGATGCCTTCATGCCCATCGTTGCCAGCGTTCCCTTGCAGCTCCTGGCGCGTGAGGTTGCGGTTGCTCGCGGTTGCGATGTCGATCAGCCCCGCAATCTTGCCAAGTCAGTAACGGTGGAGTAGGCATGGATCCTAGTGCGGGACATGAGGTGCCTCCCTCCCTGGGGGTCTCAGCCATGTCATCGAGCCCTGCATCTCCACAGGGCTCGACCTTTGGCATTCTTGGCGAACGGGTCCTTGCGGGGGTCAACGTGGTTGAGCTTTCTCGAGTTGCTCGAGCATTCGAGCGTACCCCCCGTCTCAAGACTTTTGCCTTTACCGATTTGGAGCGTGAGCACTGTGAGTCACTTGCTCAGCCCATTCAGGGGTATGCGGCACGTTTTGCCGCAAAGATGGCCGTGTGCAAGGCTCTTGGCATCACGCTCGAATCTCCCGTGCATCCCCGAGCCATTGAAGTGAGTGCGACGGCTAAGGGTCGTCCGCTGGCTCGCCTTTCGGGTCGGGCCAAGGCATTTGCGCAGACTCGTGAAGTGCTTGAGATACCTCTGAGCCTTTCGTACACGCATGACGAAGCCGTGGCGTGCGCCATGGCCATTACCCAGGCGTCCCTGACAGGTTCTAGGGAGCGCGTGGATCAGCGACGCGAACTTGCGAAGAAGTTTCGTGAGGCACGCTCGCTTCTTGACGAGCTCGACGTTGTTGAGCCGGCGCCGACCCAGGAAAGCCTTCCTGGGATTCGATGAGAAAGGGTGGCAATGTTTCTCTACGACTCATTTTCCAATTACGTGAAGACAATCACGGACAAGGACTTGGCTTCTTGGCTGCCCTTTCCTGCCTACGATTCTAACAAGTATTCGCGCGGCAAGGTGATGGTTGGCGCTGGCTCGCCGAGCTATCCGGGTGCAGCGGTCATGTGTGCCAAGGCCACCCAGCTCTCGGGTGCGGGCTATACGGAGGTGTTCACCGCCAAACGAAACGTTCCCTTGATCCAGACGGCTCGTCCCTCTCTGGTAGTTCGTTCTTTCAAGCAGCTCAATAGTTGTGCGAATCCCGGACGGGGATGCACTGGCGCATTCGTCTTTGGTCCTGGAATCGAGGCATCGGATCTTACGGCCAAGACCGTCCTTCTGGGTCTGATCAAGGGCTGTAGCTGTCCGCTGCTTATTGATGGTGGCGGTTTTGATCACCTCCCCAAGGAGGAATTCCACCAGGCGGTCGTCGAGCGTGGTCGTGCTGGTCACGTCACCGTCCTGACACCTCATCCGGGTGAGGCGGCACGCCTGGGGATCCCTTTTGGTATTGAGCCTCATGACGATTTCGAACGTACGGCCCTTGAGCTGTCCGAGTGCTACAAGGCAATCGTCGTCCTGAAAGGACCTGATACCACCATCGCTTCCAAAGGCACCTTCGTCACGGTTGAGGAGGGTACTTCCGCTCTTGCCAAGGCGGGGACGGGAGATGTTCTTGCTGGCTTCATCGGTGGATTCCTAGCGCAGGGAGTCGACCCCTTCTATGCCTGCTTGTTGGGTGTGGTGCTGCATGCACGTGCAGGCATTATTGCTGCTCAGAGCATGGGTCCTATTTGCGTGTGCGCCGATGATCTGCTCGACATGTTCCCTACGTCGGTCATGGACCTTGCCGCCGAGCTGGACGACTAGAGACACAGAGAAGTAACGGGGGATCGCATGAGCGAGGCTTCAAAGACCATCATTGGCGGCGATACCGCTTCCGACCAGGCCAATCTATCTGTGCGTGAGCGCATTGAGCGCCTTCGTCGCGAAATCGAGCAGCACACCTACAACTACTATGTGCTTGATGCCCCCGTCATCTCTGATGCGGCGTTTGACTCGCTTATGCGAGAGCTGCAGGAACTCGAGCGGGCGCACCCCGAATTTCAGGATCCTTCGAGTCCCACCCAACGTGTTGGTGGTGCGGTTGATACGTCACAGTTTAGTGCCGTCGTGCACGAAAGTCGCATGTACTCCTTGGACAACGCCATGTCCTTTGAGGAGCTTGATGCCTGGATGGATCGCGTCGAGTCGGCTTTGGGCTACTTGCCGGAGCTCGTCTGCGAGCTCAAGATCGATGGCTCCTCACTTGCGCTCACCTTCCAGGATGGTCGTTTGGTGCGTGCCGCTACGCGTGGTGATGGAACTACGGGCGAAGACGTCACCGTCAATGTCCGTACCGTCCATGACGTCCCTCTTCGCTTGACAGAGGAGGGTCTGACGAAGGTCTTGGCGCCAAGTCTTGAGCTGCGTGGAGAAATCTACATGCCCAAGTTGAGCTTCAAGACCCTTAACGAGCAGAACCACGCACAGGGCAAGAGCGCATTCGCCAATCCTCGCAACGCCGCTGCGGGTAGCTTGCGCCAGAAGGACCCGAAGGTGACCAAGAGCCGCGATCTGAGGACCTTCATGTATGCCATCGCCGACGAGTCTGCCATTGAGGCAGCGGGTCAGTGGGAGCTTCTCGAATGGCTTAAAAGTGCTGGCTTCCACGTCAATCCTGATGTGTGCCGTTGCACCAAGCGTTCCGAGGTCCGTGCATTCTGTGAGTCTTGCTTGAAGCGCAGGGCTGATTTGCCGTATGACATTGATGGCGTCGTGGTGAAGGTAGATTCCTTCGCTCTTCAAGGCGAGCTTGGTTTCACGGCGCGTGCTCCCCGTTGGGCGATTGCTTACAAATTCCCACCTGAGGAAAAGACTACCTTGTTGCGTGACATCACGGTTCAGGTCGGTCGCACCGGTGCCTGTACGCCCGTCGCTGAACTGGAGCCCGTTTTGGTGGCAGGTTCTGTGGTTGCTCGAGCAACGCTCCACAACGAAGACGAGGTTGCGCGCAAGGACGTCCGAGTGGGTGATACCGTCATTGTGCGCAAGGCGGGCGACGTCATTCCCGAGATTCTGGGTCATATTCCCAGTTTGCGTCCCGAAGGTTCCCAGGCATGGTTTATGCCTCACGAATGCCCGAGCTGTGGATCGCCTCTGGTGCGCGAGGAGGGCGAGGCCGTCTACCGTTGCGTTTCGCTTGACTGTCCCGCTCAGGCTCATGAGCGCCTGGTTCACTGGGCAAGCCGTGATGCGCTCGACATTGAGGGCTTGGGAGACGAAATCATCCAGCGCCTTCTTGAGCGGGGAATCGTGCATGATGTTGCCGATTTCTATCTGCTTGAGGAAGCTGACTTGGCCCTTCTTCCCATGGGGCGTATCAACAAGGAGGGTGAACCTGTGGTGCTCGGCGCCAAAAACGCTTCCAAGATCGCTCAGCAGCTGGCCCTCTCAAAGACCAAGGACTTTTCTCGCGTACTGTTTGGTCTGGGCATTCGGCATGTTGGCAAGACGACCGCTCAGGTGCTGTGCGAGGCGTATCCCAGTTACGAGGCTCTCAACGCTGCCACGCTTGAGGAGCTTTCGGGTGTTGAGAGGATAGGCCAGGTCATGGCTCAGAGCATCCGATCGTTCTTGGACAACCCCGATAACATTCGCGTCATCGCGCGTTTGCGTGATCTGGGTTTCGAAATGACCGAAACCTTGCCCGATGCTCCTGCCAGGCCCCAGACGCTTGCTGGGCTGACCTTCGTACTTACGGGCACTTTGGTCGAAAGCGGCATGTCGCGCAGCCAGGCGGCCGACGCTCTGAAAGAGTTCGGAGCCAAGGTGACCGGCTCGGTTTCGAAGAAGACGAGCTATGTTGTCTGCGGTATGGATGCTGGCTCCAAGCATGAAAAGGCACTTGCCTTGGGCGTTCCCGTATTGAATGAGGCGCAGTTCCTTGCACTGATTCGTCGAGGTTCCCTCGAAGAGGCCTTGGCAAGTGCTGAAGGTGGTCTTTTTGGGGAGCGTGAGCGCTGATGGCTAAGGTTCGCCTCGATGACCTGCTGGTGGAGCTTGGTTATTTCGCCAACAGGGGAGAAGTCTTGCGTTCCGTCATAGCGCATGAGGTGCGCGTTGACGACGTGTACGCCACCAGTGCAGCTATCAAGGTCAAGCCTGACTGCGACCTCTACGTGAAGGGACGCAAGCGCTATGTTTCACGCGGTGGCTTCAAGCTGCAGGGAGCCCTCGATCATTTTGGCCAGGATTGCACGGGCCTGAAGTGCATCGATGTCGGCTCAAGCACCGGTGGTTTTACCGACTGCATGCTGCAGGCGGGGGCTGCATCGGTTGCGGCGGTGGACGTGAACTATGGTCAGTTGGACATGAGCTTGCGTCGTGACCCCCGCGTCACCGAATTCGAGCGCACCAACATCCGTCTGGCTGACCCGGAAAAGCTTGGTGCGCCCTTTGACCTTATCGTGTGCGACCTCAGCTTCATTGGCATTGCTGGCCTAGCTGAAGTCTTTGCCTCGCTGGGAAAGACTGGCAGCGTTTTCATTGGGCTAATCAAGCCTCAGTTCGAAAGCCAGCACGAAGAGACCGACCGCGGTGTCGTTACCAGCCAGGAGGTCCGTGAGCGCGTTGTTACCGAGGTCGTCGACGCTTTGTCCGAGGCGGGTTTCGTGGTTGACGGCGTTGTTGAGAGCTCCATCACTGGTCGCAAGCGAGGCAATACGGAATATCTGGTGCGTGCGGTCCTTGCTTAGCCCCCCCCCTGTGTCATCTGCTTCCTCGGATGCGTTCTCCGCTTTATGTTGTCTAGGCAACCAGTCCGAGCTGGGGATGTACCTCTCCTTGAGCAACGAGGTCGAGAGCCAGATGGCTAAGTGAGTCATATTCGGTAATTGCCAAGATATGTCCGATGTGCCGCTTGATCGTCCCTTCGCTCAAAGCAAGCTTGTGCGCTACTTCTCTACGCTGAAGGCCTAGGCAGGAAAGCCTTACAATGGCTTCCTCGGTCTGATTGAGCTGAGAGAGCACGCTGTGACCATGTTCCATCTTGGGGAGGCTCCGATAGCCAGCAGCAGTAGCCCGTATCAGAGCGATGAGCTCCTTGCGGGGAATGGAGCGCCTCGCCAGACCGGTGGCACCTGCTTCCATTGCAAGCTGTGCTATCTTTTCATCGCAGCTGTCGGTAAGAACGAGCAGTTGCCATGGGTGTGGCGATTTGCCTACGTGTTTCAGAGCATTGATCTCGGGCAGGGGATTGCTGTCGTCCATTCCGAAGATCAGCACCCGCTTTCGTGCAGCGAGTCTTGTTTTCGTCTTGCTTTGGTGTCTTGTTACTTTGTCCGTGTCGTGCTTGCTGTACGTGATTCCTTTTTCTTTGTCCTGAACAAGCAATAGGTCAGCTTCTTTCGTCACGGCATATTCGAGCGCCTCGTGCATCAGGGGATTGTTCTCGCGAATGCTTACTTCAATCATGTCGGTCCTCGTTCCTCGTGGTTTTGTTCTTCGTATGGTGACGAATGCGGTGGAACTCTTCGTGACAAGTACGTGACAGAAGCGTGACCATTCCCGTCAATCTGCTACGCTTATTCCTTATATGAGGTGAACGAGCGCCTATTTGACGAAAGGGGACGTAATGCAGATTACGCCTGAGGAAATCTCCGAGACCTTGGCCATGGTCAACCAGCAGCATCTGGACATCCGTACGATCACGCTGGGTTTGAACCTTCGTGCCTGCGGACACGAAGATGTCAACGTCATGGCACAGCGTGTCTATGACCGCATGACCAGCGCGGCAGAAAAGCTGGTGCCCACGGCAGAGCAGCTGGAACGAGAATATGGCGTTCCTATCGTCAACAAGCGTATCTCTGTTACGCCTATCGCCGAAGTTGCCGCCGCTTGCACGTCGGTCGACCTGACGCCCGTGGCCATCGCCATGGACAAGGCGGCAAAGGAAGTGGGCGTCGACTTCGTGGGCGGCTTTTCCGCCCTTGTTCACAAGGGTGCTTCTCGCGTGGACAACAACCTGATGCATTCCATCCCCGAGGCACTGGCTGCGACCGATTTCGTTTGCTCTAGCGTCAATGTGGGCTCCACCCGTGCTGGCATCAACATGGATGCCGCCTTGGTCATGGCAAAGCAGATCAAGCGTGCTGCCGAGCTTACCGCCGACCGTCAGTGCATTGGCGCGGGCAAGCTCGTGGTGTTTTGCAATGCCGTCGAGGACAACCCCTTTATGGCGGGCGCCTTCCATGGCTCCGGCGAAGCTGACGAAGTCATCAATGTGGGCGTCTCTGGTCCTGGTGTTGTCCGTCACGTGTTGTCAAACCTGCCTAAGGACGCTGACCTTACCACGGTTGCCGAAGCCATCAAGGCCACGGCTTTCCGTATCACGCGCGCCGGCGAGCTCATGAGCCGCGAGGCTGCCCGTCGTCTGGGCTACGCCAAGGGCATTCTCGACCTTTCCCTTGCCCCTACGCCTGCCGAGGGCGACTCTGTTGCAGAGATTTTGGAGTGCATCGGCGTGGGAACCTGCGGTGGTCCTGGCACCACGGCTGCTCTTGCCATGCTTAACGATGCCGTGAAGAAGGGTGGCGTCATGGCCAGCTCTTCTGTTGGTGGACTTTCTGGTGCTTTCATTCCTGTGTCCGAAGACGCCGGCATGATTCGCGCCGCCGAGTCGGGCGCACTGTGTCTGGAAAAGCTCGAGGCCATGACGTGCGTCTGTTCGGTTGGTTTGGACATGATCGCCATTCCTGGTGACACTCCCGTTGAGGCAATCCTTGGCATCATTGCCGACGAAGCTGCCATCGGCATGATCAACAACAAGACCACTGCGGTACGTCTGATTCCCGCCATCGGCAAGAAGGTTGGCGACCGTCTGGACTTTGGCGGCCTGCTTGGCTATGCGCCCGTTATGCCCGTCAATCAGTGCGCTGGCAGCGTGTTTGCTCACCGTGGTGGCAGGATTCCTGCCCCCATCAATTCTTTGAAGAACTAGGCAGCTTTAATTTGGGCGTTTGTTTACGCCTGAGCTAGGTGCGCTATCGTGTAGGGTTTCCCGTGGTTGGGAGACCCTACTTTTGTAATTTGGAATTAATATGCTGCTATTATAAGAGGGTTCAGCTGACGCATGAATGAATGTGTTCTGGGCCAACCAAGGGCCGTGCCTCCGTAGGAATGGGGGCTCAACCTGAGAGGAGGGGCTTCTTCGTGGATCAGATCTGCAAGCCCATTACCGACCCCAACCAGGTACTTCACCTAGGTATCGACGTAGGGTCGACAACCGTGAAAGTCGCTGTCTTGGACAGCACCAACGATATTCTGTATGCCGTGTACCGTCGTCATCATGCTGACGTGCGTGCGACCGTGCTTGAGGTTCTGAAGGAGGCTGCTGAGCAGTTCCCCCAGACCAAGGCCACCGTAGCCATTACGGGCTCAGGCGGTCTTCTTCTTGCGCAGTGGCTCAACCTTGCCTTCGTGCAGGAGGTCATTGCTTCTAAGACTGCTGTGGAGACCTTCATCCCTAAGACCGACGTTGCCATCGAACTTGGTGGCGAGGATGCCAAGATCATCTACTTTGACGAGGGCATCGAGCAGCGCATGAACGGAACCTGTGCTGGTGGTACAGGCGCCTTTATTGACCAGATGGCCTCTCTGCTTGATACCGATGCTTCTGGCCTCAACGAGCTGGCCAAGCGCCACACTGTTTTGCATCCCATTGCGTCACGTTGCGGCGTCTTCGCCAAAACCGACGTCCAGCCCCTGCTGAACGAAGGTGCTCGTCGCGAGGACATTGCAGCCTCAATCTTCCAGTCCGTTGTCACGCAGACCATCTCGGGCCTTGCCTGTGGTAGGCCCATCCGCGGTCATGTCGCGTTTCTGGGCGGTCCTCTGCAATACTTGCCGCAGCTGCGCGAGCGATTCTACGAGACTCTGAATCTTGACGAAGAGCACATTATCGTTCCCGAAAATGCCCACCTTTTTGTTGCTAGCGGCTGCGCTCTTGCTGGCATGAAGGAAGGCGCTAAGGCAGAGCTTCTTTCTGACGTCGTTGAGCGTTTGGATAACCTGGGTGACGTTCAGGGTTCCGAGGTTGTTCGCCTGCCTCCGCTGTTTGCCGATGCCGAGGACTATGAGGAGTTCAAGGCTCGACATGACTCTGAGCGCGTCCGCCGTGAGAAGCTCGAGGATTACGAGGGCCTTGCCTATCTGGGTATCGACGCAGGTTCAACCACCTTCAAGACCGCATTGGTCTCCGAGGATGGTGCCTTGCTGTGGTCTTCCTACGCTAACAACAAGGGTGACGTGCTTGGTTGCGCCAAGCGCACCATTGCCGAACTGTATGAGCTTCTGCCCAAGAATGCCGACGGTTCCGCGCGTGTGAAGATCGGCCATGTCACCGTTACAGGTTATGGAGAGCATCTACTGCTCGAGGCCCTCAATATCGACTCTGGTGAAATCGAGACGGTCGCTCATTTGCGTGGCTCTGAAGAGATGCTGCCTGGCGTTGAGTTCATCTTGGACATTGGCGGTCAGGACATGAAGTGTCTGCGCGTCAAGGATGGCGTGATCGAGCACATCATGCTTAACGAGGCCTGTTCTTCTGGATGCGGCTCCTTCATCGAGTCCTTTGCCACGGGCTTGAACCTTGAAATCTCGGAGTTCGCCGAAACCGCCATCAAGGCCGACCATCCTGTTGACCTGGGCAGCCGCTGTACGGTGTTCATGAACTCTCGCGTCAAGCAGGCTCAGAAGGAAGGCGCAACCGTCGGCGACATCGCCGCAGGCCTGGCCTTGTCGGTCATCAAGAACGCCCTGTTCAAGGTCATCAAGATTCGCGACCCCAAGGAAGTGGATACCAAGGTCATCGTTCAGGGTGGCACCTTCTTGAACGACGCGGTTCTGCGCTCCTTTGAGCAGCTTGCCCAGGTAGATGCCGTCCGTCCCGACATCGCTGGCAATATGGGTGCTTTTGGCGCCGCTCTGCTTGCCCGCGACCGCCATGCCCAGGCCCAGGCCGCTCAGGGTGGGGAAATTGTTACAGGCATGCTGGGACTTGACGCGCTACGCAATCTGAACCCAACGCATCGCAACATTCGCTGCAAGGCATGTTCCAACCACTGCCTGCTCACTATCAATGACTTCGGGATTGATGAGGCAACCGGCAAGCACCGTCGCTTCATCACGGGTAACCGCTGCGAAAAGGGTGCTGGTCATGCGGAGGCGACGACCAAGGTCCCCAACCTTTTCGAGTACAAGACGCATCGCCTGTTCGATTACGAGCCCCTTTCCGAGGAAGCCGCCACTCGTCCAAGCGTCGGCATTCCACGTGCGCTCAACATGTACGAGAACTATCCCTTCTGGTTTACCTTCTTTACCAAGTTGGGCTATCGCGTGGTGCTTTCCGATTCGTCCACGAAGAAGACCTACGAGGCAGGTATCGAATCCATGCCTTCCGAAAGCGTGTGCTATCCCGCCAAGCTTTCGCATGGTCACATCATGAACCTGCTGGAAAAGCCCATCGACTTCATTTGGATGCCCTGCGCCAAGTACGAACGCCAGGAAGACGAGACCGCGGGTAACCATTTCAACTGCCCTATCGTCATGTCTTACTCTGAGGCGCTCAAGCTTAACGTCGATGCGCTGCATGAGCAGAACATGCCTTTCCTGAATCCCTTCGTGCCCTATCACCTGAAGGACAAGCTTGCCGAGCGTCTGTTCGTCGAGCTCGTGGAGAAGCACCCCGAGCTCTGCCGCGACAAGCAGGGCAAGCTGCCCACCAAGGCAGAAGTCGAAGCTGCCGTAGATGCTGCTTGGGCCGAAGACGAAAAGCTTCACGAAGACATTCACAACAAGGGAATGGAAACCTTGAAGTGGATCGAGGAGAACGGCGTCCATGGCATTGTTCTTGCTGGTCGCCCTTATCATGATGATCCCGAGATCAATCACGCCATCCCCGAGCTGCTTACCAGCTTTGGACTTGCTGTGTTTACCGAGGATTCCATTGCGCACTTGGGTCAGGTCGAGCGTCCCCTGCGCGCCGTTGACCAGTGGATGTATCACACGCGTCTGTATCGTGCCGCCAAGGTGGTCACTCAGCGCAACGACCTTGACCTCATTCAGCTGAATAGCTTTGGTTGTGGCCTGGATGCCGTCACTACCGATCAGGTTCAGGAGATCCTCGAAGGCTCTGGCAAGATCTATACCGTCCTGAAGATCGATGAGGTCTCCAACTTGGGCGCTGCTCGCATTCGCGTTCGTTCGCTTTTGGCAGCCCTCCAGGACCAGGCCGACGAACGTGCCGAGGCTGATGCCGTCAAGGGCGGTTGCCCCGTGTGCGGCCTTGATGCCGATGCTCTCGAGGCTGACGTTGCAGCACGTGAGGCAATCATTGAGGCCAAGACCGGTGCTCGCGAGGCGGAGGCTGGTGCGGTCGTTGCCGAGAGCATTGCTCGCAGCGCCGAGTCCACCGCCTTCCCCAAGGTGCAATTCACCGAGGAGATGAAGGAGGCTGGTTACACCATCCTCTGTCCGCAGATGGCTCCGATCCACTTCGATCTGCTGCTGCCCATCTTCCGTGCGAATGGATACAACTTTGAGCTTCTGCCTGCCGTCGACCATGGCGCTGTCGATGCGGGCCTAAAGTATGTCAACAATGACATTTGCTACCCCTCCATCTTGGTTACCGGCCAGATCATGGAAGCAGTCACCAGCGGTCGATATGATACCGACAAGCTCGCCGTCATCATCACCCAGACGGGTGGCGGCTGTCGTGCAACCAATTACATCTCGCTCATTCGCAAGGCGCTCAAGGCTGCAGGTTTGCCTCATATCCCCGTCATTTCGCTTTCCTTCAAGAAGCTTGACGAATGCAATCCGGGCTTCAAGTTGAACGCTAACATGTTGATGAATGCGATCTATGCGCTCATTTATGGCGACATGCTGATGCAATGCCTCTATCGCACACGCCCTTATGAAATCGAACCTGGTAGCGCAAATGCCCTGTTTGATCACTGGATGGAGATCTGCAAGAAGCAGATTTATGAAGGCGAGAAGATGGGCCGTTACCGCAAGACGGTTCGTGCCATCGTCGAGGACTTTGACAACCTGCCCCTGGCAGGAGAAGGCACCAAGCCTCGAGTTGGTGTGGTTGGCGAAATCTTGGTCAAGTTCCATCCTACGGCCAACAACCAAGTGGTCGACGTCATTGAGGCCGAAGGCTGCGAAGCCGTCGTTCCTGGTTTGATCGAATTCTTCCTGTTTGGCATCGCCGGTGCCATCTTCCAGCAGGACGGCGTGGGCAAGTCCAAGAAGGGCGCTTTTGGCTCCAAGATGGGTCTTAAGGCCCTTGCCAAGATTCGTAAGCCTGCCAACGAG
>JAUNOE010000019.1:22235-22478 GCA_030537255.1 Coriobacteriia bacterium
TTGGAGAAGTCGCATCGTTTCGAGGCTCCTACCGACATTTTCGAACTGGCCGATTATGCCGAAGAGATCCTATCTCTTTGTAACTCCATGGGTGAGGGTTGGTTGCTAACGGCCGAGATGGTCGAGCTCATTCGCAATGGTGCTCCCAATATCGTGTGCGCACAGCCCTTTGCCTGCCTGCCCAACCACGTTGTGGGCAAGTCGGTCATCAAGGAGCTGCGTCGTAAGTACAAGGGCACCAAC
>JAUNOE010000089.1 GCA_030537255.1 Coriobacteriia bacterium
TGGTGGCGTGCTTTTGGGTTCTTGCCATGATTTCGACAAGACCCCTAGCAAGGAAGAAATCATCGCAAGCATGCTTCGTATGCAGGAGATGGGTTGCGACATCCTGAAGATGGCAACGATGCCCGTGAGCCGTCGTGACGTTATTACCCTTCTTGCGGCAACCGAGGAAATGGTCTCTGACCATGCAAAGGTTCCCGTGGTCACCATGTCCATGACGGGCAAGGGTGTTGTCAGCCGTCTGGTGGGCGAGGCCTTCGGATCTTCCATCACTTTTGGTTGCTTTGGCAAGCCTTCTGCCCCAGGTCAGATAGATGCCCGCACGCTCGATGTTGTGCTTGGCGCAATCCATGAGGCTCTGTAGGCATGCCGCTTATCAGGGTTTCCGACGTTAAGGACGAGCGCCTCCAGCCGTTTTAGGGAATGACCGATGCCCAGCTCAAGGAATGCTTTACCAGCCGTTCTGGCGACAAGACGGGTGCCTTCGAGGGCTATGTGAACGGGCTATTTGTCGCTGAGTCCAAGAACGTCATCGTGCGTGCCCTTGATGCGGGTTGTTCGCTGGTGTCCTTGTTCGTCGAAGAGCGCTGGTACCAACACGAGCGAGAGCTGGTTGAACGGGTTTTGTCTCAGCAGCCCGCTGCGCCGGTGTTGCTGGTCGATCACGATACCTTCAAGCGCGTTACGGGCTATCAGGTGACGCGTGGTGCTCTTGCGGCTTTCGAGCGCAAGCCGCTTTGTGATCCACGTGAGCTGCTTGCCGATGCGCGACGCGTTGCGGTGCTCGAGGACGTCACCAACTACACCAATATCGGTGCAATCTTCAGGAGCGCGGCAGCCTTGGGTGTTGATGCCGTCTTGGTGACACCTGGCTGTCACGACCCGCTGTATCGTCGCGCTTCACGTGTTTCCATGGGCACGGTGTTCCAGGTTCCGTGGACGCGCATAGGCGATGAATCGGATTGGGCCGAAGGGGGCGTCTCCTTGCTGAAGGAACTCGGCTTCTTTGTTTGCGCCCTGGCGTTGAAAGATGATTCTCTGTCATTGAGGGACCCTCGTCTCAAGGGGCATGAGCGCGTTGCCATGGTTTTGGGCACCGAAGGCGAGGGCTTGCGCTCTTCGACCATCGCAGCCTGTGACGAAACGGTTATCATCCCTATGCAACATGAGGTAGATTCCCTTAATGTTGCGGCTGCAAGTGCCGTTGCGTTTTGGGAGCTGTGCTCGTAAGGCCTTATTACGACCGGTGGTTATTTGTGGGTAGGGGTGTTGTGCTGTGCCTGTCAGCGTAGATGGGGTCATTGAATCGACCGAAGAGCTCCTTGATCAAGTCAAGTACTTGGCTGGGGTCGTGGACGCCTTCTTCGAGGTACCCCTGCCTGATGCTTGTGAAGCCCTTATCTATCGTTGCGACCTTGCCAATCAGAACAATGCCTACCTATCTGCCTTCGAGCGCTATGCGGCGCGCTTGCTTCGGTGCGCCCAGGCAGAAGACCTTCGTCGCATCTTTTCGCGTCATGAGATTGCTATTGGCAGGCTTGCATCAACGGGCTTGGCTTGGTTGAGGTTTGACCCTGACGTACTTACCTCAGCCGAGGAAAAGGTTTTGCTGGGAGTCGAGTCTGCCCTGAATCGCCTGATTATGCTGGTCAAAGCCGCAGAGTCTGTCGAGGACATTGCGCGGCTTTCTGCTGCCGACGCCGAAGATGCTTGCATGACTGGTGATTGGGCCTTGTTTTCTCGGTTTGGTACCGACATCGAGCCGTTTTCATCTGCCATGCAGTCTGAAAACCCACTGCAGGGCATATTTGGCGTTTCTGCTCCAAAGGGTGGCGAATGGGACACACGGACCCGCTTCGTTCGTTACATGGAGAGCATTGCTGCCCCTTTTAGGCTTGAATATCGTTTTGACTGTCAAGTTGAACGTGGCCTGTTCGAGATCCATGTGTCCACGCTTACTCCATCGGTTGTGCCTCCCCAGAGAAGGGGTGGAACAATGCGAGAGTGGACGAACGCTTCTGCCGAAGGTCACCGTTTGGCCTTGTCCTACGCCTTGAGGCTCTGCTCCTTCGTGGCTGGTGCTGCCTTCTTTTCCAACGTCGGAATTACGGACGTGGTCGTGACGGCGCATCGCCGTACGCTTAGGGGAGGAGCTATTGCCTCCTTGTATTTCGAACGGATGCCCTTCTTGCTTAATGCGGTTCCCGCTATGAAGATGGGGGACCTTTCGGGAGAAGATGCTCTGTTTGACCCCTTGGCTGCGGCGCGTTTGCTTTCGCCTACCGAATGCCGCTTCGCTTTTGACGATGAGGGACGGGCCCGTTATATCGACCCCCTGGAAATTGACTTCGACGAGCGAAGGCTGCCTGTTTGGGAAGATGAGCGCCCTCTGCCTGAAGGCTTGAGGCGCCCGCTTCATGCCGATAACGTACGTGATTTGGATATTTCTAGGATCGAGGACCAGGATGTAGCTGCCCGCGTCCGTGAGGCTGCGATTGACATGGACGAATATCCCGTTGCGTCGCTTGCGGTATTCGAGGAGGTTCTTGCCCAGGACAGGCTTGCGCACTCTGAGCAGATGGACTCGGGGTTTGCCTCAGGGGAGACTCGGTTGTTTTGCCTCGATGAAGCGGCTCGTGTGTTGATGGGTCTGCGAGATTCGTCTGATGCGCGTTTCGCCAAGTGCCCGGATGTGGTGTTCATCTCCAACCAAAAGGCCTCTACTATCAACCAAAGCTTGGGCGACCTTGATGCTGCTCGGCTCTATTCCCAACGCGGTTTGGAGTTGGCGCCGACTTCCACCATTGCCTACGGTGATCTTGCTTCGGTTGAATTGGAATCTGGCAGGTTTCAGGAGGCCGTCCGCTTGCTCCAGCTTGGTTTGTGCTTTGCTTTTGATCCTGCTTCTATCGAATATCTGTATTACCGCTTGGCTTATGCCTTGTACAAGACAGGAAGGATCGATGCGTGCCTGGCAACCTATCTGCACGTAATTGAGCAGTCTGGTCGCTTTGCTCACCAAGCTAAGTCGGAGCTTGGTCAAATTCTTGCGAAGGAGGGCCTTCGCGAGGTTCCTACCATGGAAACTGTCAATTCCGTCATGGAATCAGAAGGTATTCCTCTGGCGCCTACCTCTGAGGTACGTACTTGTATTGCCCAAGCCATCATTGGCTTGGTCGAAATGGGTGCTTATAGCTTTGTTTGGCCACTGTGCGCAAGCTTGGGACAGTATCTCGATCGCGATATCGTGAGTACGGTTGCGGCGTCGCTTCGCTCTGGTGCTCAGGAGACCCAATAGCTTCCTTTGGCTCACGGCAATGGAATGAGCTTTGTTCGTTGTGGGGGAACCAGCTATCTTTTGGTGGCCCCTGCGGCTAAAGGTCGTTACCTGGCAGTGTTTGCGCTAAATGGATCATCCGCGATGTACAAGGGCCGTATTCCGTTTTCCAAGAAGGTCATGTCACGCATCACGGGGGTAGCGGTGCTTTCCAGTCAGGGAAATCGTGTCACGGCACTTGTTTCTTCGCCTGGTCGACTCAGGAAGGTGTCTTTAGACATTACAAAACGTAAGCAAGTTAAGTCTAGTAGTGCCATCAAGGGTTATTCGCGATGCAGCCAGGACATTTCCGTCTGGAAGTCAGGTGGGTCTACCTACTTGTTTGGTAGTGGTGGCGGATGGACCTCTGCCACCAGTGGTGTGGTGAAGTACCGCTTGTCTGGCTCGCGGTTAAGTCGCATTTGGACAAAACGAATTTCCGGCGAATGCGAGGCGGTGCTTCCAGCTTCAGGGGCGCTGTATCTGGTTGTTGAGGGCTCAAGTACGTATAACCGAAATCAAGTACGTATAACCGAAAACATGATGAATCTTCTTCGACCGATTGGTTAGGTGGGGCAACTGATGCGGAGCACGATTTGTTCGCTCCATTGGCGATAATGCCTTTGCGGGATGCAAGCGGATGAGCACAATTACGGTGAAATCCCGTCATCTTTCGAAGGGCAAGGTCAAGCGCTGCCTATCTGGTTCTTCTGTAAAGTCGATAAAGGTGAAGGTCGGCAAAGCGAAAGCAAACAAGAAGTATGCGAAGAAATACGCCAAGGCTTTCAAGAAGTCGAATTCTGGAAAGAAGGTCAAGGTTCGCCGCTAGTCCAGAAAGACAGGTTCCGTGAACGGGTTCAATACTAGTTCCGACTAAGTTTCACTCCTTGTCATAACAATCAAAAATAACTTTCCACCTGGGCAAATAGCTAGCTAAAACATTTGCCGATAGCCAAAGTCATTGTCAAGGCAAGGTCAAGGTGTCAGTATGCTCAACATCCCAACGGCGCAAAGGTGATGCGTCGGGAACCCTCCTAGAAACAATTGATTGGATTTCAACCGTGACCTGCGAACTCCGACATACCAAGCTTGCCTGCATGGCTGCTCCCTTCGTCGGCTGTGCTGGTCCTGGCCGTCGAATGTGAAACCATCTCGCACACCCTTGTGGTTGCCTTTTAGGGCAGTGCCACGTGCGGGATGGATAGTTTTCTAGAGCTAATTTCTTCTGTGCATGATTTAAGAAAGGAACCAAGAACCCATGCAGAACGTTTTCACCCTTAAGCGCTTTGGCATCGCAGCAGCAGCTGGTGTCGTTGCTCTGGCTATCGCAGCAGCCACCCTTACCGGTTGCTCTGGCTTCGGCAGC
>JAUNOE010000020.1 GCA_030537255.1 Coriobacteriia bacterium
TTCGTTACCACGCATCCCAATGCTCAGCTTCCTGCAAACTTCAACGATGCCAACTTTGATCCCCAGCAGTATCTGCTGAGCGTCGAAGACGTGCAGGCGCTCTATGAAAAGACCATTGCCGACGAAACCGCAAAGGTGAAGGAAGGCCTTGGTCATGTCGTTGACGAAGTCGCCGATCAGGTTGTCATCGAGGTCATTCCTGGTTACGCTCCTGCGCCGGACCTGCTGGCTCACGCCAAGAAGGTCAATGCTGATCTTATCGTCATGGGCTCTCGTGGACTTGGTGCCATCCGTGGCATGCTTGGCTCTGTGAGCTATGCCGTTCTGCGCGAATCCGTGATTCCCGTTCTGGTGGCAAAGTAGCTTCGGAATCGCTTTTTGGCTGGCTATTGCTGGCGTACAATTGCATAACTTGGGAAAGGGCCCGTTTTGGGTCCTTTCTCGTTTGGAGAACCATTTGGACAAGGCTGCGTGAAGGCTGAGTCTCGAGGAAGGTAAGGGCACATGGCATTCCTGCTTGGCTGCGAAAAGGTGCATCTCGAATACCCCACGAAGGTGATTTTCGAATCGCTCTCCCTGGGCGTGAACGATGGGGATTGCATCGGCATCGTCGGTCGTAACGGCGACGGCAAGTCATCGTTACTGGGTCTGTTCAATGGTTCCATCGAGCCCGATTCTGGTCGCGTGACCCATACTCGCACCGTGCGCCTTCAGACCCTGGGCCAGACCGACTCCCTGGACAACGACAAGACCATCATCGAAAACGTGGTGGGTGACGTCCCCGAATACGTTTGGGCTTCCGATCCTGCTATCCGCAAGATTCTTTCGGGGCTCATTGGCGATCTTGACCTTGAGCGCACTGTGGCGGGCCTTTCGGGTGGCGAGCGTCGCAGGGTCGACCTGTGTCGCGTGCTCATTGCCCCGGCTGACGTCCTTTTGCTGGACGAGCCTACCAATCATTTGGACATGGGGGCCATCGCCTGGCTTGCCGGTCACCTCAAGCAGCGCTTCCGTCGCAAGGAAGGCGCCCTGGTGGTGGTCACGCATGACCGCTGGTTTCTTGACGAGGTCTGCCAGAACATGTGGGAGGTGCACGATGGCATCGTGGAGCCCTTTGAAGGTGGCTATTCGGCCTACGTGCAGCAGCGTGTTGAGCGAGATCGTCAGATCGCTCAGGCCGAAGCCAAGCGTCGCAACCTGATGCGCCGTGAGCTAGCCTGGCTTTCTCGTGGCGCTCGCGCCCGTTCCACTAAGCCCAAGTTCCACGTTGACGCTGCCCGTGAGCTTATTGCCCAAGAGCCACCCATCCGCAACACGGTGGAACTGAAGCGTGCTGCCGTGAGCCGTCTGGGCAAGAAGTGCGTCGATGTGGTGGACGTCACGTTTGGCTACGGTGATGGTCGCAAGATTCTTGATGACGTGACCTGGCTCATTGGCCCTGGTGACCGCTATGGCCTTTTGGGTGAAAACGGCGTGGGCAAGTCTACGCTCTTGGACCTGGTCCAGGGCAAGCTCGCTCCCACGAAGGGCCGCGTGAAGATTGGCAAGACCGTCAAGTTTGCCTTCCTTTCTCAGAAGCTCGAAGAGCTTGAGGAGCAGAACTCCAGCCTGGTACGCGAGGTGCTGAACCGCTATCAGTCTCATTACGAAGTGGATGGGAAGATCGTTTCTCCCGCCATGCTCTTGGAGCAGTTGGGCTTCGAGAAAGCCTATCTGAATACGCGCGTCCAGGACCTTTCGGGAGGACAGAAACGCAGGCTGCAGCTGATGCTTATCCTGCTGGATGCTCCCAACGTGCTGATCTTGGACGAGCCTTCCAACGATATGGACACCGACATGATGGTGGCGATGGAAAACGTGCTGGACAGCTGGCCGGGCACCCTGATCGTGGTTACGCACGACCGCTTCCTGATGGAACGTGTGACCGACGATCAGTTCGCCCTGATCGACGGCAAGCTTACCCACTGCCCGCGTGGCATCGATGACTACCTGTATCTCCTGGAGGAGCGTGACAAGGTCCGAGACGCCGAGTCCGAACGCCAGGCTCGGCAGGAGCTTGGCGCAGCTGAAGCTCCTGCCACCAAGGGTCCCAGCATGAGCAATGCCGAGCTTCAGAAGGCCAAGAAACGCCTACGAAGTCTTGAGACGAAGATGTCCACGGCCACGAAGCGTCGTGATGAGGCCAAGGCAGGCATGTTTGCCATTGACCCTTCGGACTATCTTGCCCTAGGCGAGGCTCAGCAGAAGCTCGATGAGCTCCAGGACCAGCTTGACGAGCTTGAGATGGAATGGCTCGAAGTGTCCGAGCTCCTAGGCGAATAGGGGAGGTTCGTAATGTCCAATCCCTTGACGAACGAGGCAATCTATCGGCAGAACCTGGCGAGCATCATTGCTTGCCTGCAGAGGGGCTGCAAGGATGAGCAGCTGCTTGGCGTTGAGTTCGAAAACATTCTGGTCAAGAGCGGAAGCTTCGAGCCAGTGACCTACAGCGAGCCCAATGGCGTGTTGGAGGTTCTGCGCCGTCTGTCTGCGCACTACGATTCTCTTCTGACGGAGGATGGCCATGTGCTGGGTCTTGCCAGCGATACGTGCGAGGAGCGGGTTACGCTGGAGCCTGGCGCCTTCGTTGAGTACAGCTCGGCCCCCCTTCAGACGGTGGGCCAGGTCGAGCAGGCTTTCCGTAAGTTCCGCAAGCAGCTTCTTCCCATCCTTGATGATTTGGATCTGAGCTTGGCCGAGCTGGGCTATCATCCTTCGGCCCGTTCGCGCAACATGGAGTTGATTCCCAAGAAGCGCTACCTTGCCATGGACCGCTATCTCACCATGTTTGGACGCTTTGGTTCGTGCATGATGCGCTGTGCTGCCGCCCTGCAGGTGAACATCGACTATTCGTCCGAAGCCGATGCCGTGCGTAAGATTCGCATTGCGACGGGTTTGGCGCCTCTTCTTGCCCTGCTTACCGACAATTCCCCCATCTTTGAGGGAAGGCGCACCAAGCAGCACATGGCGCGCACTATGGTTTGGGCCAATTACGATGCCACGCGCGTAACGGTGGTGCCGGGCACCTTCGATGATGACTTCGGATTTCGCCGCTATGCCGAGTACGTCTACAACATGGAGTCCATCATCGTTCCCAACGGCGCGGACTGGCGTTATTCGGGCGAGGAAACCTTTGCCGAGGCTTATGCCGATACGCCCATGACGAACGATGACGTCATGCATGCGTTGACTATGGTGTTTCCTGATGCTCGGCTGAAGGGCGTCCTCGAGATCCGTCCTGCTGATGCCCTGCCTCTGCCCTATGCCCTGGCCTACGTCGCCTTGATCAAGGGCCTTTTCTACAGCGAGACCAGCTTGACCGTGCTTGAGGAAGAGCTTGCGGGTCTTACCGAAAACTCGGTCGAGCAGGCAAAGCGTCTGCTTGTGCGCGACGGCTTTGCCGCGGATCTTTCGAAGCTCGAAGGTTACGGTACCGCTTCGCGCACCCCGAGAGAGTGGTTGGTGCATCTGTTCGATTTGGCAAGTTGTGGCCTGGATGATTCGGAGTCCATCTACCTGCAGCCTCTTCTGGGCGTGGCCGAACGCGGTCAGACCCTGGCGCAGGCGTATTCGGGCTTCGTTCCTTCGGTCCGTAAGATCCCTCGCATCGGCATCCTGCCACGCTACAGCATGGATCACACGGCCATGCAGGTTGGTTTGGGCTACATCAATGCGGTCCTGGAGGCTGGCGGCATCCCGATGATCATTCCCTCCACGGACGACCCTACGCTCATCCAGGCCTTGGTGGACGAATACGATGGCTTCATCGTGCCAGGTGGTCACGATATCGACCCCATCAACTACCGCAGCCGCCGGTCTGAGGACATTGGCGACTTGTGTCCCGAGCGCGACATCATGGAGCTGGTCATGGTTCCCATGATCGTTGATGCTGACAAGCCTCTTTTGGGCATCTGCCGTGGGCATCAGGTGCTGAACGTTTCGCTGGGTGGCACCATGATCCACGACATCAACAAGGCCTTCCCGGACAAGTTGGAGCACATGCAGGAACCCCCGTATGACCATCGTGAGCACGAAGTGGTGTTCGTCGAAGGGTCGAAGCTCGGTGCGCTTATGGGTGCCAAGCGTCTACGGGTGAATACCCTGCATCATCAGGCAATCGACAAGGTGGCACCCGAGCTTCGTGTGGCGGCTTGGTCCGAAGATGGTTTGATCGAGGCCGTGGAGGCTCCGGACAAGCGCTTCGTCTATGGTGTGCAATGGCATCCTGAGTTCTTGTGGCCCAAGGACTACACGCACCGCCGTTTGTTCCGTCGCCTGGTGCAGGAATCGATGAAGAGCTAGGCTAGGTAGCCTTGCGTTTGTAATCAAGGATGAAAAAAGGACCCGCGCTGAGCGGGTCCTCATTCGTTCTGGCGGAAGATGTAGGATTCGAACCCACGGAGCCTCTCGGCTCAACGGTTTTCAAGACCGCCGCTTTCAACCACTCAGCCAATCTTCCTTATGAGTGCCGTGCCGATGGAAGCCTTGAGGTTCCGACATGCAAAGCACAACAGAGAATACCATATAATGCTTGCCATGAATGCCAATCCTCATATGACTACCAGCGGTTGGACGAGTGCTCGTCTTGATGACGCGTACTACATGGGTCGCGCCTTGGTTCAGGCAAAACGAGCCTATGCGCTAGGAGAGGTGCCCATCGGTGCGGTCGTCGTGTACGACCCGGTCGATCCGGCGACACGGACCTACCTGCTGGAGGCTCCTCGTATCGTGGGGGAAGCCTGCAACCTGCGTGAAACTAAGAAGGACCCCGCGGGACATGCTGAGTTTCTGGCCATGAAGCAGGCCGCCGTTGCTCTGGATGCTTGGCGCTTGGAGGGTTGTACGGTGTACGTGACCCTTGAGCCCTGCATCATGTGTGCAGGCTTGATGCACCAAAGTCGGGTGAGCCGCTGCGTGTTTGGTGCCGCTGACCAGAAGGCGGGTGCCTTAGGGACGCTCTATCACGTTCATGCCGACGAGCGCCTGAACCATTCGTTCCCCGTGACCGCTCAGTTCCGTGGCGAAGAGTGCCAGGAGCTGCTCAAAGCATTTTTCAAAGAACGCAGGGCACAGCGCAAGGCTTGTCGTTGTGCCGCTGCCAAGCAAAAGGAGAGCTAGAGATGACCGCAGAAGACATCCCTTTCGATCAGTTGGACAAGAAGGCCGCCGATGACGTGTTGGCTCAGGCTCGCGGCATTGCGGAGCGAGACAAGGCTGGAGTTCGTTCGGGTGGCATCATGGTGATTGCCCCCGCAAAGATCAACTTGGTGCTGGGAATCGGTGCCAAGCGCGAAGACGGCTACCACTACGCCGACACCATCATGCATGCCTTGGCCTTGCATGATGTGGTGCATATGCGTCGCGTGGACCTTACGGGATTCGGCATTGGCCTGGACATTCATCTATCCATGGAATACACCGAAGGCATTGTGCCCATCGACGTGGCACCCGAAGACAACCTGGCCTACCGCGCCATCGTTGAGCTTGCTCGCGTTTTGGGACGCGCCGAAGACGAAGAGGTCCACATTCATATCGTGAAGTCCATTCCTGCCCAGGCGGGTCTGGGCGGCGGCTCTTCGGATGCGGCCGCCGCGCTTGTTGGTGCCGCCAAGCTGTGGGGCATCGACCGTGACGACCCGCGTCTGGAGCAGGTCGCTTCCGGGCTTGGCGCAGACGTCGCCTTCTTCCTGAAGGGCGGTTGCGCCTATCTCACGGGCAAGGGAGAGCAGTACGTGCATTCGCTTGAGCCCCGACGAGACTTTGTCTTGCTGGTTGCGCCTGACGAAGGCGTCTCTACTGCTGAGGCCTATCGCGTTTTTGATGAAGCCCCCGACCTTCCTACCGACACTCAGCGTGGGCTCTGGGGTGTGCTCCAGGATGCTGCGCGCGTGGAGCCTTTCAACAATCTGGCCCCTGCAGCCGAAAAGATCGTGCCCCAGCTTGCCGAAATCAGGGAATGGGGCACTGCCGCCGAAGGGGTCTCTGACGTGCTTTTGTGCGGCAGCGGCTCGGCGACGGCCCTGTTCTGTGAATCGTTTGCCGTGGCAACCGCCCTCTCTGCTCAGGCGCAGCTGAAAGGCTGGTCGGCTCGCGTGACTTCGCTGGTAGGCATTGGTGCCGCCGTTCGCGAACGTTTTTAGAGGGAGCTTTGACGCACGGGAGGGGCATGGCCTGCCGTGCTAGACTGAGGAAAACCACGTCCGTTAGGAGGACCCCATGGAAATCATCGGATTGGTCGTAGTGGCGCTTATCGTTGCCATCGCCGTATTCCTGGTTCTGCTGTACAACAACCTTGTTCAGCTTCGTAATCGCATTGACAATGCTTGGGCTCAGGTTGACGTTCAGCTGCAGCGCCGCCTTGACCTGATTCCCAATCTGGTTGAAACCGTGAAGGGATACGCCACCCATGAGGAAGGCACTCTGACCGCTGTCATTCAGGCTCGCGGCGCCGCAATGGGCGCAAGCACCCCTGAGGACAAGATGGCAGCCGAGAACTTCCTTTCCGGCACTCTGAAGAGCCTGTTTGCCGTTTCCGAGGCCTATCCCACCCTGAAGGCTGACGCGAATTTCCGTGAGCTTCAGGCCGAGCTTGCCAACACCGAGGACAAGATCAGCTACATGCGTCAGAGCTATAACGATTGCGTCATGATGTACAACAACGCAATTCAGACTTTCCCTGGCGTTTTGGTTGCAGGCATGTTTGGCTTCACGCGTCGTGAGAGCTTCGATGCCGACGCAAGTGCCCGTACTGCTCCTCAGGTCAGCTTCTCCAAGTAAGCGAAGCTGGTCGGATTCGTGCTTGCAAAACTATTTCTCGTAGGTTGTGGTGGCTTCGTGGGGGCGTCCCTGCGCTACCTGGTTTCATGTCTTCTTGGAACTTGGTGCGTGGTGGCGTTCCCCGTGGCCACCTTTTTTGTGAACCTGCTGGGCTGCTTTTTGATTGGTCTGTTCAGCGTGTTCATTCCGGGCGTCTGGCCCGAAAAGCCTGAGTATCTGCTGTTTGCCACCACGGGTGTCCTGGGTGGTTTTACCACCTTTTCCACGTTCAGCCTTGAGTCTCTGAGCTTGCTTCAAGAAGGTCAGTATCTCATCGCCGGTGCCTATGTTCTGGGAACCGTGGCGCTCTGTCTTGTGGGCGTTGCGCTGGGACGCCTTGCTGGCCAGGCGGTCATGGGCGCTTAGTGCTGTCAGATCCCAAGTCTAGTGCTGCCAGGCTCCAACAGCTAGAGAGCAAAAAGGAAGGAGCCCCGGGAGGCTCCTTCTTGTTTAAGGGATTGCTTCCAAGCACGCTTTTCCCGGGCTCGGTTAAATTTGACGTCGCCATGAACGCCGTGCCCGCAGGCATAACCATTGAAGCGGGGTCGGGCGGCGCGGGTGGCGTCTTCGGCCGACAGGTGCCAGACAGGTCCTGTTGCGCTGACGCACTTCTTCTTGCGTCCCTTTTTCGACATGTGCCTCACCTCCTTCTAAACGAAAAAGGTCACCTTGTGAACAAGGTGACCTTTGATCTGCGTGGCGGAGAGCTGGGGATTCGAACCCCAGATACCCTTGTGGGGTATACTCACTTAGCAGGCGAGCGCCTTCGACCTCTCGGCCAGCTCTCCATGTGCGATTTGAAATAATAACGTGTTCTCGACGTTCTTGCAAGGAGTACCCTCATGAATACCTTACGTGAGTCGCAATTCCTCCACAGGTTTGCCGGAATTATTGGTTCTGTCCTGCTTGTTCTGGCGTTTTCCTGTGTGCTGGGAGCTCTGAACCCCGCTACCGCGCTGGCAAAATCCTACACTTCGGGTCCGGTGAAGATCGATGCTACCGCCCAGACGGATGGTGACCTGGTCATCAGCGAACAGCGCACCTTTACTTTTGATGGTAGCTTCAGCTGCATCTGGTGGAGTTTGGGCAAGCTTCCTGATGGAGCCGAGCTCAAGGCATCGGGGGTCTCCATGTCAACGGCCAACGGCACCGTTGACCTGCCTCAGGTTGCCTTCGACACCGATTGGCGTGATGCGGGCGGCCCCGACCAGCCTTCTTGGTCTTTGGACAAGAAGAAAAACACTATCTATGCCTTCTTTGAGGCAGAGAATTCCGAGGTCACCTTTACCGTTGACTATACGGTCAAGCATGCGATTCAGGTCTACTCGGACACCTCCGAGCTTTATTGGAAGTTCGTGGGTGACGGCTGGGCTGTGGACTCGAGCGATGTCGTTGCAACCATCCATCTCCCCGTTGCCAAGGGTGACTCCGCCGTTGCCGGCGATACTGTCAAGGCTTGGGGTCATGGTGCGCTGAATGGCTCGGTAAAGATCAACGAAGACGGGACGGTCGTTTACAAGGTTCCCACTGTTTCTGCTGGTAACTATGCCGAGGCGCGCATTGCCTTTCCCATTACCTGGGTCCCAAAAGTTAGCTCCAGTGACCCCAACTACCACGAAAAGGCTCAGCTCGACACCATTCAGCGCGAAGAGGAGCAGTGGGCCGATGAGGCCAACAACTATCGTTTGGGCCTGATTCTGTCCATGGTGGCTTCCATTCTTGTGTCAATCGTGGCTGTCGTGTGGGCGCTGGTGCGCTTCTTCCGTTATGGTCGCGAGCTTAAGCCCACGTTCTTTGACGTCTATTGGCGAGACGAGCCCTTCGAGGGCGCTCACCCAGCCCTGGTGGGTCGTCTGATGCGCTTTGATGACGAAAACATGCAGGACTTCTCTTCTACGGTACTCAATCTGGTGAACCTGGGCGCCTGCAGGCTCGAGCCTGTTGAATCCAAGAAGAAGGGCCTGTTTGGGAAGGGCCAAGACAAGGACTTTGCCTTGGTGGCAAACCACGACTTTGATCGTGATTCGCTGGGCACCTTAGACGAAGGCGTCTACAGCATCTTGTTCGACATCCTCGCCGACAAGAGGGATCGTATCCTGCTCTCCTCCCTGTCCAAGAGGGCCGAGGCCAGGGCGGAAGCATTCTCTAATGCCATTGACAGCTGGCAGGGCAAGCTGTCCGCAGAGGTCATCAAGGCTGACATCATCGAGGGTTATAGCAAGGAAAAGCGCTTTGCCAACACGGTGGCTGCCATTGTGGTAGTTGTGGTGGGCGTTGTTCTGTGGTTCGTCTTCGAGAACATGTTGTGCGTTATTCCGACCTTGATCGCCGCCATCGTGCTGGTTCTGGTGGGACGCTTCATGCCTCGTCGAACCCAGAAGGGTGCCGACGCCTTCGCTCGCTCTGAAGGCCTCAAGAAGTGGCTTTGTGAGTTCTCTACCCTGAACGAGCGTCCCATCACCGACGTCAAGGTCTGGGGAAAGCTGATGGTATATGCCTACGCCTTGGGCGTTGCGGAAGAAGCTTCGAAGCAGTTGAGCGTCCTTGCTCCCCGCATGTTCAGCGAGTCTCTTCAGAGTGATCTGGGTTACGAGCCTGCCCTGTGGTGGTATTACCCGACGATCGTTCATTCTGCGGATGCTGCTAGCACCTTCGATCTGGGCAACTTCACCACGTCTTTGAATGACTCTTTGTCTAAGTCCTTCCAAGCGGCTTCGTCCATCCGTGATGGCATGAACAGCGATTCCGACGGCGGCTTCTCTTCTGGCGGCGGCTTCGGCGGAGGTTTCTCTGGCGGCGGCGGTGGCGGCTTCGGCGGAGGTGGCGGCGCACGCTAACTTCACCCTGTTGCTTTTTGTGTCCTGGGCACTTCTTTTGAGCTGTGTCCGGAAAGCCTGGTTTCCAGGTATGACACAGAGAGCTTACTTTCTGTGGGATCGACGTCCTTTTGGGGAGCGTCGGTCCCACAGCTGTTTTGGTAGGATGGTTTGAATGATGACTCGGGTCGGCTTGCGGCCCTTTTGAAGAGAGGACCTTCGTGTCAAAAGACAACATTGTGTTCATTGGTATGCCGGGGGCCGGCAAGTCTACGCTCGGCGTTGTTTTGGCAAAGGCCTGTGGCATGGACTTCCTGGACTGCGATCTTTTGATTCAGGGCATTGAGGGCCGTACGCTTCAGAGGATTATTGACCTTGAGGGCGTCGATGGCTTTCTTGCCGTGGAGAATCGCATTCTTTTGGGAATTGATCGTGCGAATACCGTAGTTTCAACGGGTGGTTCGGCCGTGTACTCCGACGAGGCAATGCGTCATCTCACAGAGATTGGTACCGTGGTGTATCTGAAGGTGTCGCTTGACCAGCTTCGTGAACGACTGGGTGATCTTCATGAGCGGGGCGTGGTGATGCGCGAGGGCATCGGCGACAACCTGGAGCTGCTCTATCAGGAGCGCGCACCTTTGTACGAGCGCTACGCCGATCTTACGGTGGAAGTGGGGAATAGAACCATCCCTGACGCCGTTGCCTTGCTCAGAGAACGTCTGGGGCTCTAGATAGGCATCTTTCGCACGCTTTGCACTTGCGCCCGTTCTTTTTTGGTTAACTTAAAAATTTAGTGGGCAAAAAAGCGGGGGCCTGCGTTTGGGCAGGCCCCTTCTGGCTAGGTATGTGGCGCCCCCGAGAGGAATCGAACCTCCGACGCACGGTTTAGGAAACCGACGCTCTATCCGCTGAGCTACGGGGGCGTGTGAGACACGATTCTAGCACGTGACGCGCCCGACTGTTACCAAGACCTTAGCTGTTCTTTTTGCTGGAACCTTGGTTCTTGTCGCTTGAGTCAGTGTTGCCTGTGCCGCTGTCGTTATCGCCGTCATCGGTGTCGGGGCCGATGCCGATGACGATGGTGATGGTGGCGCCCTTCTTGGCAGAACCCGTGCTGCTCTGGGACAAGACGATGCCGTCCTTGCTTGCCTGGGAGACAGTCTTGTACTGGGCATCGTAGCGGAAGCCGGCGTTTTCGAGACGGCTTTCAGCGGTGCCCTCGTCAAGGCCGACCACGTTGGGAACGCTGACGGTTTCTTCCTTGGGACCCTTGCTGATGGTGATGCGCACGGTGGTGCCAGGAGCGGCCTGTCCGGACTTGTTCTGGCTGATGACGTTGCCTTCGGGAACGCTGCTGCTGTTGTCGTAGACGGTGTCGTAATGGAAGCCAGCACCGTCAAGGGCGCTTTCGGCGGCATCCTTCGTGAACCCGACCACGTTGGGGATGTCGGTGAGATTGGAGCCCTTGGACAGGTTGAAGGTGATGGTATCGCCCTTGGAAGCCTTGCTGCCCGACTTCACGGACTGCTTGGCAACCTTGCCCTCTTCGTACTTGTCGGAGTAGACGTCGTCGCCCTGCTCAGCCGTCAGGCCAAGGTCTTCAAGGGCAGCACGCGCTTCGTCTGCGGACTTGCCCAAGAGGCTAGGAACGGTGACTGATTCGGTACCCTTTGACACGGTGATGTCAATGCGCGAGCCTGCTTCCGCCTTCATGCCGCCTTCGGGGTTGGTGCTGACGACCTTGCCCTCTTCGACTTCGGAGTTATAGACCTCGGTGGTGTCTCCGATGACAAAGCCGGCCGCCTCGAGCTCGGATGTGGCCTGGGCAAGCGTTTCGCCTGAGACCTTGGGCACGTCGACCATTTCAGCGCCCGAGTTGGTAAGCGCAAAGACTCCTGCGGCGATGGCAACGATGGCAATGATGGCCACCACGGCGGCGATCACCTTGTTCTTGCCCTTTTTCTCGGGTTCTTCGGGCATGCCGAAGGAGCTGCCGGCGGACTGGGTAGGCAGTGCGGTGGTAGCTGCAGGGCCCGAAGGGGCGGCCGAACGGGGCATCACGGTGGTGGTGGAGCCTGCGGAGGCGCCCATGACGGTAGTGGGCATGGTGGAGACGTCTCCGATGTTGACGGGGCGTCCAGCCAGGAAGTCGTTCAGGGCATGGCGCATTTCGGAGGCATCAGTGAAGCGCTTTGCAGGATCCTTTTCCAGGGCCTTCATGATGATGAGCTCGAGCGTGGGGTCGATGTTGGGGTTCACGCTCGAGGGAGGAGCGGGGATTTCGTTGACCTGCTTGACGGCAACGCTGACGGCGTCCTGGCCTTCGAAGGGAAGCTTGCCCGTTGCGGCTTCGTACATGACGATGCCGAGCGAGTAGATGTCGCTGGCGGCGCCGAGTTCCTTGCCCTGTGCCTGCTCGGGGGAAACGTAGTGGGCCGTGCCCAAGACGGTGGACGTTTGGGAGAGACCTGCGTCACCCGCGCGGGCGATGCCAAAGTCCATGACCTTAATGTTGCCATCGGGCTGGATCATGATGTTCTGCGGCTTGATGTCGCGGTGGATGATGCTGGCGCCGTGTGCCACGGACAGTGCCTGGGCAACCTGGGAGCCAATCTCTGCCACCTTGCGCTGGTTGATGGCGCCACGTTCCTGGATGGCCGTCTTGAGATCGGTGCCACGCAGGAACTCCATGACGATGTAATAGGTGTCTCCGTCGAGACCCCAGTCGTAGATGCTTACGATGTAGGGACTCTGCAGGCGAGCAGCAGAAGCAGCCTCCAGGCGAAAGCGCTTGGTGAAGGTTTCGTCGGCAGCGTACTGGGGGAGCATAACCTTGACGGCTACCATGCGGCCCAGAACCTTGTCCTGGGCGCGGTAGACCTCGGCCATGCCTCCGATGCCAACGCGCTCGGTGATTTCGTAACGGTCGTTGAGGACCCTACCTACCATGCTTGTAGCCACGTCATAACTCCTTTTGGAACCCAATCGAGAGACTCCTTGCGGTGCCTCCCGCTAGCATACCTTAACTATATTCTTGCGAAGGGCTTACTTAGAGCGCGCCCTGTTCTTCCAATGCGGTCTTCATAACATCGTGAGACCTGCGGCAGGCAACGCCCGAACCGCTTTCTTCCAGTGCGATGGCAATGACCATCTTGCAGTCATCGGTGGGCCCCATTCCGACAAACCAACTGTCGTCGGTTGCCTTGTCGGTTTCAGCCGTGCCCGTCTTGCCGGCGATGCTGGTGCCGCTGATCTGGGCCGATCGACCTGTGCCGTTTTCAACGACGCCTTCAAGGACCTTCTTCACGCGCTGTGCGGTACTTGTCGAGCAAGCCTTTGCGTAGGTCTTGGAGCTTGTGGTATAGCTGCATTCGCCCGTGGGGCCATAGATGCTGTCGACCAGGTGGGGCTGGCAGATGACGCCATCATTGGCGATGGCTGCTCCCACCATGGCCATCTGGAGCACCGTGGTCTGGGGGCCAGCGGGGCTGGCGTGTTCGCCGACGGGCACGCCACAGGCCGCCCAGGCGGTTTCCCAGTCGGTCATTTCCGAAGGCTCGGGCATGAGCGACGTTGCCAGCGGCAGTTCGAAGTCGACGGCATCACCGAAGCCGAAGGCCTGGGCGCCCTCGACCAGCTTCTGGGGGCCAATCTCGCTGCCAAGCTGACCGTACACGGTGTTGGAGGAAAGCTCGGTGGCGCGTGCCAAGGTGATCTCACCGTAGGAAGCGCCGTGCATGTTGGTGATGTCGGCATTGCCGATGCTGATCTTGGAGGGAGCCTTGTACATCGTGGTTTCCTTGGCGATGTCATCGCCAAGGGCCGTGGTCAGCGAAACGATCTTGAAGGTGGATCCTGGTGGATAGAGCGCTTGGGTGGCGCGGTTGTACAAAGACGAATCCCCACTTCCGGATGACAGCAGCTTTTCGACGTCTTTGTTGCTGTAGGTGGGGGAGCTTGCCATGGCCAGCACGGCACCGGTTTCGGGATCCATGACCACGCAGGCTCCCTTGTAGCCGGAAAGGGCCTTTTCGGCGGCCTTCTGGATCTTGGAGTTGATCGTCAGCTTCACGTCGTTGCCTGCTGTGGTGTTGCCCGTGGCGTTGTTGATGACGTCCATCCAGCTGGAGAAGTTGCGGTTGCCCTTGAGGGCGTCGTTGCAGGCGGCTTCGATGCCGGCAGTGCCATAGGTCTGGGAGGCATAGCCCACCACGTGTGACGCAAGGGTTCCAGCGGGGTAGACGCGCTTGTAGGTGCCGTCGCTTTGTTGGACGCTCTTGGCAAGCACGGTGCCATCCTTGGTGCTGATGGTGCCTCGCTCGGTCTTGGACTCCTTGGCAAGCGTGTGGTTGTTGCCGGACATGTTCTGGTATTCGTTTGCGTTGACCACCATGACCATGGTCAAGTTGGCGATGAGCGCTGCGATCATCAGCGCGAAGACCACCATGACCGAGGTGATGCGACGGCCCAGCGACACACGTCCCAGCACGCCGGAGGCATCGGGATCAAGGGCTTGGCCGTGCTTGCCGCCGATGCTGGCGAACTGCGTGGTGGCGGATACCAGTTCGGCTTTGTTGCCTACGCCTTCGTCGCCGCAGCGCAGGAGCAAGCCCACGATGATGAAGCTTGCCAGAAGCGACGAGCCGCCTTGGCTGACGAAGGGAAGGGTGAGGCCCGTCAGGGGAATGAAGCCCGTGACGCCGCCCACGATGATGAAGGCCTGCACAATGATGATGGCCGTAACGCCAACGGCGACAAAGGAGCTGACGTCGGACTTTGCACGGGAAGCGCTGACCATGCCACGCACGGCAAAGCACAGATACAAAAGGAGCAGGCCCGATGCGCCCAGGAGTCCAGTTTCTTCGCCAATGCAGGCAAAGATGAAGTCGGATTCGACGATGGGGATGTTCTGGGCCAGACCATTGCCGATGCCGACGCCAAACAGGCCACCATCGGCTAGCGAGTAGAGGGACTGGACCAGCTGGAAGCCCTTGTTGGTGGGGTCCGCAAAGGGGTTCAGCCAGATGTCGACGCGCGTCTGCACGTGCGAGAAGGTGAAGTAGCACAGCACAAATCCCAGGCTGACGAAGGCAAGGCCTACGACTAGGTACAGCTTGCGTCCCGATGCGACGTAGAGCATGGAGAGGAACACCAGGAAGACTACGATGGCCGAGCCGAGATCCTTTTCGAACACGACGATAAGCATCGAGATGGCCCACATGATGAGCAGAGGCAACAGCGTGGGCAGGTCAGGCAGGCGCAAGGGTCCGAGCTTGCGGGTAGACGTGGAGAGCAGCTCGCGGTTTTGGGCCAGGTAGCTGGCCAGGAACAGCACGATCAGGATCTTTGCGATTTCGCCAGGCTGGAAGCTGAATCCGCCGATGGACAGCCAGATACGGCTGCCGTACTGCTCGGAGCCGATGCCGGGCAGCAGGGGGGAGAGCAGAAGTAGGCAGCCTGCGATCATCAGGGTGTATTTGTAGTTGGCAACTTTGTCTAGGTTCTTGAGCAGAATCAGGGTGAGCACCATGAAGATGATGCCTACGAACAGCCAGATGATCTGGCGTGATGCCAAGCTGGGGTCAAGGCGGGTGATGAAGGCGATACCGATGCCCGAAAGCGCAAAGGCGATGGGAAGGATGGCCGGGTCTGCGCCAGGGGCGAGCTTGCGGATGGCAAGGTGGGCCACCACGAAGCAGGCAAACATGCCAGCAGGCACGCCAAGGTTTTCCCAGCCAAGCTTTTCACCGCTGTTGAGCGCCACCATGGCGAACAGCAGGATTACCAGGGGTGCGGCGATGCACAGAAGGATGAGTTCGATGTTGCGGCGCGTCACTGGGCATCACCCGACCCTGCCTGGGAGGCTTCTTTTCTCGCCTGGGGTTCCTCGGTGGCTTGGGTGCTCGCGTTGATTTCCTGCTGATAGCCTTGGACCAGGCGGCGGGCATCGTCCACGCTGTCCACGCGCATGTCGTTCTTGATACGCGCGGCAACGCCTGGCTGTACTCGTTCGAGGTCGGCCATGGCGATGTTGGTGACTTCGGCTTCGCTTGAGAGCTTCATGCCCATGAATTCGTCTGGAATGCCTTGGTAGATGACGACCTTGCCGTCGTGTTCGCCCAGGTATGCCGAATTGCTGACATACTGCTGGCCTCCGATGATGGCAAGCGCAAAAGCCGCAAGGAGCAAAACGATGAGCGCAACGGCCCAAGCGCGCGACTTGCGGCGGGTCTTTTGCTGCTTGATGAGGGACTGCCCCTGAATGTCTATGACGATGGTGGTGATGTTGTCGTAGCCACCGGCGGCACGTGCCTGGGATACCAGCTCGTCGGCGCAGGCCTGAGGATCGGCGACGTCGTGCAGCACGTCGGCGATCTGGTAGTCGGGCAGCATGGCGTTCAGGCCGTCGGAGCACAGGAGCAGACGGTCTCCGGCTGACAGATTCAGCTCGTAGATGTCGGGCTGCATGTAGGGATCGGAGCCGATGGCGCGCGTGATGACCGAACGGTTGGGATGGAAGCGTGCTTCCTCTTCCGTGATCTGACCTGCTTCGATGAGGTCAGCCATCAGGCTGTGGTCGCGCGTGATCTGCTGAAGCTTGCCGTTGTGCAGCAGATAGGCACGAGAGTCGCCTACCTGGGCAAGAAGGAGGCGTTCGCCTTTGAGCTGGGCGGCCGTAAGCGTAGTGCCCATGCCTTCGCGACCCACGCCCTGGCGAGGTGCCTTGATGACGTTGAGGTTTGCTGCTTCCACGGCGCTGGTCATGCTGGCCGCGTCGGTAATGGAATCAGCAAGTTCTTCCATAGTGCGAATAGCCAGCTCAGATGCTACTTCGCCTGCTTCGTGACCGCCCATGCCGTCGCAGACGACGTACAGGGGAGGGCATACCAGGAGGCTGTCTTCGTTGTGCTCGCGCACCAGGCCCACATCAGTGCGGCTTCCGAAGCTGCGATTGGTGACGGGCTTCTGGGGTGCGGTGGTGTCTGCCTTGCTTGCCATTATTCGAACCTCACACGCATGGTGACGTCGCCGACCATGACTCGGTCACCGTTGTGGAGCGCCGTAGGCTCCTGGATATACACGTTATTGACTGCGGTGCCGTTCAGGGACCCCAGGTCTTCGATGAAGAGGTTCTGGCCCATCAGGGTGAAGCGTGCGTGACGCGACGAAACGTAGTCCGCGCCAATGACGATGTCCGATCCAGGGCTGCGGCCGATGACGACGGGTCCGTGTACGGCAAGGCTGACGCCACGGAGTTCCTTGGGTCCCTTTTCGACGGCGACGGTCCAGGTGCGGTCCTTCTTGCGCTGTCCACGCACAAGGCCAATTCCCGTCTTCATGATCGAGAACAGGAATAGGTAAAGAAGGGCTACGAAGAGAAGTCTTCCAATAAGAAGGATGATGTCGATCAAAGGGGGCTCCTTAGAAGGTGGGTTGTGGTGGTGCGTTTAGGAGGAGGCCCGGCCCGTTAGTTGTAGGTGAACAAGAAGGTCGTGGTTCCCAGCGTTATGCGGTCGCCTTCGGCGAGGACGGCCGACGCAATGTGCTTGCCATTGACCAGAGTGCCGTTGGTGGAGCCCAGGTCGGCTACCTTCCATAGGACGGAGGTCTCGCGGAGGACTTCGGCATGGGTGCGGCTGACGTTGAGATCGTCAAGCACGATGTCGCTGGTGATGGCACGACCAAGGACCGTGGTGGGGTTGGTGAGCTTGAACGAACGGTTGGTGTTCAGGTTGACCAAGCGAGGAGTTCCGGTGCTCTGGCCTGCTGCCTGGCCACCGGCGAATGCGGTGGTCTGGGGCATGATGGGCTCAGCCACGGAAGCTCCTGCGGGAGCAGGCGCAGGTACAGGAGTAGGTACGGCAGCGGGACCGGCGCCATAGAGTTCGGCGTCTTCGCTCATTACGTCAATGCCGGAGCTGCGGTAGCCACCTTCGGGTGCAGGATGGGCGGGAGCGGGTGCAGGTGCGGGAGCAGCGGGCTGCTGGGCGCCCGCCAGGCCGTAGCGCTCCATTTCTTCCTGGCGAAGCTGGGCGATGATGGGTGCGGAGACCATTTCGGCAATGATGTCGAACTTGCCATGGCGCAGGTCGTCGTCGACGATGAAGCGGACCAGGGGAGTGCCATCCATGACCAGGCCGGCCTTTTGGGCTGCGCTGCGTAGGTAGGTCTCGGTTTCGCCGGCGAGCGTGGGGTAATAGCCAAAGAGTCGTTCGTCGTCGTCGGGGTTGACCAGCACGGTATACAGCGTGGGGGCGAATTCCTTGCCGGCGCCAACCATCTTTTCGCGGCGCATCTGCTTCTCTGCCTTCTTGGCGATCTGGACGGGCGAAATAGGTGCATCGAACAGCTTTTCGTTCATGCCGTCGAACCCGTCTTCGACCTTGTGCTCAAAACGGGAGAAAAGCCCCATCGTCGTACTCCTTTGGCTTGCTGGTACATAGATTGGATTATTTTGCCACAGCGCCTGATGCGTCAGGCAAAATCGATGTCTTTTTCACGCCTTCGTCATTTATGCCTCAAAGACGTCTGAAAACCCGTTTCAGGTTCTCGAAAACTTTTTCAAATTTGGGCTTGCATCCCCCAGAGTGTTCCCGTAAAGTAACCCCTGCACGTTTGAGGTGCACCCTAAATGCGGGTGTGGCGGAATTGGCAGACGCGTACGGTTCAGGTCCGTATGAAGGCAACTTCATGAAGGTTCAAGTCCTTTCACCCGCACCATCGAATTTGCGAAAGAGGTCCTTGCTAGGGCCTCTTTCTTTTTTGTCATTCTTGTTTATATGGGCACCGTCCACGCTGATGTTGATTGACAGCGAAATGACCGAGCGTGAACATGAACGGTACTTGGACTCAGCTTGCTGCAGACCCCCACTGACGCTTAGTGGCGGTTTCTTTGGCTCTTGAGCTGCTTGTCCGGAAGGCCAGCGAGGGGAGCAGCTCCGCTCCCGCCCTTTGACAGGAGTGCATATGCGCAACATTCATTGCTTGAACAACATCTCCCCCTACGGAACCGACCTGCTAACCGATTCCTATGCGCTTACCGACGACATCGAATCGGCTCAGGGCATCCTGGTGCGCTCCGCCGCCATGCATGACATGGAGTTTTCCGAGAACCTGCTGGCCATCGCGCGTGCGGGTGCGGGCGTGAACAACATTCCTCTGGACCGTTGCGCCGAGGAAGGCATCGTGGTCTTCAATACGCCTGGCGCCAACGCAAACGCCGTCAAGGAACTGGTTCTGGCCTCCATGCTTTTGGGTAGCCGCGACATCGTCGGCGGCATCGAGTGGTGCCGCGAAAACGCCGATGACCCCAATATCGGCAAGGCCGCAGAAAAGGCAAAGAAGCAGTTCGCTGGTCGTGAGATCCAGGGCAAGAAGCTGGGCGTCATTGGTCTGGGTGCCATTGGCGGCCAGGTTGCTCGTGCCGCCGTTGACCTGGGCATGCAGGTTGTTGGTTATGATCCCGGTCTGCGTATCGAGAACGCTATGAGCTTGCCCAGCGAGCTGACCTACGTCACCGACCTGATGCAGATCGCACGTGTATGTGACTACGTCACCATTCACGTCCCCGCCATTCCTCCCACGATCGGCATGATCAACGCCGAGTTCTGTGAGGCAATGAAGAAGGGCTCGGTCTTCTTGAACTTTTCGCGTGACACGCTGGTCGACCTTGCTGCCATGCGCGTAGCGCTGGAAGAGGGTCGTGTGGCCAAGTACGTTACCGACTTCGCCACTCCTGAGACCATGACCATGCCCAATACCATCGTGCTGCCTCATCTGGGTGCTTCCACGGCCGAGGCCGAGGACAACTGCGCCATGATGGCCGTTCGTCAGATGATGGACTACCTGGACAACGGCAACATCGTCAACTCCGTTAACTACCCCGCCCTTTCCATGGGTCCCGTTCCCGCGGATTGCGGTCGTCTGGGCGTCCTTCACAAGAACGTTCCCAATATGATCGCCGAGCTTTCTACCACCATTTCCGGCCAGGGCCTCAATATTGCCACGCTGAACAACCAGTCCCGTGGCGAGGTTGCCTACACCCTGATCGACGTCGACCAGGAAGGCGCGCAGGCTGCCGCTGACGCACTTGCCGCCATCGAAGGCGTCTTCCGTGTTCGTCTGGTGAAGTAGTTTCCTTGTCCCTCCCTTGCATGAAGAAGGCCCTGGTTCCGCACGGAACCAGGGCCTTTCGTTGTTTGGGAAAGGGTAGGGCAGCTAAGCTTCGAAGCCTACGTCCTTGATGCGACCGCGCCCATCGGCGGCTTTCGTGGCCAGTTCGTCGCAACGTTCGTTTTCGGGGTGGCCGGCATGGCCCTTGACCCAGGTGAAAGTGACCTGGTGGGGCTTCTTGGCCTCGATGAGGCGCAGCCACAGGTCCTTGTTCTTCACGGGTTCCTTTTTGGCGTTCTTCCAACCGCGCTTTTGCCAGCCCGCAATCCAGTTCTTGTTGAAGGCGTTTGCCACGTACTGGGAGTCGGTGACCACCTCGATGGTGCAGGGGCGCTTGAGTGCCTCGAGCCCAGCGATGACGCCCATGAGCTCCATGCGATTGTTGGTGGTGGTGTCGTAGCCCTGGGAAAGTTCCTTCACGTGGAGCTTTCCGGTGGAATCCGTGAAGTGCAGCACCGTGCCAAAGCCGCCGGGGCCAGGGTTTCCGCGTGAGGAACCGTCGGAGTAAAGTGTCACGTTCGTCATTTGCAGGCCGCCTCGATCGTGGCCTTCAGCGCGTCCATGCCGTCGCCCTTTTCGGAGCTGGTGATGATCATGGGCACGTCGGCGCTCAGCTTGAGCTGCTTGCGGATGGCGTCACGTTGGCGGTTCTGCTGGCCGCGGGGAATCTTGTCTGCTTTGGTCAGGGCAATGCAGAAGGGGAGCTCGGTTGCCTTCAGAAATTCGATCATTTGCTCGTCAAGCTTGCTGGCAGGGTGACGAATGTCGATCAGGCTGACCACTAGGGCGTAATAGCGGTACTGGTCAAAGTAGCCTTCGATCATCTCGGACCAGCGTGCCTTTTCGGACTTGGAGACCTGTGCGTAGCCGTAGCCAGGCAGGTCGATGAAGTCTTCCTTGCCATTGCTGAAGAAGTTGATGGTGCTGGTCTTGCCGGGCTTGCTGGAAACCTTGGCGAGTTTCTTGCGGTTGAACAGGCGGTTGATCAGCGAAGACTTGCCCACGTTAGAGCGTCCGACGAAGCTGACCTCGGGGCGCTTGGATTCGGGGATCTGGCTGCTGGTGCCATAGGCCGCCTTGAATTCTATGTTGCGGAAGTCCATGGGTTCTCCTGGGTGGTGGGGCGCACGGACCAACCGAGGGCCGCCTTGCCTTTTGTGGGTGTCTGGTTTTGCCGTCCGTCTGCTTTCGCGCGGGTTGGCTTCCAAACTGGCTCCCAAAGAGTGTGGGCAGCATGTGGCTCTTGTCGTGCGTTAATGGGTTTCCCATGATACCCAAGGTGTCCGCCTTCTTGCCAGACGGGCATCTCTTACTATGAGGCTTCCAGAATTTGACGTTGCGCCAGGGACTCAGGCAAGCGCGGTGCTTGTCTGGCGGCAGTATAGGTGTTGGCGGCAGCGTGAGCGCCTGCGCAGACCATCGCCTTTATGGTCCTTGAGGCAAGAAGGAGCAGCATGAACGAAATCACCGGTACCGCAAACGACATGACCCAGTCCTGGGAGACGAGCCTTTCGTCCGTCCTTGGCAACGACGTCATTGCGCGCATCGTGATCGGTGTCTTCGTTGCTCTTCTCACCTTATGGGTTGCCCATCTGGTTGTTCGGGCCTTGGACAGGGTATTTCGGGCGAGCGACAGCCCCCTGGTCAGCGTCTCCCTGTTTGACAACATCGCCCGCGGCCTCATCTACTTTGTGGGTGCTTGCACCATTCTGAGCGCCAGCTTCGGCGTCGATGTCAGCACCTTCATCGCGGCTCTTGGCGTTGGCGGTCTTGCCCTGTCCCTGGGCCTTCAGGACACGCTGAAGAACCTGATCGGTGGAGCCACCATCGTGTTCGCCAAGCTCTTCCGTCCGGGAGACAACATCACCATCGGCAACCAGACGGGTGTCGTGCGCGATATCGGCTGGCGCCAGACCGTGGTGGTCAACCGCGCAGGTGAGGTCGTAATGGTCCCCAATGCCAACGCCTCCACGAGCAACATCACCATCACGGCGCCGCTCGAGAAGGCCAGCGTCCCCTTCGTGGTAACCAATGACCGCGATCTGGACGAAGTGGCCTCGGAAATTGCGGCAGCTGCGGCAGCTGCGGTCGAGCCCCTGGCAAGCCTGGAGAAGCAGCCTGTGGTGCGCTATTCGGAAATCACCGAGTCGGGCGCGCGTGGCAAGGTGGTTCTGTGGACCGATGATG
>JAUNOE010000090.1 GCA_030537255.1 Coriobacteriia bacterium
GGCGGTGGCGATGCCGGCGGCACGGAAGAGTAGCCCTTCCACCCATCCCTGGTAGCAACTGTTCGCGTCCAAACAAATGGGCGCGTGTTCGAAAGGAACTTATGAACGTCAAAGCTCGGATCATTGCCGTTTTGGTTGCAGCCCTCGCTTGCGTGGCCCTGCTTGGTGGCTGTGCCGCCGACGCCAAGAGCGACGCGCAGACCCAGAATCGTCAGTACATGTCTTCGGTGAACTCCATCATGTCGGACATGGACGACTCCATGAAGGAATTCTCCACGGCCGTCAAGGACGGCGAGGTTCTTTCCCTTTCCAGTGAGCTTTCTACGGTGAACAAGTGCGTTGATCGCCTGAAGGCAATCCAGGCCCCCGAGGCTCTGAAGGACGTCAACAGCAAGTACGTCAATGGCGCCGAGGAACTTCAGACTGCCCTGAAGCTGTATGTTGAACTGTATGAAGACGTGAAGGCTCCCAAGTCCGGCTCCTTTGATTATTCGAAGTACGGCGACCGTCTCTCCAAGGTTAAGGAGCACTACGACGCCGGCATCAAGGCTCTCCAGGAAGCCGACGAGGCCGTCTCCAAGGCATAGCCTTTTGCGGGCTTGCTTGGGTGCTTCGATAAGGGGCATCCGACATATCAGATTTGAGGTGGCCGCCTCCTGTGGGGGTGGCCACTGATTCGTTTAAGGGTTCGTTGCACACGGGCCGACACAAGAGCGAAGAGAGCGAATATGGACAACGAAACGATCATTTCCACCGGTCGCTCGGTGGAGCTTCTTGCTCCTGCGGGAAATATGACCTGTCTGCATGCTGCCGTACGTGCGGGTGCTGATGCCGTGTATCTGGGTGCGGGTGAATTCAATGCCCGTCGCGGTGCCGACAATTTCACGCTTGAGGAGCTGCGTGAGGCCTGCGACTATGCGCATTTGCGTGGAGTGAAGGTGTACCTCACCTTGAATACTGTGGTGCTGCCCTCTGAACTGCCCGATGCGATGGAGCTGGCTCGTCAGGCTTACCGCGCCGGCGTCGACGCTTTCATCGTGCAGGATCCCGGCGTGGCGGCAGAGATCATGCGCACTATTCAGGGTGCTCGTGTGCACGTATCTACTCAGATGAACACTCATGACGTGAATGGTTTGAGGGCTGCTGCTGAGCTGGGTGCCAAGCGAGTCACCCTGGCCCGCGAGCTTTCTTTGGAAGAGATCGCCGTGCTGTCCGCCGCTGCCGCTGACATGGGTCTGGAAGTGGAGACCTTCGGACATGGTGCCATCTGCGTGTGCTATTCCGGCCAGTGCTTCATGTCTTCGCTCATCGGTGGTCGTTCTGCTAATCGTGGCCGCTGCGCCCAGGCGTGCCGTCTGCCCTACACGTTGCATAACCGCGCCCTGAAGTCCAAGGATCTGCCTGCCCCTGGTGAGCATCTTCTTTCCCCCAAGGACTTGTGCACGGCTGAAATCATGCCTGAGCTCGTCGAAGCCGGTGTTTCCTCCTTGAAGGTGGAAGGCCGTATGAAGAGCCCTGACTACGTGAGCGCCGTTGTGGGCGTCTACCGCCAGGTCATCGACCGCACGCTGGCATGGCTGGCGCAGGCTGATCCTGAAACGCCGCTTTCCGAGGCCCCCCGTGCCACCGAAGGCGAGCTCCAGATTCTGTCGGAGGCCTTTTCCCGCGGCTTTACCACGGCATATATGACCAACGAACGTGGTAACGAAATCATGAGCTACGGTCGCCCTAACAATCGCGGCATCTTTGTTGGTCGCGTGGTGGGCCTGAAGGGTGGCCGCGTGGAGCTTGAGCCCGAAATCGAGCTTCATGTGGGCGACGTCGTGGAATTCTGGACCAACCGCGGTCACTTTGTTCATACTATTGATGAGCTAGTTCCCACCAAGAGGGGCGTTTCTGTGGCGGTGCCTCGTGCCGTGGGCAAGGGTGATCGTGTTTTCCGTGTCCGTAATGCCGAAGCCGCCTATGTGGATGAACCCCGCGAGCCCAAGGTTGCCGTGAACGCCTACGTCCGTTTGCGCATTGGTCAGCCTGCCTTGGTTTCTTTTACCACCATGGACGGTAATTCCGCCACTCAAGAAGGCGACGTGGTGGAAGCTGCCCGTACCAAGGCCTTGACGGAGCAGGACGTGCGTGACCACGTGGACCGCATGGGATCCACTAATTTCACCATTGCCTCTATGGACGTGGAGCTCGATGAGGGCGTGGGCATGGGCTTTTCGGCCCTGCACAAGCTGAGGGCTGCTGCAGCTGAGCAGCTTGAGGTCGAAATCCTGCGCATCTATCACGACCGTAGGCTTGAGCGCACGCAGCCTCAGCCCAGCATGACCCGTGCTCAGCGTGGCAAGTGCCTGGTTGCGGCTTGGGCCACCAATCCTGCTTGCGCCCGTGCTGCCAAGCGTGCCGGCGCCGACCTGATCTATGTGCCCATGCTGAACTACAGCCGTGGCGAGGCCGTGGTCGCGGGCCAGTTGACGGCCACTGCAGAGCAGGCAGGCTATCCCAAGCAGGCTATTCCCGTCCTGCCCGTGGTCGACCGCATGATTGACGAAGAGCGCCGCGGCGGCCATGACATGTGGAAGAAGGTCAAGGCCGACAAGCCCGTCATGTGCGAGAACTTGGGACAGATGGTTCGCGCTGCCGAAATGGGTGCAAGCGTTGAGGTGGGTCCTCATGTTCCCGTGACCAATCTGGCTGATCTGCGCGTCATGGCCGACATGGGGGCATCGCGCATCTGGCTTTCGCCCGAATTGTCCTTGGTCCAGATCGAAGAGCTAGGCGAGTTGAGCAGTGTTCCTCTGGGCATCACCATCATGGGTGCCAACGAGCTCATGGTTACTGAGCATTGTCTGTTGATGAGCCAGGGTCCTTGCAACCAGGAATGCGCCACCTGCCCTCGTCGTAAGAGCCCCCACTATCTGAAGGACCGCAAGGGCTACGAGATGCCCGTTGTCACTGATTGCACGGGTCGTAGCCATTTGTATAACGCCGTGTCCCTGGATATCGCACGTTCCATGCCGGATCTGGTCAGTGCCGGTATTACGTCGGTCATGGTGGACACCACGTTGATGAACGTGGCCGAGACCACCAAGGCCGTTGAACGTGCTGTGCGTGCGCGTGACTTGGCCCAGCGTGGCGACAACCGCGTGGGCAAGGCCGAGGGCGTTACGTCTGGCCATCTGTTCCGTGGCGTGATGTAGTCTCTTATCTCGCGTCGCACGCTTTGGCAGACATGCCTTCGGGTTTTGTGTGCCACGCAATGACTTACCTTCCGGCTATGGGCAAACTGCTGGCCCATAGCCGTGCTAGAATCTCCGCATTACCCTTACGAAAGGACACGAGTTAGATGCTTCCTGTTGAAGAGCAGCTTCACATCATTCAGTCGGGCACGTTCGAAATCAAGCCTCTGGACGGCCTGAAGAAGAAGCTGGCCAAGGGCGAGCCCCTGACCATCAAACTGGGCGTCGACCCCACCAGCCCCGACCTGCACATTGGCCACGCCGTGCCTCTGCGCAAGCTTCGCCAGTTCCAGGATCTGGGCCATAACGTCACCCTGATCATCGGTGACGGCACTGCGCTCATTGGCGACCCCTCCGGTCGCAACAGCACGCGCCCCCAGCTTTCTCGCGAGCAGATCCAGGCCAACGCCGAGACCTATATGGCTCAAGCAATGAAGATTCTTGATCCCGAGCGCACCACCATTCGCCACAACAGCGAGTGGATTTTCGATTTGGATCTGGCAGGCCTCTTGAGCCTTCTGTCCCACTTCACCGTTGCTCGCATTCTGGAACGCGATGACTTCAACAATCGTTATCACAGCCAGCAGCCCATCTCTCTGCATGAGTTCCTGTATACAGTGATGCAGGCCTACTACTCCGTGTTTATAGATGCTGATGTCGAACTGGTTGGCTCTGACCAGCTGTTCAATCTGTTGGCTGGCCGTGAGCTCATGGAGAAGCTAGGCAAGGAGCCCCAGATCTGCCTGACCATGCCTCTGCTGGAAGGCACCGACGGTGTGCGTAAGATGTCCAAGTCCTATGGCAATTACGTTGGTCTGACCGATGAGCCCGCAGATATGTTTGGCAAGGTCATGAGCATCCCTGACGAGATGATGGTCAAATACTACCGCCTGGCCTCCACTGTTGCCGTGGACGAAATCGATACCATTGAGGCCGGCTTGGCTGACGGTAGCCTGCATCCCAACAAGGTAAAGCGTGCCCTGGCTCGCAACATCGTTGCCGCCTACCATACCGAGGAAGCCGCCACCGAAGCAGAAGAGGCATTCGACCGTCAGTTCAAGCAGCACGAAATTCCCGAGGACGTGGCTGAGTTCGCTGCAGATTTGACCCCCAATGAGGAAGGCCAGGTTTACGTGGCCAAGGTCCTGGCCGATTCCGGCTTGTGCAAGTCTGCTGGTGAGGCACGCCGCATGATTGACCAGGGCGGTGTCAAGATCAATGGCGAATCCCTTCCCGCCAAGGAGTACAACGTTGCTCCCGAGCGTCTGTCCGGCGCTGTGTTGCAGGTAGGTAAGCGCAAGTTCGTCAAGCTGGTCTAGAGCGGGTTTCGTCCGTTTGGTCACGCTGGCTATGACTTGTTTGTCAGATGGCTCACT
>JAUNOE010000091.1 GCA_030537255.1 Coriobacteriia bacterium
GCTCTTCTTCTAAGAGCAGCTCTTCCGCTTCGTCCTCATCGGGCACCACGAGCAACACCAGCTCCACAGGCTCTACTACTGGCACAAGCGGCACGGGCAGTGATTCTTCTTCGTCTGATTCGTCGAGCGGCACGTCTTCTTCTGACTCCAAAACGCTTGCTGTGACGGGTTCGACCACTACGTCTGCGGGCACTTCTGGTGCATCCACCAGCACTTCTGCTGGTTCTGACTCATCCGAATAGCACGGGACTGATATTCTCAGCTTGTAGAAAGGAGCTAAGCATGGCAAAGGATTCCAGCTTCGACGTTGTCTCCCAGGTAGACATGCAGGAAATCGACAATGCCTACGGGCAGTCCAAAAAGGAGATCTCCCAGCGTTATGACTTGAAAGGTTCCGGCGCTGCAATCGATCTCGACAAGAGCAAGAAGATCCTTACGGTGACGGCTCCAAGCGATTTTGTCGCCAAGCAGGTTATCGATATTGTTTCTTCCAAGCTTATCAAGCGCGGAATTGACCTTGGCTCCGTCAAGTGGGGAAAGCTCGAAGCTGCTACGGGTGGTACGGTTCGTCAGGTTGGTACTATCGTTGAAGGCATCGACAAGGAAACCGCTTCCAAGATCAATAAGGACATAAAGGGCACCAAGCTCAAGGTGAAGGTGGCCATTGAGGGTGACAAGCTCAAGGTTTCGGGTCCTAAGCTTGATACGCTTCAGGAGGTCATCGCATTTTTGAAGGGTCAAGACTACGGTCAGCCCTTGCAGTTCACCAACTATCGCTAGGAGAGCTCTCTAGAGAGGGGAAGGAGGCACCCATGGGCAAGCGAGTTGCATTCGTGACCTTGGGTTGCGCGAAGAATGAGGTAGACACGGCCCACATGAAGGAAGACCTTCTTCAGGCGGGCTACACCGTCGTCGGTTCAGACGACGCCGCAGACGTTGTCATCGTCAACACTTGTTCGTTCATCCAGGATGCCGTCGAAGAAAGCATCGATGTTATCCTCGAGATTGCTCGTGAACAGGCGGTCATCGATGGAGACACCAAGCTCGTGGTGGCCGGATGTCTGCCGTCCCGTTACGGAAATGCCTTGGGCGAAGAGCTTACCGAAGCCGACCGATTCGTGCCTTGTGCCCAGGAGGACAACATCGTTGGCGTCTTGAACGAGCTGTTTGACCATGAGGTTGAATCCATCGTCAACGGTCGCGTCGTTGTGGCCGATGGCCCCAGTGCCTATGTGAAGATTTCCGATGGCTGCAATCGATACTGCTCGTATTGCACCATCCCCTTTATTCGCGGGCCTTACCACAGCTTCTCCTTTGATCAGATCGAAGGAGAAGTTGGTGGCTTGATTGACGCTGGTGTTCGCGAAATCGTCCTGATTGCCCAGGATTCTGGTCTATGGGGTCTTGACCTCGTTGACGACGGCACCTCTCCCACCAACTTGCCTCTGTTGCTCAAGCGTTTAGCGCGTTTGCATCCTGATACCTGGTTCCGCGTGATGTATCTTCAGCCTGGTGGAATCGATGACCAGCTGCTTTCCGTCATGGAGGACCATGACAACATCTGTAGTTATCTGGACATCCCTCTTCAGCATGCCAACGCACAGATTCTTCACTCTATGAATCGCTCCGGTGACAAGGCCTATTTCCTCGAGCGCCTGCATCGCATTCGTCAGCGCCTTACGGGTGTCGCTCTGCGTACCACCGTCATCGTCGGTTATCCTGGTGAAACCGAGGAGCAGTTCGAAGAGCTGTGTGACTTTATTGCCGAGGCAGAATTTGACTATGTTGGCGTGTTCCCGTATTCCCCCGAAGAGGGAACTCGTGCCGCAAACATGCCCAACCAGGTTGACGAGGATACCAAGATGGAACGTTTCCAGCGTCTCCGTGACCTTGCTGATCAAATTTCTGCATCGCGCATTAAGCGTCATGTTGGCGAGTCCATGGAAGTTCTGGTTCTCGGTGAAGAAGAGGATGGCCAGCTTTACGGTCGCTGCCAGTATCAGGCTCCTGAAGTTGACGGTGTTGTCTACGTTGATGCTGGTGAGGTCGGCGACTTCGTGAACGTCACCATCACCGATACACTTCTCTATGAAATGGAGGGCGAGGTTGAGTGACTCCCAGCAGGGTTCGGCAGCGACAATCTGGACTCCCGCTAACATAGTCACCTGCATAAGGATTGGTCTGGTTCCCGTGTTCATGGCGGTTATCATTTCGCCATGGCCACAGTGGGTTCCCTTTGGAAATGAGGTGGCGGCTTTCCAACCGTGGGTCGCCGCCATCTTGTTTGCCTTGATTAGCTGCACTGACGCTCTTGATGGCTACCTGGCGCGGAGCAGGGGAGAAGTGACCGATTTTGGCAAGTTCGTCGATCCTCTTGCTGACAAAATCCTGGTTGCGGCAGCGCTTTTGGCGCTATGCGAGCTAGGTGAGCTGCCTTCGTGGATTGCCCTGGTCATTATTTGTCGCGAGTTCATCATTTCAGGCTTGCGCATGCTCGCTGCTACCAAGGGCCTTGTCATTGCAGCTTCTTGGTATGGCAAGGCCAAGACGGTGACTACCATCATCGCCATCCTGATGTTCATCACCAAGAATTCGGTTTGGATGGTGAGCCAGGATGCCACCTTCGTGTTGTGGTTCAACGTGCTTGCTTGGGTGGTCATGGCCGCGGCTCTTCTTCTGACCATCTGGTCGATGATTGACTACTTTGTGAAGGCTGCGCCTCTGTTTGGGAAGGGTATTCCGGCCAAGGAAGAGGAGGCCATCGTCGATGCTGAAAGTGCGGCTGCTCAGGTAATTGCGGCCGCTATCGAGGCGAATCTGCGTCTTTCCACCGCTGAAAGCTGCACTGGTGGCTTGATTTCCGGTGCGTTGACGTCGGTTCCTGGTAGCTCTGCTGTTGTTGAGGGTGGTGTCACGTCCTATTCGAACGATGTGAAGAAGAGCGTGCTTGGCGTTTCGGCTGACGACCTGGCGAAGTTTGGTGCTGTTTCTGAACCCGTTGCTCTGCAGATGGCAGCTGGATCGCGCCTCGTATGTTCCACGGACATCGCGGTGTCGGTTACTGGTATTGCGGGGCCCGGGGGTGGGTCTGACGAAAAACCAGTTGGTACCGTGTGGTTTGGAATTTCCAGTAAACGCGGCGATCGAGCTGAGGTCATGCATTTTGATGGCAGTCGTGGACTTGTTCGCGAACAGACGGTCTGCCATGCCCTGAACATGATGGCAGAGGAGATTCGGACACTTTAGGCTACGGGTCTCAGTTGTGCTTTACATATCAGGTGGGTATGAGGCCCTCGGATGGAGGTTCCGTCCGAGGGGCCTTCGTTTTTCACTGGCTGTTTATATTCGCTTCGACTTTCGTTCTGCAAAGCTTGTGATTCGTTTTGACGAAATTGGATAGTCTGGACACCAGGCACGGCAGGTTGAAACGAAATCTGAGTTTCGCTAGACATCGAACGCGTGTTCGATTAGAGTTGCAAGTGCCCAAAACGCAGTATCCCTCCCTTTGCTAGGAGAAATCATGAACAAGGACGTCGAGAGCACGCTCAAGATCACTACGGATCAAATTCAGCGCAAGTTTGGCAAGGGTGCCATCATGAAGCTGGGTGACAATGTGGACATGGTGGTCGAAACCATTCCAACCGGCGCTCTTCCGCTGGATGTGGCTCTTGGTGTTGGTGGCGTCCCTCGTGGGCGTATCGTCGAAATCTATGGCCCTGAGGCCAGCGGTAAAACCACGCTTGCCCTTCATATTGTTGCTGAGGCCCAGGCGGCAGGCGGCATTGTGGCCTATATCGACGCAGAGCATGCACTTGACCCCGTCTATGCCGCTAAGCTTGGTGTCGATGTTGATGAGATGCTCATCTCTCAGCCCGACACGGGCGAGCAAGCCCTGGAAATCTGTGACATGCTGGTCAGGAGCGGTGCGATTGACTGCGTTGTCATTGACTCTGTTGCGGCATTGGTTCCTCGTGCTGAAATCGAAGGAGAAATTGGTGACGTCACCGTTGGCATGCAGGCTCGTTTGATGAGCCAAGCGCTGCGTAAGCTTGCTGGCTCGCTTTCGAAATCGAAAACCACGTGCGTGTTCATCAATCAGCTTCGCGAGAAGATTGGTGTCATGTTTGGTAGCCCCGAGACCACTACGGGCGGTCGTGCGCTTAAGTTCTATTCCAGCGTCCGCCTGGATGTTCGCCGTACCGAATCTCTTAAGCGAGACGGAGAATTTGTTGGCAACCGCGTGAAGGTTAAGGTCGTCAAGAACAAGGTTGCTCCTCCCTTCCGTCAGGCAGAGTTTGACCTGATGTATGGCGAGGGCATTTCCAAAGAGGGTTGTGTCCTTGATATGGGCGTGGATGCCGGCATCGTGAACAAGAGCGGTTCTTGGTTCAGCTATGGCGACGAGCGACTGGGGCAGGGTCGAGAAGCGGTTAAAGCCGTTTTGCACGACAACCCTGACCTTCGCAATGAAATCGAAGACAAGGTCCGTGAATACTATGGACTGAGCGCTATAGCACGAAATGGCGAAGACGCCGAGGCCTAGGCAGAGCTACGTCATGGTTTTGATCGACGAGGCTTATCTCACTGC
>JAUNOE010000092.1 GCA_030537255.1 Coriobacteriia bacterium
ACCGATGGCCTCAACATTGCCCCCCGAAACCTGGGCAAGCATGCTGACATCCACTTCGCACATAAAGAAGGGGATGTCCAGGAGTTTGGCCAACGACTCGACGAAAGCCTCGTCAGCATCAGCATCAGCACCACGTAGCTTGTGATTCACATGCAGGATTGCCAGGGGTCCCACCAGCCCACGCTCACGCAGGTCGGACATGAGGTAGGCAAGCGCAGTGGAATCAGATCCTCCCGAAACCATGAGAACGCACGGGCTGGCCCCGTCGAACAGATGCCGGGTGGCAATGGTGCGCTCAATTGTCTCAATCATGGATATCGCCCCTTTTTCGAGCCGTATTTTGCCCAAAACCGTATCATGGCAATCAGTGATTTTTACCTCTTGGCATGGAACAAACCATAGCCTCGTCATAAGGAGCCAGTATGAACTTCCTGCTTCGCGTCCTGGGCATCTTCGTTGCCGTCATGGTCTGCGTCTACCTACTTCCCGGCATCACGGTCGCAGGCGGGGAATCCCAAGTGATGTCGGTCGTGATCATAGCCCTGGTTATCGCCGTCCTGAACTCCACGCTTAAGCCCATCCTGCAGCTCCTGGGCGCACCCATCACCGTAATCAGTCTGGGTATTTTCTATCTGATCATCAATGCGGCCTTGCTGTGCCTTGCTGCCAGCATTGGCAATGCGGTGTTTGACACGGGCTTCTATATCAACAACTTCGGCAGCGCCTTCGTGGGCTCCATTATCATTTCGCTGGTATCTTCCCTGATGAACGCCATCACCGGCGCCAACGACTAATTTCAAGCCCAAGGAGACTTGATGACCACACCCGAGCCCTCAGACCAGCCAAAACGCCGCCGAGGTCGCCCCCGCAAAGGAGAAGGCGACCGCGCCTTTCGCGAAGAATCGATCCTTGCAGTTGCCCTCGACCTCTTCGCCGAACAGGGATATCAAAAGACCTCAATGACCCAAATTGCACGCAAAGTGGGCATTAATCAGTCTTCGCTGTACTATCACTTCCCCTCCAAGGAAGACCTCCTGAACAAGATTTACAACTTCCGAGGCGTTCGTAAAGAATTTACACGCCTTGGCAGACTTGACGTCTCGAACACCCTGAAGCTCCATCTGCTGGTGGTCTACGACGTAGTAGCTAAGTGCGACCTACCTTTCGATTTCTACGAATTCGAAAGCGTGGCCACTGACAACCCTGATGCGTTCGAGGAGCTGTTCTGCGCCTATCGGGAGCTCTACCAGAACCTGGTCACCACCATGGAAGCCGGCATTGCGACTGGTGAGTTTTTGCCTTGCGATACCGAAGAACTCGCCGTTTCCGTCCTTTCCATCAACGAAGGGCTCCAGCATCACTACCACGCCAAGCTACGCGGCCAACTCATCTTGGAATCGGCGGGCTATTCGGCGCGCAACCTTCCGCCCGAAGACATCGGATTCATGAGCTCCTCTTCGATTCTTTCCAGGATTTGCCCCACCCGCCCCGACTTCGAACAGCTACGCAAAGAAGCCCGTTCTTTTGCCCCCTTGGCCTAGGGAGCAAAAGAACGGGCCTGTGCGCTGATCATCGGAGCCTTTGAAAACCCGAGCGAAACCAGGATCCCCGCAGTTTAAGTCAAAGCCCTCAGCTGAGGTCGCAAGCTCTAAGCAGAAATGAGCCGCTCGGGGGCCAACTCGCTGAAGTTCGTTACCAAGACATCGGGCGAATGTTCTCCGGCGATAGCCATGTCACATGACGCAACATCTGCGGGGTCATAGATTCCCACCACACGGTAGCCTGCGCGTTTTAAGGTTTCGGCAGCATACTGGGAGTCCTCAAATCCCCAGGTTGCCTGCTTGGGGGTGCCCAAGGTCTCGCGAGCGCGGTCGTAGATATGAGGCTCACGCTTGGTGGTCCCAAACTGCTCGACCGAATAGACGGCCGAAAAGTAGTCGCGAATACCCGAAGCACGCAAGCCCGACTCCAAATAAGCCGGTGAGCTTGACGATGCCACGCTCATCTTCACTCCAGCGCGAGCACATTCCTCAAGAAACTCCGCCACTCCAGGCAAAAGCTGCGCACAAGCATACTGTTCGACCAGATATTCATCCATCAAACCCACGACCTGAGACACATTTTTTCCCAAGCCAAAGGACTCGTGAAACCACCGAGCCGTCTCTGGAATGGTGAACGTGGTGAGCAAAGCTCGGTCTTCCCGCGTCACCCGACCATCGCAGAGACTGCACAGATAGCCCTCGAGGCCTTGCCAGGCGGGCAGGGAATCCAAGAGGGTCCCGTCACAGTCGAATATCGCTCCTTCGAATGCCAATTGGGCGCCTTTCCGCTAGGCCTGGTCGTCGTACGCCTTCTTCAAGGCGGCAAAAGCAGGCAGGGAGTTTTCGATAGTCTCACGGGCGATGCAGTAGCTCAGGCGGAACCAGCCCTTGCCACCAAAGCCATCGGAGGGGCAGAACAGGAGTTCGAAGTCCTTGGCGCGGTTGCTGAAGGCCACCGCATCAGGCTCAAGCGCCTTCACCCACAGATAGAAGGCTCCGTTAGGTTCGACGTATTCGTAGCCCAGCTCAGAGAGGCCCTTGGTAAGGATCTCGCGATTGACGCGGTAAGCCTCGACGTCGGTGGGCAGCTCGATGCACTCCTCAAGAACGCGCTGCCACAAGGCGCTGCAGCAAATATAGCCCAGGGAGCGGCCAGCACCCTGGATGGCGTACGTGGTCTCCTGGGGGTTTTCCATGAGGTCAGACACGTAAATGAAGCCCAGACGCTCACCAGGCAAGCTCAGCGTCTTCGAGAAGCTGTAGCACAGGATGGTGCGTGCGTAGATGGTAGGAATGAAGGGAACTTCCTTGCCATAGGTGATGGCACGGTAAGGCTCGTCGGCGATAAGGTAAATCGAGGTGCCAAACTCCTGTTCCTTGCGAGCCAGAACCGCAGCAAGACGCTCAAGGCTCTCCTTCGTGTACACCGCACCAACGGGATTGTTGGGGCTGTTGACAACGATGGCTGCCGTACGAGGCGTAATGGCAGCTTCGATTGCAGGCACGTCAAGCTGGAAACTGGGCTCGAGGCAGGGCACCTCAACGATGGACGCTCCCGTCGCCTCGACCCAAGTCTTGTATTCGGTGAAATAGGGCGAGGGCACGATGACCTCTTCGCCTTCGCAGGCCACGGCCTTAAAGGAGATGGCCAGAGAAGACGAAGCGCCCGAGGTGATATAAACCTGTTCAGGCTTGGCGGCAATGTCAAAGTGGCGGCTCAGATGGTCGGCCACGGCTTTGCGCGTCTCGAAGCGACCAGGGCTCGGCGTATAGCTGTGCAGAGCCACAGGGTCTTCTTCGTCCAGGAGACGCTTGATGGTGGCGGACACTTCGGCGGGGGCAGGAACGCTGGGATTGCCGATGCTGAAGTCAAAAACCTTGTCTTCGCCAATTTCGGCCTTGCGAGCAAGGCCGTAGGCGAACAGAGCGCGAATGTCGTTAGGGGCGCTGCCCAGGCCAATCATTTTTTCGTTCAGCATATGCTGTCCTTCCTCCTACGCACGACCGCTCCCGCAAGAGCGCAGAGCAGCGGGAGCAGACCGGCCGCAAGGGATTCGGAGCCTGGGAGCTTATGACGCGGGCCTGTGGGGAGCAGGCGCAACCCAAAGACACCAAAAACCTTGTCAAACGTGTGTTGGCTCCCCATTATGCGCCAAAGACAATTACATGGAGCAAAAAACCGTCAACGGCACAAGCCTTTAAGGGTGGTATCATCGTGCGCACGTCGCAATTCGCGACGCACGGTATGTAGACGAAAGCAGCCACATACCTCACCCGTGGTCGGATCCGTCCCCCACTCTGGACCCGACAAGAAGGGCGTCTCCGTTCGTTCCGGAGACGCCCTTCGCCTTTTTGAGCCATTGCCCTGAGACGACACATCAAGTTGGTCGATGCTTATGGATCCCCCAAGACGAACAGACCTAATGACATAGCCATATCGGAAGTAGGGTTCCTCACCAACGGATCCCTCAAGACGAGCCGATATAAAGACAAGTACCTCCTTCAAAAGAATGTCCGGGTTGTCTGGCCAAGGAGAATGCCCGCCAAGAACTCCACGAGCAAGTGCGGGAAATAGATAAAAATGCCAAGCAACTGTCTGGCTTATTGCTGATGGCTCGGCAATCTGATACGATGACTCGCACGCCGGAGTGGCGGAATGGCAGACGCGGTGGTCTCAAAAACCTCTGGGCAACCCCCGTGTGGGTTCGAATCCCACCTCCGGCACCAGCTACTCACACAAGAAGGGAACCTTTTCCAGGTTCCCTTCTTTGCTTTCTGCCCTATCTTCCCTGGGTTGCTGCATGCCCAAGCTTGCTTGCTGATCCGAGCAGCTTTCACCCCAGGTTGCTGCATGTTCCGAGATACTTGCCACCCAAAGGTGCTTCCCAGGGCAGCTTTCGCCCATGCTGCCGCCCATCCAGAGCTGCAACCCGCCCAAGGCTGTTACCCACCCAAGGC
>JAUNOE010000093.1 GCA_030537255.1 Coriobacteriia bacterium
CGTCATAGAAATCACTCCACGACACTAAAGTGGTGTGCCCGTGAGATAATGAACGGCCAAGCGCATCTACTTGCGCCGTTGTGCGTCGCAGGCCCTTTGGTTCCTTCTCTCTTTTTGATGTGATGAAGGGCCTCTTCGACGATTGGGCGGGCTTTTCGTCCTGTGTCCTCGTGAGCCCTTCGGTGCTTGAAAGATGCTCCATGCAGAAGAAGGGAGCCCTATGAGTCGCGTCGCTGAAATCAGCCGCACTACCAAGGAAACCGACATTCAGGTACGCATTGACCTTGATGGAACGGGCGTGACCGACATCGACACGGGCGTGCCGTTCTTCGATCACATGCTTGATGCCTTTGGCCGTCATGGTCTGTTTGACCTTACGGTGCACTGCAAGGGCGATATTGAAGTGGACGCTCACCATTCTGTTGAGGATTGCGGCATCGTGTTGGGCCAAGCCATTGCTCAGGCCATTGGCGACAAGCGCGGCATCACCCGATACGGCCAGAGCTTGCTCCCCATGGACGAGACCTTGGTTTTGGCGGCTGTGGACTTCAGCGGCAGGGGCTCCTGTCACGCACAGCTCGACATTCCTTCTGAAAAGGTCGGCAGCTTCGATACCGAACTGGGCGTCGAGTTCTTCGGTTCCCTGGCGGCTAACGCGGGCATAAGCCTGCACGTGCGTCAGATGGCCGGAACCAATTCCCACCACATTCTTGAGGCCTCGTTCAAGGCCGTGACGCGTGCGCTCAAGGAAGCTGTCGCCATCGATCCCCGTATCGCTGACGTGGTACCCAGCACCAAGGGGGCGCTGTAATGGCTCGTATCTGCATTATTGATTACCGCCGCGGCAACCTGGCCAGCGTTCATAGGGGCCTGACCGACGCGGGCTTCGATGCCTTTATCAGCGACAGGGCCGAAGACGTTCTTTCCGCCGATGGCCTGCTATTGCCTGGGGTAGGCTCCTTCAAGGATGCCATCACCTTCCTTGAGCAAAGTGGCCAGGCGGATGCCATTCGCAAGCGCGTTGCCCAAGGCGTGCCCTTTTTGGGAATTTGCCTGGGGCTTCAGCTGGTTTACGAGCAGGGCAACGAAGGCTGCGCTCAGGGCGAGACGCTGCCAGGTTTGGGCCTGGTTCCCGGAGAGGTCGTGCGCATGCCGGCGCTTATGCCTCAGGGCGAAAAGGTGAAGGTGCCCCATGTGGGCTGGAACTCGGTTGAGTTGGTTAACGGTGGCCAGGGCAATCCTCTGTTCGACGGCATCGAAGACGGCTCGTACTTTTATTTCACCCATTCGTTCGTGGGTGTGCCCGCAAACAAGGAAGACGTGGCGGGCATCACGGTTCACGCCCAGCCTTTCGTGAGCGCCATTCGTCATGGCAACGTGTTTGCCACGCAGTTCCATCCCGAAAAGTCGTCTGCGGTGGGCATGCGTCTGCTGGCGAATTTCGGAAGGTTGGTTGAGGAGTATTCCCAAGGAGGGCTTCGATGATTCTTGTTCCCGCTATCGACATCCTCGGCGGCAAGGCCGTCCGCCTGAAGAAGGGCGACTACGACCAGGTCACCGTCTACAACGATGACGCGGTTGCCCAGGCGCGTGCTTTTGCGAACGCGGGTGCCCAGCGTATCCACATCGTTGACCTGGACGGCGCTCGCGACGGTGCCCCTACCAACAAGGAGCTCATCAAGCGTATGGTCGAAGGCCTGCACGTGGAAGTAGAGGTTGGTGGCGGCATTCGCAGTATGGAAGCTATCGAGCGCTACGTCGAGCTGGGGGTGCGTCGCGTGGTGCTGGGTTCTGCCTTGGTCAAAGATCGCGCCTTTGCTCTTGAGGCCGCTCGTGCTTACGGCGACGTGATTGTTGCTGGTATTGATGCCAAGGATGGCATTGTGGCAACCGAGGGCTGGCTCGACACCGCCGATGGCGTTCCCGCCGATCAGCTGATTTCCGAGCTTGCCGACATGGGCATCACCAACCTGGTATACACCGATATTGCTCGCGATGGCATGCAGACGGGCATCGATGCCGAGGCCTATGCCGCCATGGCGCGTGCTTGCCCAGGCGTGAAGATCACCGCTTCGGGTGGCCTGGCAAGTCTTGATGACTTGCGTAACCTGGTTGCCACGGGCGCCCCCATCGACGGTGCCATCACGGGTCGTGCCATCTACGAAGGCAACTTCACGGTAGAAGAAGGCATTGCTGCCATTTTGGAGGCAGAAGCGGCGCTCTAATGCGCTTTGGACGTAGCTGCATTCGTGCCTGGATGGTGAGCTACGCATCTTGGGGCCCTAGGGGAGCTGGGGCCTTTGTTGCAAAGGAAGGTGACTCATGCTGACCAAGCGTGTTATTCCCTGTTTGGACGTCAAGAACGGTCGTGTGGTGAAGGGCGTCAACTTCGTCAACCTACGCGATGCAGGAGACCCGGTCGAGCTGGCCGCCGCCTACGATGCCCAAGGTGCCGACGAAGTGGTGTTCTTGGACATCACGGCAACGCATGAAGGGCGCAAGACCACCATCGAGATGGCCTCGCGCGCGTCCGAGCAGGTGCATATTCCCTATGCCGTTGGTGGTGGCTTTAGGGAATTGGCAGACATGCGCACCATGATTGCTGCGGGCGCCGACAAGGTGAGTCTAAACTCGGCAGCCATCGCGGACCCTTCCTTGATTACGGCGGGGTCCCTTGCCTTTGGAAGCCAGGCCGTGCTGGTTGCCATCGATGCTAAGCGTGTGCCTGGAAACCCCAACAAGTGGACGGCCTATATCCAAGGTGGCCGCAAGGATACGGGTATCGACGCCATCGAGTGGGCCCGCGAGGCCGCCAAGCGTGGTGCGGGCGAAATCCTGCTGACCTCCATGGATTGCGACGGCTCGAAGGATGGCTTCGACCTGGCTCTGACCCGCGCGGTTGCGCGTGCGGTCGACATTCCCGTGATTGCCTCAGGCGGCGTGGGCAAGCTGGAGCACTTCGCCGAGGGTATCATCGAAGGTGAGGCAGATGCCGTGTTGGCGGCCTCGGTGTTCCATTTCGGAGAGCTGACCATACGCGAGGTCAAGGAATACATGGCCGCACAAGGCATCCCTGTCAGGCTGTAGTCGTTTCGGCCACATTTGGGTTGGAGCCATCTTCTTGGTTGCCTGTGTGTGGTCACCCCTGTGTTCTCCGGGCTCAGGCACTCAAGCGCTAACGTGCCCCGTGTGGTCGTTTTGTGCCCCCGACGTGCTTCTTTTGTCGTGGCTCTGACCTCGCTCTGGCTCGGCCCTGGTATGGCTACTCTGCGCTTCTTTGCTCTGGCTCGGCTCTTGCTTTGGCTCTCACTCAGAGACTGTTCCATGCTCTTCGGCACAGTCCTATTGCTCTGGATCTATCGCCTTGGCTTGGCTCTGCTTTGGTCGCTCCCGTGTCTCCCGGCGTAGCCCTCTTGCTCTGGCTCTGCTTTTTGTTGCTTGGGCGCTTTTTGAGGGGCTGTTTGCGCTATTTACCTGGGACAAGCTTGTATTTGCCCGCGATATTGGTTCGCTGGGAGGTATCCATGGCGGGGCATAGGCGTCCTTTGCTGCATAATGGACTCGTAGCAAGCCGCGCCTCGTGCGTGGTGGGACCCTTTTCAAAGGAGAGTCGCCATGGATCAGAATCAGGATCAGGAACGCAGGCCTCAGCCCGGCGAGGCTGGTTTCACCCGCGGAGGAAAGCGCACCAGCACCTACTACAGCCGCCGTCAGAGCTCTCAGGCGATGGGCGATGACGCCCATGTCACCGCGCAGCGCCTGAAGGAAGTTTCGGCAAAGACCCGTACCCAGAAGAGCGCCATGGCCAAGGCTGCCGAAGGCAATGGCCTGCTGGGCAAGATTTCTAATCTGTTCAGGAGATAGACGTGAGCGTTAGCGAAACCGAGCAGCTTTCCCTTGATGATTTGTCCTTCAACGAGCAGGGGCTCATTCCCTGCATCGTCCAGGACAACGAAACGGGTGAGGTTCTTATGATGGCCTGGATGAACCGGGAGTCAGTACAGCGCACCCTTGAAGAGCGCACGACATGGTTCTGGAGCCGAAGCCGAAACAAGTTTTGGCACAAGGGCGAGGAGTCGGGTAATACCCAGAAGCTGGTTGAGCTACGCTACGACTGCGACGCTGACTGCCTGCTGGCGAAGGTGATGCCCGCGGGTCCTGCCTGCCACACCGGTAACCAAAGCTGCTTCTATCGCGCATTCTAGGGGCTTTGTTCCCCAGGTCGCCCTAGGTGGGATGGATGCCGTCCCGGATTGAATCGGCAACTAGTTAAGGAAGGCCTTCGGGGCCTTCCTTTTCGTTTTAATGGGCGCTTACGGTCTTTGCGCCTTGTGATCGTGATAACTCATCGCGTCAATAGCGTAAAGCGTCATTAAGATTTGCTTCGATCCATGTGAGCCGTTGTTGATCGTTGCCCTGCTTTATACGTACTTTTTAACCGCTGCCGTGCTTAGTGCGTGCTGTC
>JAUNOE010000094.1 GCA_030537255.1 Coriobacteriia bacterium
GGTCATCGACCCCGTTGACGTTGCGACCCTGCCAGATTTCGAGCCAAAGGCTGCCTAGGGCATGCCTGCTTTGTTGTAATTCGTTGCAAAGGAACGCCTATGGCTTCTCTCAAGGTTGTACGCGCTGCTTCTTCTGGTGCCTGTTTTGGTGTTCAGCGTGCGCTGGACATGACGCTTGAGGCCCGTGATTCTGGTCTTGAAGTGTGTACGCTCGGCCCGTTGATCCATAATCCTCTGGTGGTCGAGGAGCTCAAGGCTCGTGGCATCGGTGTGGCCGATGGCATTGGGGAAGTGTCGACTGAATGCGTGGTCATTCGCTCTCACGGAGTGGTGCCTGAGGTTATCGATCAGCTTGAGCAGGCTGGTAAGCGGATTATCGATGCTACCTGTCCCCATGTCATGCGTGCTCAGAAGGCTGCGGCGCGATTGGCCCGCGACGGCTACTTGGTCATCGTGGTAGGTGAGGCTGGTCACCCCGAGGTCGAGGGCATTAGCGCCCATGCTCGTGCCGTCGGAGGTACCTGCATCGTGGCGGGCGGCTCCGAGGAGCTTCCTTGTGACTTGAGCGATCCCCTTGGCCTCGTCGTTCAGACGACTCAGCCTGCGGCCAAACTTGAGGCCGTAGTTTCGGCTCTTGTCGACAGGGGCCTCTCACCGAAGGTTTGCGATACTGTTTGTTCGGCAACGGTTCACCGACAGGAGGCGGCAAGCGCCCTTGCGGCCGAGGCCGATGCCATGATTGTCATCGGAGGTCGAAACTCTTCGAACACAACACGTTTGTTTGAAATCTGTCGCGATGTCTGCGCTCGTGCTTATCACGTCGAACGTGCCGAGGAGCTCGACCCTTCTTGGTTCGAACCCGGCTTCGTCGTTGGCGTAAGTGCTGGGGCGAGCACGCCTGAGAGTCAGATAGAGGATGTGGTCAGAAGACTCGAATCTTTTGATCTTTAGTAGATACCAAGCTAACGAAGGCCCCGTTTGGGGCCTTCGTGGTACCCTTAATTTTCTAAGTTTTCTAGATGAATTAGTTAGGAGGGCGCCATGCCCCTGCCCATTGTCGCCGTCGTAGGCCGCCCTAATGTGGGAAAGTCCACTTTCGTCAATCGTATTGCCGAAAACAACGAGGCTATCGTTCATGAGATGCGCGGTGTCACTCGTGACCGTTCGTATCATCGTGCCGATTGGAATGGCCGCGACTTCACGCTTATCGATACCGGTGGTATTGAAATGGGTGATGAGGATCGTTTCCAATCCTCCATTCGTTCGCAGGCTTTGATGGCCACGGAGGAGGCTGACGTAATCGTTCTTTTGGTCGATGGCACGGCTGGCATGATGTCCGATGACATCGAGGTTGCTCGCCTGCTTCGCCGCTCTAAGAAACCCCTGTTCCTGGCTGTTAACAAGTTGGACAACCCTTCCGACGATCTTGCTATGTGGGAGTTTATGCAGCTTGGCGCTGGCGAGCCTTGGCCTATCAGCGCTACGCATGGCCACGGTACGGGAGACCTGCTTGATGCCATTGTTGCCTGCTTCCCCGAGGAATCAGCCGACGAAGACGAGCTCGACACCATTGACGTGGCCATTATCGGACGCCCTAATGCTGGTAAGTCTTCGCTCACCAACAAGCTCACGAACAACGAGCGCTCCATCGTATCCGACGTTGCCGGCACAACTCGCGACGCCATCGATACCCTGGTCGAACACGAGGGTCGCTTTTACAACATCGTTGATACGGCCGGCATGCGTCGTAAGTCGGTCATCGACGAAGACGTTGAGTATTATGGTTTCGTGCGATCCTTGCGTGCCATCGATCGTGCGCAGGTGGTTGTGCTGGTCATCGATGCGACGCTGGGCCTCACGGACCAGGATCAGCGCGTGGCCGGCATGGCCGTCGAACGTGGCTGCGCTATGGTCATTGTCCTAAACAAGTGGGACCTGGTTGAAGGCCCTGAAGCCAAGCAGGAAATCCGCGATCGCATCGAAGATCGAATGACCTACGTTGGGTACGCTCCCGTGATTGCCATCAGTGCCCTTTCCGGTAAGAACGTTCATCGTATCTGGCAAGCTGTCGACAAGGCTCATGCTAACTACACGGGTCGCATTTCCACTGCGCGCCTTAATACGTGGTTGCAGGAGATTCGCGACTTTGGTCATACTGTCTCCAAGGGCAAGCGTCTCCTCAAGTTGAAGTATTGCACCCAGAGTGCCACCGAACCCCCTCAGTTCACGTTCTTCTGCAATCATCCCGACATCATCGAGCCCGCTTTCGAGCGTTATCTGGAAAACAGGCTGCGTCAGTCCTTCGACCTGGAGGGCACGCCTGTTCGTTTCAAGTTCAAGAAGAAGGATTAGTCAATGTCAACCGTTCTGACCGCACTCGTCCTTTTGTTCGTAGTGTCGTTCCTTTTGGGTTCGGTACCCTGGGGCTTGGTCATTTCTCGCCTGGTCTATCACAAGGATCTTCGAAGCGAGGGCTCCGGCAATATCGGCACTACAAACGCTATGCGTTCGCTTGGCAAGGTGGGCGGTGCCTGCGTGTTTGTTCTCGACTTCGGCAAGGGTCTCTTGTCGGGCTATTTGGGCTCTGTTGTTGCTGCCTGGGTGGTGGCCAAGGTCTTGGACGGTTCGCTTTCGTCGGCTGCGGGCTTTACGCAGACCGAGCTGCTTGCCTTGGTGCCTGGCTGGTGTATGGCTTGCGTATTTGCTGGCTGCGTTCTTGGCCATATATTCAGTCCCTGGCTCCGCTTTCGTGGAGGCAAGGGCATTGCGGTGGCCGTTGGGTCGCTGTTCTTCGTGTTTGGCGTTCCAGGTGCGGTCATAGAGCTGCTGCTATTTGCCGCCTTCGTGGTAAGCACTCGTTATGTCTCGGTTGGCTCGATTGCGGCAGCAGCGTTGTGCCCAATCTTGGGTTTGTATTTCTATTGGGGTAACTGGGCCGCCTGTCTGGCAATTGCTCTGGTCGCCGCTGTGGTTGTTTGGGCCCACCGAGCAAATATTTCTCGCCTGAAGGCGGGTACCGAGAACCGCGTTGGTTCTAAGAAGGAGGCTTGATCCGCCATGAACGTTGCTGTCGTTGGTGCGGGATCCTGGGGAACCGCCCTGGCGCAGGTGCTTGCCTGCGCAGGTAACGAAGTCACTATGTGGGCTCGCAAGCCCGAGGTTGCTTCATCTATCACCTTGGAGCACCGTAACCCCCGTTACCTGTGTGAGACCGAGCTCTCTTCGTCGGTCAAGGCCACTACATCTCTTGGGGATTGTCTTTCTGGAGCAGATGCTGTTCTGGTGGTCGTCCCCTCGAATCTCTTGCGGAAGTTTGCGCTGGACATGGCCCCCTTCGTGTCTGGCGAGCTTCCTATCGCTCTCTGTTCCAAGGGCATCGAAGAAGACACGTCCCTTCTTCCTTTTGAGATCTTCGAAGAGGTCTTGGGCCACCCCGAGCGTCTTGCTGCACTGTGTGGTCCCAATCACGCAGAAGAGGTAGTGCGGGGAATTTCGTCGGGTACGGTCATTGCGTCGACTAACGAGGAGACGGCCAATCTGTTCCGCGACCTTTTGTCCACGGACTCCTTCCGCTGCTACACCTCGTCCGATGTCGTGGGCGTTGAGCTCTGTGCTGCCTTCAAAAACGTTATTGCGATTGCCGTGGGCCTGAGCTACGGCATTGGCAACGGCGACAACACCGCAGCCATGCTCATGACCCGTGGCATGGCCGAAATGAGCCGTTTGGTTCAGGCCTGCGGTGGCGAACCCATGACTGTTATGGGCCTTGCGGGTGCGGGCGACCTTATTGCTACGTGTACTTCTGAGCATTCTCGTAATCGCTCTTTTGGCAAGCTCATTGCCCAGGGAGGTACCTTGGAGCAGTTCCACAAGGAAACGCATATGGTGGTCGAGGGCGCTCTTGCCTGCAAGACCATCCTTCCTCTTGCGGCGAAACACGGTGTTGAACTTCCGATTACCGAATGCGTCCGTAAGATTGTTTGGGGAGGGGAGTCTCCCATCGAGGCTGCTGGCAAGCTTGCCAATAGGCCTCCCACTATTGAGTTCTGGGGGATGTAGTTTCCTAGATTCTCGTCCTTTATGGCAAAGGCTGATAGCAGGGGTTTCATGCCTTAGTGTTCGTCCTGGCAACGAAGGAGGCAGAGATGCCCGATTCAAGAACGTATTTCGTGTACAACACCCCCTTGGGGCGTCTTACCATAGCCTCTGATGGTTCGTCTATCACTCATATTTTGTTTGGGTCTGTCGAGCTTTCGGGTAGGCGACAAGCCACAGAGCTCACCAATCTTGCCTCCAATCAGCTCCAGGAGTACCTGGCGGGACGTCGCAAGGTCTTTGATCTGCCTCTGAACCCCGATGGTTCTGCGTTCCAGAAGAAG
>JAUNOE010000095.1 GCA_030537255.1 Coriobacteriia bacterium
GATCACGACTTGCGGGTTGTGGGTTCTCATCATGTTTTTGGGGCGGGCCGCACCTTTGGCATTGCGACGGGCCTCTGGTTGTCCGTTTCTTCGCCTGTCCCTAGGGTGGTTGTTCCTACCGACTGGCGCCCCGAAAACGCCGGTAGGGGTATCGCGGTGGGCATTGGCCCTGACGAGTCTGCTGCCAATGCAATCGCCTTTGGCGTTCAGCGCGCACTTGCCCTGGGGGAGCCGCTGAAGCTGATTTCTGGCTGGGGCCTGCCCGCCTTCCTTTCTCGTCCTGCAGAGATGATGGGTGGTGGCATTGCTCCTGTTGGCGAACAGTTCCAAAACACACTGAACGAGATCGTTTCTAATCTCAAGGCAGCCAACCCCGACCTCGTGGTTTCGGGCAAGGCGGAGGAGAGCACCTCTCCGGCGCGTGCCATCCTGGAGTCCTCGCGACACAGCAACATGCTGGTACTTGGTACTCATTCTTATGGCACCTTCGGTCGTGCGCTGTTTGGTTCGACGACCAACAGCGTCCTGGGCAACCTGCTGGTTCCTACCGTTATCGTTCCTATGAAGTAGGAAAATCCGCTTGTAGCAAGCAGCTCAGGGGAGGGGAATCGTTCGAGCTGCAATTTGCGCGAGCTTTATGGATGAATCGCATCGGGCAATCTTGCTTCGATGATGCAAAGGCCCTCAAAGGCAAGTGTGTGAACTACCTTTGGGGGCCTCTTTGCGTTGTGCGAGGTGTATGGCGACGTTTGTCTGCCGATTGCTGCGCTGCACGCTTTCTGCTGTTGGTGCTGTTGGTGCTGCTGCCGTTGATGGAGCACGAATTGCGGGAGCCCTTCTGGTTGTCGTCGTGCGTATTCTGGTGGGGCCTTATGACTGTTGCCGTGGGCCGGCTGGCGCCTGGCAGGCGTCTTGCGGCTGTTGCTGCACGCTGACTGACGTTCGGCAGGTGCCCTGCGGCTGGCGTCTCGGGGCTGTTGCTGCGCACCAGCTGGCGCCTGGTTGGTACCTTGTGGCTGTTGCTGCACGCTGACTGACGTTCGGCCGGTGCCCATGTTCGTTGTCGCATGCATTCTGGTGATTCTTGCTGTCTTTTAGCTGGTTTTGGGGAGCTGTGCTATCGCGTTATATAAAGAGGCTCTCATGCACGATTTTTTCGTCACCGGGAGGCCTGCAGCATCCTTTTTATGCATCAAAGGTGTTGCTGTTACGTGTCTGTGCACGAATATGGCGCGTTATAGCGTAGATGCATGACCGGTGGTGGCCTGGAATCGCGCATAGGGACAACTTTGCAGGACGCAAGTGCACACGGTTCTGTTTGTAGCAGTATGTGGTGGTCTTCGCCAGCTTGCGGGGCGGAACTGGGCTGGGCCTGGGGGATGGAATCAGCGCTAAGCCGAGGCGGATCGGATTGGACCCGAGACGAAACCGTGGGCGGCTTGCGGGACTGGACCGAGGCGGAACCGTGGCTGGCTTGCGGGGCTTGACCAGGGCGGAACTTGCCGGCGCGGCAACGAGCTAGGCGGATTCCTCAAGCTACATAAGGTTGGGGCTGGATGCAAACTCGCCTTGAATCAAGGCGCAAAAAAAGAGGGCCCCTCCGGAATGGGGCCCTCTTTTGCTTGTCAGCATGTCGGGAGCGACTGACTCAGTGATGAGCGACTTTAGTCGTCCAGCAGACCTGCGGTGATCTCTTCGAGCGTACGACCACGGGTCTCAACACCGAAGATTGCCAGCCAGATTGCCATGAAGATGCACAGCACGGCGTTGATGGCGAAAACGCCCATCGTGCCGAAAGACGTGTTGATCAGGAAGGCAATCCACATGGGGCTGAAGATGGAGCCCAGGCGACCAAAGGCATTGGCGACGCCTGCGCCGCGGATGCGGCAAGCGGTGGGGAAGGGCTCAGACAGGTAGATAGCAGCCGTGGTAACGGAGCTGGTGAAGGTGCAGACGCACAGCAGGAAGCCGACAAACATGATAAGGCCAACATTGTCGGTAGGCAGGGATGCCCAGATAGGACCAATGATAGCGATCAGGATGTAGGTGGCAATAAGGATGGTCTTGCGGCCAATCTTCTCGACGTAGAAGGTCAGCAGACCGACGCCCACGGGGATACCCAGCTGCATGACCACGGTAAGGGTGGTGGACATGTGGGGATCGAAACCATTCTTGGTGAGGATGGTGGGGGTCCAGGAAATGACTGTGTAGACCAGGACGTTCATGGTGAAGCAGATGAACATAGCCGTCAGGGTACGGGTGATCATCTTCTTGTTGAACAGGAAGCTCCAAGGCAGATCCTTGACGACTTCGGCCTGCTCGCGACGATGAATCTCTTCCTCGGGAACGGCGGGAACGTCGAGGCCCTTGGCAGTGGTCTTTTCCTCGATCTTGGTGACGATGGCGTCAGCAGCCTGGTTCTTGCCCTTGAGAGCCAGCCAACGGGGGGACTCTTCCAGGAAGAAGAAGCACAGAACGACGACGGTCAGGCCGATGATACCGCAGATGATGAAGACGGGACGCCAGCCCAGGAGGGGCAGGACCATCATGTTCATTGCGGAGGCGACCAGGGTGCCGCAGTTGGCGATCAGGCCAACATAGGACTGATACTTGCCGCGCTTGGTGGGCGGGGTGAACTCGGTCAGGGCAGAGTAGCCAGCGGGGAATGCTGCGCCCAGGCCCAAGCCCATGAAGAAGCGGCATGCGGTCAGGAACGTTGCGTCAGGGGAGCCTGCTGCAACGAAGCAGAAGGTGGTGAAGATAGCACCACAGATCAGAACTGCCTTCTTACGGCCAATGCCGTCGGAAAGGGCGCCTGCCATGAGACCACCAAACAGGTAGCCAATCATGGTGATGGAGTTGAACAGTGCGAACTGCTCGAGGGTCATCCAGCCTTCGGTCTGGAGGATGTTGCCGATGGGGCCGCCAACAGCCATGTCGACCGAGTCGCAGAACGTGATGCCTGCCAGCAACCACAAGATCTTCTTGTGGAAGCCGCTGATAGGCATACGGTCCAAGCGGGCAGCGATGCCATGGTACGAAGATGCCAAAGCGTCTGAGGCCATTTGAAACCTTCCTTTCAGAGAACTCTCTTTTACTCTCTTTTCCCTTCGCAGAGGGGTGCGAGGGGACCCTACAGCACCCGTAGACCGAGCGAGCTCCTCCCGATTGCGCGCACGGTATGTGGGGCACACCTTGCTGTTTTTCGCCTTAGATTTAGAAAAACAAGCTTCACTAGATTAGCAAACAAAAAACATGAACATGTGTTTTTCGGTATGCGTGAAACCTATGGATAGTGAGCGGGTTCATAGTTTCCATTTTTGGGACAAAAGCTTATAAAGTGTCCCACTGGAGTGCGAAAGCTTCAGATGGGCTCCTGACCTGGTGTTTTACATTTCAAATTCTACGTTTGCGCAGGAAGAAGCGGTAAAGCTCTACAGATATTTTTGATGGTTGTTCAGACGTTTTCGGGGAGGGCAATGGGACAAATTGCAAATACTGGTAAATTCAATAATGCGACAGTATGTTTAGTTTCAGAACGTGCAGAGGCGCGTTTTCGAGGTGTTTCTGGACATGCTTAAGACGGTGTCAACAAGACCAATTCAGCCAATAACTCCCGTGCTTGCCTGATCTTTTGGGGTGGGCCTGCCTCGGGTTTGGCTTGGCTCCGGCCGGAGCTTTTGGGCGGATCTCTGGTGGGGCTGTCGATCGGCCATCAGGCGCGGCCCTCCAGTGGGAGTCTTTGGTGAGGGCCTTGCTGGGGCTGTCGAACGGTCATGCGGGAAACCTTGTCGACCAGGTTGTCGAGCGGCTCTGCGGGAAAGGCTCTTGATGATCCGTCTGGCCGGAGCCTTTGCCGCGGCACTCTGATGGGATTGCCGAATGGCCACGGGAAAGGCCTTTGCTGGGGCTGTGTCCTTCCGCAGGACAGGGTTCTTTGAGGGGCGTCAGCGTGCTATTTGTGGGAGGAATGGGGATAAAGCCCAAAATCGGGGTGAATCCTGGGCCAGCTGCCTGATATGGTTTGTCGGGAGTTATGAAGGATCCTTCCCTCCCCCAAGCAGAAAGCGACCCCATTCATGTCCAAGAAAAGCAAGCAGGAAAAGAAGAAACAGGATCAGTCGTCCGGGCGTTCTCCCATCGTCACCTACTATGACAAGGATGGTAACGAAATCGGTGATGACGGCTATGTCATGACGCCTCTTCGCAAGAGGATGCATACCCTGTGCAACGGCTTGTTTGTCTGGGGCGTCATCGTTCTTGCCTGGGCTGTGTTCTGCGGCGTCTTCGCCAATTTCCAGAACCAGGAATACACCTCTTTTGACCAGATGATCGCCACGGGTGGCACCCAGTTCAAT
>JAUNOE010000096.1 GCA_030537255.1 Coriobacteriia bacterium
GGCCGCAACGTCCGCCGCCCCAAGCGCGTCGCATACGCGCTCGACGTCCTTGCGGGTCGAGCAATACACGATGCCGCTCTGATTAGGGTGATTGGCCACATAGGACTCGATGAACTTCGTCTTCTTTTTGGTGGTCGCCTGCTCCACGGCAAAGCGCAGATTAGGACGGTCAAACCCCGTTACCACCAAGGCCGGATCACGCAAGCCCAGCAAGCGAACGATGTCCTCGCGCACCTTTTCGGTAGCCGTTGCCGTGAAGGCCGCAACGATGGGGCGACGCTCAAGACCCGCAATGAACTCCCCTACCGCCAAATAGGCGGGGCGAAAGTCTTGGCCCCACTGAGAGACGCAATGGGCTTCGTCAATGGCGATCAGGGGCACCTGCGCACGGTTGAAGAAGTCCACGAAACGAGGGTCCGACAAGCGCTCCGGCGCAACGTAAAGCAGGTCGCATTCGCCCTGGGCGGCACGGTTGAGTACCTGCCACTGCTGAGACGAGGTCAGCGACGAGTTGACGAAGTCAGCGGATATTCCCAGGTCAATCAAGGCACGCACCTGATCGCCCATAAGCGAGACCAGAGGCGACACCACCACGGTGCAACCCGGCAGCACCAGGCCCGGAACCTGATAGCACACCGACTTGCCCGCACCCGTGGGCATAACGCCAAGGGCGTCCCGCCCCGAGAGGATGGCACTTACCAATGCCTCCTGACCGGGACGGAACGCCTCGTAGCCATAGTATTTGCGCAGCACGCGGGCTGCATCAGCCAAGTCAGTCACAGACGTTCGCTGCTCCTATTCGGAAAGCTTCTTGGCCAGCGTCTGGTTGATCAGCTTGGGGTTACCCTGACCGCGCATCTGCTTCATGCACTGGCCCACGAAGAACCCGATGATCTTGGTGTTGCCTTCCTTGTAGGAAGCAACCTCCTTGGGGTTGGCGGCAATGACGGCGTCAACCACGGCTTCGATAGCACCCGTGTCGGACACCTGCTTCATGCCCTTTTCTTCCACGATGGTAGCGGGATCCTTGTCTTCCTCCATGATGGCGGCAAAGACCTGCTTGCCCTGCTTGCTGCTGATGGCGTCTTCGGCCAAAAGCTTGACCAGAGCAACGGCACGCTCGGGAGTGAAGGGCGACTGGTCCAGCACCACGTCGTTGGCGTTCAGGTAGGCAGACAGGTCGTTGATGACCAGGTTTGCCAGAGGCTTGGCCAACTTGGCATCGGTGCCGTTGGCCATGCAGGACTCGAAGAAGGCAGCCGTTTCGCGATGGTCCACCAGATGACGGGCATCGTAGGCAGAAAGGCCAAAGTCAGAAGCGAAGCGCTTTGCCTTCTGGTCAGGCAGCTCGGGGAGCTTGGCACGGACGCCTTCGATCCACTCGTCGGTCAGGTCGTAAGGAGCCAAGTCGGGCTCGGGGAACAGACGGTAGTCGTCGGCGGTCTCCTTCACACGCATCACGATGGTGCGCTTCTTGGAAGGGTCCCAGTGGCGGGTTTCCTGATAGATGATGCCACCTTCCTCCAAGACCTCAGCCTGACGGCAGATCTCATAGGCAAGACCATCATGCAAGTTCTTGAAGGAATTCATGTTCTTGAGCTCGGTCTTGGTGCCCAGGCCCTTGGAACCACGACGACGCAGGGACACGTTGCCATCGCAGCGCAGGGAGCCCTCTTCCATGGAGCAGTCGGAAATGCCGATAGCCAGGTAGATCTGGCGCAGCTTCTGCATGAACAAACGAGCCTCTTCGGGCGTACGCAGGTCGGGCTGGGTGACCAGCTCGATCAACGGCGTGCCAGCACGGTTGTAGTCAACCAAGGAATGGGTTGCGCCTGCGATACGGCCCTCGCCACCACCGACGTGAACCATCTTGCCGGCGTCTTCCTCCATGTGGATGCGCTCGATGCCGACGTGAGCGATGTAGCCATCTTCCGTGACGGTGACGTTTTCTGCGGTGGAGCCAGGCTCGCCGGATTCTCCCACGGCAAGGCCTGCCAGATCGATGCGTTCACCAGCGGCCTTTCCGTCGATGTCCAGATCAAGATGACCACGCATGCAGAAGGCGATGGGGCCCTGGGTGGTCTGGAAATTCTTGGCCATGTCGGGATACATGTAGTTCTTGCGGTAGAACATCGAGTGCTTCTCGATGTCACAGTTGGTGGCAAGGCCCGCCAGAACGATGGATTCGATGGCAGCCTTGTTGGGCACAGGCAGGGCGCCAGGCAGACCCAGGCACACGGGGCAGGTATGGGTATTGGGGGCCGCGCCAAACTCCAACTTGCAGCCACAGAACATCTTGGTGTTAAGGGTAGTCAGCTCAGCGTGAACCTCGAGGCCGATGACAGCCTCCCAGTCGCGCAGGACTTCTTCGAGCTTCTTCATGACTACTCACCAACCTTTCCATCAGCAAACGCGGGAGCAACGGGAGCGCAACCGTAAACGCTTTCAAGTGCAGCGGCAACGCGCAGCATGTTTTCGTCCTTGAAGGGCGGCGCGATGAGCTGTGTGCCCACGGGCAGACCCGTATCGGCACCCAGACCCACTGGCATGCTCATGCCGCCATTGCCAGCGATGTTGATGCTGATGGTGTACATGTCGGACAGGTACATCTCGGCAGGCTCGGAAATCTCGCCGAACTTGAATGCCGTACGAGGAGCGGCGGGTGCAATGATGCACGAAACCTTCTCGAAGGCCTCGGTGTAGTCCTTGGTGATCAACGTGCGCACCTGCTGTGCGGGGTAGTAATACTTTTCGTACACACCGCTGGAAAGCAGGTAGCTACCCAGCATGATGCGACGACGGGCCTCGGCGCCAAAGCCCTTGGCGCGGCTGGCTTCGTACTGGCCACCCAGGTCCTTGTGACCGGGATCGCAATAGCCGTAGCGGACAGAGTCAAAACGAGCCAGGTTGGAGAAGGCCTCGCAGGGACCCAGCACGTAGTAGGCGGAAATGGCCGCATGCGCGTTGGGCAGCTCGACCTCGACGATTTCAGCGCCCATTTCCTCGAGCTTGGCAATGGCTTCTTCGACCTTCGCCTTGACTTCAGGCTGCAGGCCCTTGGCCTCCATGAACTCACGAACGACGCCGATGCGCATGCCACGCACACCTTCGTCCAGATTTGCGGTGAAATCGCAGGTGACGTTCTGGCTAGTGCAGTCAAGAGCATCACGACCAGAAAGGGCATTCATAGCCAAGGCGGCATCCCTCACGGAGCGAGAGAAAGGTCCTACCTGGTCAAGGGAGGAACCAAAGGCCACCACGCCATAACGCGAAACCGTGCCATAGGTAGGCTTCACGCCAACGACGCCACAGAAGCTTGCGGGCTGGCGAATGGAGCCGCCCGTGTCAGAGCCAAGAGAGATGGTGCACTCGCCCGCAGCAACGGCAGCAGCCGATCCGCCGGACGAACCACCGGGGACGCGACCCAGGTCCCAGGGATTGGACGTGCAGCCAAAGGCGGAAGTCTCGGTGGAAGAACCAAAGGCGAATTCGTCCATATTGGTCTTGCCCACCGGAATGCCGCCGGCATCGATGATGCGGGCAACGCACGTTGCGGTGTAGGGGCTCACGTAGTTTTCAAGCATGCGAGAAGAGCACGTAGTGTGGGTGCCTTCCAGGTTCATGTTGTCCTTGAAAGCGACGGGGACGCCGGCCAAGGCACCCGCTGCCATGAGATTGCCCTGGGCGATAGCCTCGTCAACGCGAGCTGCGGCACGCAGAGCCAGCTCTTCGGTGGTCTCAAGGAAGGCATGGACCTTTTCGTCGGCCGCAGCAACACGAGCCAGGGAGGCCTCGGCCACTTCGCGTGCGCTAAATTCCTTTGCGGCAAGTCCTGCCTGGATGGAAGCCACGTCCATGGATGCAAATACGTTCATTAGCGGTCACCGCCTTCGCCCAGAATGGAAGGAATGAGGAACTGGCCATCCTGCTGCTTGGGGGCGTTGGACAAGGCGACTTCCTGGGTAAAACCGGGAACCTCGACATCCTCGCGCATCACGTTGGAGAGGTCTCCGATGGGATGGAAGGTGGGCTCGACGCCTTCGAGGTCGTATTCGGCAATGGGCTGCAAGGTGTCGATGACGTTGTTCAGGTCGACCGTCATCTGGGCGACCTCGTCATCGGTAAGCCCGATACGTGCGTACTCGGCGATGCCGCGCACGTCGGACTCGGTAACGTGTTGGGTCATGTGCAATTCCTTCGTAAGTTTGTATCTTGGGTCCGCTCAAAGAGGGACAAGGAACCAAGCCATCATAGCAAATGCGCCCTGTTGGGCTGTCCTGCCACCGGGCGCATTCATGCAGTATTTACTTCTTATATGGTTTGCGAC
>JAUNOE010000097.1 GCA_030537255.1 Coriobacteriia bacterium
GCAGCGGAAGTGCTGCAAGAAGGGAGTTCCCATGGGTAGGTTCATGTCTCTGTTGGCTGGCGGCGTCATTGGTGCTGCAGCTGCGTTCCTGTTTACTCCTCGCAATGGTGCCGAGAATCGTGCCGTGCTTGCCGAAAAGATTTCGGCTGGTGTCGACAAGCTTCCTTCTGAAGTGCATGATGCGGCTTCCTCTGCCGTTTCCGCTGTAGCAGCTGGCTCTACCGTGGCAATTAACACCGTTGTCGACAACGGCTCCGATGCCCTGAAGGCAGTGAGGGGCAAGGTCCAGGCTGCGCCCGCCGTCGTCGAGCAGGCCGCTGCTCCTGCCTTGTCCGAGGCCGATGACCTCCGCGACAAGATCGATGCCGCTCGCGAGCGCATCGCTGCTCAGGTCGCCAAGAACGCCGAAGCCGTTCAGGATGCTGCGGTTGACAAAGCTCCTGGTGTCATCGATGCGGCACTTGAGGCAAAGAGCGCCGCTGCTAACGCTGCCACCACTGCTCAGGAAGCCGTGGCTGGCACTGCTGCCGCTCTGAAGGAGCGCATCATTGGCGCTGCAAAGGAATCGGCTGATGCCAAGGATTCCAGCGCTGAGTAACAATTAGCGTCATGCCCCGTCCCACACGTGTGGGACGGGTTCTTTTTTTGTTTCCCACCATGATTGCGAGGCTTGATGAACGAGACGACCTATTCCGTGAACAAGATGCGGGGCATGTCCGTCATCGAGCAGGGAGACAGGCAGAAGCGTATCGGAAAGGTGCGTTCCTTCGTATTTCATCCCAGCAAGCGCTTGGTCGTGGGCTTTACCGTAAAACGTCCCGATGTTGCCTGGATGTTCCATCGCTCTGATCTCTTCGTTGCCTTTGACGCATTCGAGTGCCATGACGGAAAGCTCTATGTTTCTGACGATCAGGCAACGACGGGCAAGGCTGCCTGTAAGCGTTTGGGTATTTCGTGGGATGACTGCATTCTGTGGCAGGGCTTGCCCCTAATGACCGATGATGGCGTTGTTGTTGGTCGTGTCGGTGACGTCACTTTTGACGCTACTACGGGGCAGGTGGTCAGCTTGAGTGTTGACCAAGGTGCTACGCGCAATGCTCTTCTGGGCACGTCCCATCTGGATGCCAGCCAGATTCTGGGCTTCAAGCTGGGGGTAGGCGACAACTTGGATCTTTCTGACGAAGGGGAGTTTGTTCAAGGTGCGCTGATCGTCGCCGATGATGCCGTCAACGTCGAGCGCTTGGGTGGTTTGGCCGAAAAGGCTGGAGCTGCTTCTGCCGTTGCTTCGTACAAGGTGTCCGAGGCGGTTGATGCGGCAAAGCCCAAGGTGTCCGAGGCTGCCGATGCCGCCAAGACGGCCGTTGGCGTGGCTAAGGATCGCGCGGAAACTGCTTGGAAGAATCGTCCAGACAAGGACGAGGCAACCGAGCGTGCCAGCGTCGCCATGGAAGAGGGCGCCTACAAGCTAGGCAAGCAGATGAGCCGGGCCCGCGGCATGTTCTCTGGCTTCAAGGAGAACTATAGGCAGGCCCTGGAAGAGGAAACGAATGACAAACAATAACGCAGCCACCCGAAGTGCCGAGGATCCCTTCCTCCCCAAGAAGGACGCGCTTTCTGATGGTGGCAATGCTGCCGAGTTCGCTCAGTCGACCGAGGCTCAGGCGGCAACCAGTCAGGTGACCGAAGCTCGCGCTGCCGTGACGCCCGAAACCGCTGATCAGGTGCTTTCCCTGTTTGGCCACGATGTCAAACGTGCCGACTTGTTCCGCCTGGTGGGCTTGCTGACTTTCTTCGTCTTGATGGCAATTGTCGTCGCCGTTCTGTATCCCAGCTTCAGCGGCTTGTTTGAGGATGGTGGCCTTGAGCGCACCATCGAGCACATTCAGAGCCGTGGTGCTTTTGGTGTTTTGAGCCTGCTTTTGATGCAGTTCTTGCAGATTGTGGTTGCTTTCATTCCCGGTGAAGTGGTTCAGATTGCAGCGGGCATGCTCTATGGTCCGATTTGGGGCTGCGTGCTCATCTTTGTTGGCTGCGTCTTGTCGAGCGCCTTCATTTACACATTGGTGCATCGTCTGGGAGCGCCCTTCGTGCAGGACATGATTGGCGAAAAGCACCTGGCCAAGGCACGCGCCTTTGAGGAGTCGGGCAAGCTCAACGTACTGGTGTTCATCCTGTTCTTGATTCCTGGAATGCCGAAGGACACGTTTACCTATTTGGTCCCGCTGACCAACATGAAGCTATCGTCCTTCCTGATCATTTCGAACTGCGCACGTATCCCGGGCATCCTGGTGACCACCTTTGCTGCGGCGGGTTTGGCCACGGGCGACTACACCATGAGTGCAATCATCTTTGGCGTGGCAGCAGCCGTCGCTATTGTGGGCATGCTCGTCTACCGTTATGTCAGCAAGAAGAAGGGGCTCTAGTCCTTTTGCCCCTGACGCTTGTGCCGCGGTGTCTGACGGCGGGGCGTTCTTGTCGTATTATCAAAGGCACGACTCTTCGCGCAGGGTTTTGGCCCTGCGCTTTTCATCTGACAAAGGGGGAGACAAAGCATGTCCAACTCTGGATCTTTCGAGGCCAGCCTGAAGCGTTCCGAGGCACTGGTTGCCGACCTGAACGAGCATCCTGGAAAGTACACCATGCTCACGGGTGACCGACCCACGGGTCGCTTGCACCTGGGTCACTATTTCGGCACCATCAAGGAGCGCGTTCGTCTGCAGAATCTGGGCGTAAACACGCGTGTCATCATCGCTGACTATCAGGTCATTACCGACCGCGACACCACGGCAAACATCCAGGACAATGTCTACAACATGGTCATGGATTACCTGGCTTGTGGCATCGACCCCGAAAAGACGGTCATTTTTACACATTCCCAGGTTCCTGCGCTCAACCAGCTCATGCTTCCCTTCCTTTCTCTGGTCACCGAAGCCGAATTGCAGCGCAATCCAACCGTAAAGGCTGAAATGGAGGCTTCCGGTCACACGCTTACGGGTTTGCTTTTGACATACCCCGTTCATCAGGCGTGCGACATTCTTTTCTGCAAGGGCAACGTTGTTCCTGTTGGCAAGGACCAGCTGCCCCATATCGAGCAGACGCGTCTCATTGCTCGCAAGTTCAACGAGCGTTACGGCAAGGTCTTCCCCGAGCCCGAGGCAATTCTCCAGGACACGGTCGAGATTCCTGGTCTCGATGGTCGCAAGATGTCCAAGTCCTATGGCAACGCTATCAGCCTGTGCCTGACGGAAAAGGAGACCGAGAAGCTGATCAAGAAGTCCAAGACCGATTCCGAACGCTTCATTACCTTTGACAAGGAGAACCGCCCCGGCGTTTCTGCCCTTCTGACCACGGCTGCGCTGTGCACGGGTCGTTCAGAGGAAGAGATTGCCGCCGAGATCGGCAATGATGGTGCTGGCGCTCTTAAGCGCTATGTCACCGAGTCCGTCAACGAATACTTGGCTCCCATTCGTGAGCGTCGCCGTGCTTACGAGCAGGACCTTGATTACGTTAAGGACGTCTTGCGCGAGGGTAATCGCAAGGCGAACGAGATGGCTAACCAGACCCTGAGTGAGGTCTGCGAAGCCATGGGTATGGTGTACTAGCCCGCAATTCGCCGGTCTGTCTGTACGGAAGGGCCGGTTATGGGTTGTTGTTTCGAGTTCCCGATAATCGCCTTTCGATTGAGAGGTTCATATTGGCTGCTCCATTGGCCTTTGCTCTGGCGGCTCTGTTCCTCATGGGACGGTGAGCTGTCGGGGCAGGGCCAATTTTCGTTTTGCCTCATGACTTGCAAGACCTTTGTCGGCCTTTTACCTCGATGGGCTTATTACGGTCTGCGTGCGCCCGTGGTCGGCCTTCGTCCTTGAGTCGCTCCTTGTGCCCCAGGCTGTTCCTTGATTCGCCTGTCATTCATGCTGGTTATTGGCTCTCGTGCTATCTGGTTCTACAAAATGTCCTCTATGCACGATTTTCGTTCCGAAAAGCACCTGCTAACGGGATTCTGTCTCGATAGATGAGCTATATTTGCTTCTTTTTGCCACCCCTGTTCGAAATGACGGTTTCTTGTTCCAGAAAATCGTGAATAAAAGCTCGTTTCTAGAAGGCAAACGCATATCTCTTGATTTGCAGCGACGTATAGGGGTGTATAGCGACGTATAGGGGCGCATAGGAGTTTTCAACGATTCCAAGGTGGACCTTGGGTATGAAACAGCCTTGGACGGGTGACAGCCTGGGGCGGGATGCAGCTTGGGCATGCAGCAAACCTGGCCATGCAGCAGCCTTGGTTGGGTAACAGCCGTGCGCGGGATGCAGCT
>JAUNOE010000098.1 GCA_030537255.1 Coriobacteriia bacterium
CCATAGCCCAGGTACGCAGCAAGCCCGTGACGCGCGAGCCCAAGGTACACAGGGAAATCAGACCGGTGTTCTTCAGAATGTTCGTGCTCGTATCGTTCGCCACAAGGCCCCCAGTGCTTTTGTTTTATGATGTGTGTGCTTGAGTCCCAAGCCAAACCATAGTAAGGGAATATGCATGCGCTTCCTCATTGTTCGCAATAAATACAACTCGAAGGCCTTCGAGGCTTCCTTCACACTGGAAATGTATCTGGCCAGCCAGGGCATCGAATATGAATGCTTCGATTCCAACGAAGTGCCCTTCTTCAAGCCCATCGTCGGCTTGGTCGGAAACATGGACCAATTCGACATGGTCATCGTGCTTGGTGGCGACGGCTCCATCCTGCGTGCCGCAGGTCAGGTAGGCTACCGCCGCATCCCCATTCTGTGTACGAACTACGGACATCTGGGCTTCATGGCAAATTCCAACGCCGAGGGACTCATTCCGCTGGTGGCCGCAGCCTTGAGCGGCGACGCCATCACCGAGAACCGCACCAATCTCCGCATTCGCGTGGAACTCAAGCCCACGGAATTCACCCGCGACCCTACCGAACTCGCTATTGCCCAGGAAGAAGCACCCATCTACGAGTACTTCGCTCTGAACGAGATGGCCCTCACCCGTGGTGCCCGCGGACGCAGTATCGACTTCACCTACCACGTGGATGGCATCAAGATTGCCGACATGCGCGGTGACGGCCTGGTGGTCTCTTCCGCCACGGGCTCAACAGGCTACGCCCTTTCGGCGGGCGGTCCCTTGGTTGGCCCTGGCTACAATGGCTTGGTCGTGGTCCCTATCGCCCCCCACACGCTTCACTCCCGAGCACTCGTTACGGCACCCTCTGACGTCGTGGAAATCGTGATGCGCGATTCCGACGACAATCGAGAATCTTCCCTGTTCATCGATGGTGAGCCCGTGCACTTCGAAAGCCCCATCAATCGCATCATCGTGTCAACGGGCGACGAACCAACCATCCTTCTGCGCTACAAGTCCGGTTCCTTTTACGAACGCGCCAGCGAGGTCTTCTTCAGCTAAGGCCAGTAAAACCCGTTCGGGGCTTCCTAAATAAACAAAACGGCCCGCATCGTATTCGAATAGGAAACGATGCGGGCCGAACTGCTTTGGGGCAAGTGGGTAACGAACCCCGCTTAGAGCCTGCGCTACTTGTTGACGGGCCTCATGAAATCAGGCTCGCAGGTAAGCAAGCGGGGGCCATCCTCGGTGATGGCGATGGTCTTCTCAAAATGGGCGGAGGGCTTGCCGTCACGCGTAACGACCAACCAGCCATCATCCATCGTCTTAGTGCGATGGGTGCCGATGTTGATCATGGGCTCGATGGCGATGATCATGCCAGGCTTGAGCTCAATGCCCGTATGCTTACGACCATAGTTAGGTACGTTGGGATCCTCGTGCATCACGCGACCCACGCCATGTCCCACATACTCGCGAACAACACCATAGCCAGCGCCTTCGGCAACCTCCTGGATGGCATGGCCGACATCGCCCAGGCGATTGCCGGGACGAGCTGCTTCGATGCCGGCCCACAAGCACTTCTCGGTAATCTCGAGCAGGTGCTTCTTTTCGGGGCTCACCTTTCCCACGGGGAAGGTCCAGGCGTTGTCGCCAACCCAGCCGTTGACCGTAGCACCCGTGTCAACGGAGATGATGTCGCCCTCCTTCAAAATCACGTTCTTGGAAGGGATGCCGTGGACAATCTGCTCGTTGACGGAGGCGCAAATTGATCCCGGGAATCCGTAGAGGCCTTTGAATCCAGGAACGCCGCCGTGAAGCCTGATGAAGGTTTCGGCAAATTGGTCGAGCTCCAACGTAGAAACGCCGGGCTTCACGCGTGCGCCAATCTCCCTAAGGACGCGAGCACTCAAAACACCCGCACCCTGTGCGTATTCCTCAATCTGCTGAGGAGTCTTGTAGATAATCATGTGCGATCCCATGCCTTCCTGTTTCTTTTTCGTTGGCAAGGATACACCAACGCTCCCATAACGCGCGCACGGCTATAGGAAGAACATCCGTTTTGCTGGTACCATTGCACCTGCAAGGAAGGGAGCGTCATGTCCGACGAATCGTCAAACAACGACAACAAGAACGCCTGGAGTGGATCTTGGCACTCGGAGTCCGAGAGTCACTGGCACTCAAGCCGTACGGCCCCTGGCCGCTTTACGGGCAGCTGGTACAACGGACGCGTCAATGACCCCCAGGGTAAATCGGCCGAACTGGTCGACGGCAAGGTCGTGTGGTCCAACACGCCGCAGAAGAACCCTGCAGCCAACCAGTACACGGCACCCATGAGGCACGAAGAACCCGCAGAGGTGCCTGCGCCTCGCACGCCCTTCCGTCAGCCTCCCCTGGAAAGCAACCCCAGCAATCCTGCAAGCCCCAACGTAAACCGCGGCAAACGCCGCTCATCAGTCTGGGGGACCCCCATTGATGATGAGGAAAGCGGCAACACACATACCAGCAAAAGCCGCACGGTCCGCACCAACGACGAGCCTTCTCCCCAGGGCAGCTCGAACACCAGCAGCACCCGCAGGACCACGGCCCGTCGCCGTACAGGTTCAGGACGAAGCTTCGTCGATTATGGTGCCACCAGTTCCAACGAACAGCAGCAGCGCAACGCACCTTCCTGGTACGACACTTCCAACGCCGCCAAGGACGTAGTCCCTCGCAGCGTGCTTGATGAGGAATTCCGAGGAGGCAGGCGCGACGTACCGTCCCAGCAAAGCCTGCGCTTCAGCGGCCCTGAACGGCCTCGCAAGACTCATGTTGCGTTGCCTTCTTTCAAGGCGGGTAACCCCAACCAGCCATCCAGCCTACCCTTCGGCCTTTCGCTGAACGTGCTTCTCGGCATTGTGCTGGCCATCCTAATTATCATTGCCGCATTCCTACTTACCGCCTGCAGCTGCTCTGATGGCACTGCAAAGAAGGACGAGGGGATGACCGTCAACGACACGGCCAACAGCGCTGTCCCAACCAGCGAATTCACCATCTCCTTTGCCGGAGACTGCTCCCTGGGCACCGATGAGAACTTCGACAGCTCCACCAACTTCACGTCCCGCGTGAATGCTGAAAACAAGGACTATTCCTACTTCCTGGCAAAGGTCAAAGAGATCTTCGACGCCGACGATCTCACGGTAGTCAACTTCGAAGGAACCCTGACCAAGTCAACTTCGCGCGCCGACAAGAAGTTCGCTTTCAAGGGTCCTGCCGAATATGCAAAGATCCTGACCGAAGGCGGCGTTGAAGCAGCAAGCACGGCAAACAATCATTCTCATGACTATGGAGAATCCAGCTACACCGATACGCTCAAGGCGCTCAAGAACGAAGGCATCACGAGCTTTGGCTACGATGACATCGCCTATATGGATGTCAAGGGCACCAAGGTTGCTCTCATTGGCACGTACGAGCTGGCTGAAGGGGTTGGCATCAAAGACGAAATGGTCTCCAAAATCAAGGAAGCCAGAGACAACGGAGCCCAAGTGATCATCGACTACATCCACTGGGGCATCGAGCGCGAGGCAGTTCCCGACTCCGACCAACGCACCTTGGGTCATGCCGCCATTGATGCAGGCGCCACTTTGGTCATTGGATCCCATCCCCACGTCATTCAAGGCTATGAAAAGTACAACGATCGCTACATCGTCTACTCAATGGGTAATTTCTGCTTCGGAGGCAACGCAAACCCCACCGACAAGGACACCTGGATCTTCCAGCAGACCTTCAAAGTAGAGGGCGACAATATCGACACGAACAACATCAATGTCATCCCCTGCTCACTATCGGGCCACAGCTCCTACAACGACTACCAGCCCACTCCTGCCAGCGGATCGGAAAAGAAACGCATCGCCAACAAAATCAAAGAACGCAGCGACGCCATAGCCTAGGCTCTCTGCACCCTGCATAAACAGGAAAGGGTCCCGACTCCATCGAAGCGGGACCCTTTCTTTATCCAGGACAAGCTCAATAGCTCAATTAGAACGGCAGGCGCTAACCCCTTTTGGGAAAGTGAGACATGAGGCATCGAGGATGGTCTAGCCCTTGCGAACGTAAGCCTTGTCAATAAGGCCAATGTAGGCCGAATGGTAGTTCTTGTCTGAATACCAACGATCGAGGATAGCCTCATCCTCGAAGCACTCTGGGTCCATGAATTGCACGAACTT
>JAUNOE010000021.1 GCA_030537255.1 Coriobacteriia bacterium
TGACAGTGTCACCCTCTTCGATGGAAATGGTGCGATGGTTGCCATTGGCAATGCGGGCAAGGGCAGACAAGGGCTCACCCTGAGAGCCAGTGCACATGAGCACGTAGCGATCATCGGGGAGATCCTTCAAGTCATACGAATCGATGAGGTCCTCGTCGTTGATGTGCAGATAGCCCAACCTGCGGGCAATATCAGTGTTCTGCACCATGGAACGACCCGTAACAGCCACCTTGCGGCCATTTTCGACGGCAGCATCGCAAATCTGCTGCAGACGATGAATGTGCGAAGCGAAGGATGCGATGATGACACGACCCTTGGCCTGCGCGATAAGAGGACGCAGCGCTTTGCCGACCTCTGCCTCAGAGGGCGTAAAGGACTTACGCAAGGCGTTAGTGGAGTCACTCATCATAAGGTCGACGCCCTCCTGTCCAAAGCGGGCAAGAGCGTTGAAGTCAGTGTGCACGCCATCGATGGGCGTCTGATCGAGCTTGAAGTCGCCCGTATGCAGCACGTTGCCGCCAGGAGTACGGAAGAACAGGCCCAAGGCACCAGGGATGGAGTGGTTGACCGCAAAGGCCTCGATCTCCATGCAACCAAGCTGAATTTTCTGACCAGGCTTGATCTCGCACAGCTTGGCGTTCTTGATCTTATGCTCCTTGAGCTTGCCCTCAATCAGGCCCAAAGTAAGCTTGGTGCCATAAATGGGCATGGGGCGATCGAGATCCTTCAGCAGATACGGAAGAGTACCCGTGTGGTCCTCATGGCCATGCGTAATGACGATACCACGCAGCTTGTGGGCATTTTCGAGTAGGTAGGTATAGTCCGGCAAGATAAGATCAACGCCAGGATGGTCATCATCGGGGAACATGACGCCCGCATCGTCCAAGACGATATCGTCACCACATTCAAAAACGGTCATGTTCTTGCCGATGGCGTCAAGACCACCCAAGGGAATGATCTTGAGAGTCTCGTTGCTTTCCTTGGCACGGCGAGCAGCAGCACGAGCACGCTGCTCGGCGCGCTTCTTCTGTTTGGCGGCCTTCTTGGCGTCATCTCCGAACTTAGAGAGATGAGGACGCTCGCGATCAAGATGGACGTGCTTCACGCGCTCAGTGCGCTGAGGAGCATTGCTGCCGGAACGACGAGCCCCCTGCTGTTGCCTTGAGCTGGTTTGTGCCGCATCGGATGCGGACTTCTTGGTGCGGGGCTTGCGCTGCTGCCTAGATGCAGACGTGGCCGCCGCGTTCTGGGTCTCATCCTTTGCAGGATGGGTAGAGGCGTTTGCTTCTGCCATGTAGTTCCAATCTATAAACGCCAAACACCCCTCACGGCGAACAACGATGTGCCATGAAGGGTAGCCTGGACAACCTATGCGGTGTGTTAACGACGACTTAGAGGACGCCAACCTCCCGCATTACCTTTTCAAGCTGGGCAGACTGCTCGGCCGTTGCGTCGACCAGAGGCAGCCTGACGCCACCAACGGGGAAGCCAAGAAGCTTCAGGGCTTCCTTGGGAAGAATGGGGTTTGTGGTGGCAAACAAACCCTCCATCAGGGGGAGCAGACGATCATTGGCTGCGTGTGCTCCCTCAACCTTGCCCGCAACGAACAAATCGATGATTTCCTTCATACGAGCAGGACATACGTTACCGATAGTGCTGACGACGCCAACGCCGCCAAGCTCCATGATGTCGAGCGTGGAGGAGTCGTCGCCAGAATAGACAACGAAGCCCTCAGGCGCACCATCAATGATCGCCTTGACCTGTTCAAGGTCTCCAGAGGCCTCCTTGATGCCAACGATGTTGGGGACATCATGAGCAAGGCGAAGAGTCGTCTCGGCGGTCATGTTGACGCCACAGCGACCAGGGATGTTATAAAGCAGGCAAGGCAAGTCCACGGCTTCGGCAATTGCCTTGAAGTGCTGATACATGCCTTCCTGAGGAGGCTTGTTGTAGTAAGGAACAACAAGCAGCAAACCATCCACGCCAAGTTCTTCTACCTGACGAGAAAAATCAACGGAATCCGCCGTGCAGTTGTCACCGGAATAGGCAATGACGGGAACGCGTCCGGCAACTTCGTCGATGATGGCACGGAAGAGTTCAATCTTGCTGGGATAGAAGATAGTGGGAGCCTCACCTGTAGTTGCATTGATCAAAAGGGAGTCGGCACCACCTTCGATCAGGCGATTTGCGAGTTCATGTGCTCGGGGCAGGTCAAGTTCAAGGTTTTCGTCGAATGGGGTGACCATAGCTGGAATCAGACGACCAAACTGAAGCTCCGATGACGACATCGCAATCTCCTTACAAAGCAAACTAGGTATACAGACCAACAGCTAAGAGCAGTCGGCCAAGAGGACTCAAGCCGCACATGAGGGTACCACAACCGTGGCCCCTAGCGGCCTAGTCCATGAAGTTCTCCAAACCAACAATAAGACCCTCTCGGGCTCCGACCTCGCGAATTCCAAGAAGAACGCCCGGCATATAAGACGTGCGGTCCCAGGAATCATGGCGAATAGTCAGGCTTTGTCCCATGGAGCCAAAGATGATTTCCTGGCTTGCCACAAAGCCCATGGAGCGGACCGAATGAACAGGAACGCCATCAACCAGGGCGCCACGGGCGCCTTCGCAACCTTCGATTTCGGTCTCGGAGCCTGGAGCGGCAGAAGTTAAGTCGCGCGCCTCGGCAATCATCTGGGCGGTTCGGACGGCAGTGCCCGAAGGAGCGTCCTTCTTATTGCAATGATGCATCTCGATCACCTCGGCCTCAGGGAAGTAAGGAGCTGCCGCACGGGCAAACTGCATCATCAAAACAGCTCCCGTGGTGAAGTTGGGGGCATAGAACAAGCAAGCCCCCTTGGCGGCAGAAGCAGCCAAGGAATCCAAAGTCTCACGAGACATGCCCGTGGTTCCAACGACGCAATTCAAGCCAGCAGGAAGGGCCTTTGCCAGGGTTTCAGCAACCACCGAAGGCTGGGTGAAGTCGACAAGAACCTCCGCCTCGACGCCGCTTGCCAACAACTCGTCAATCGATGCGAAGGTAGCAAAAGGTGCCTCCTTGCCAAAGGGGTCGATGCCAGCAACGACCTCCATGTCCTCTGCTGCAGTGACGGCATCAACAACGGCAGAGCCCATCCGTCCTGCGTAACCTGCGACGGCAACCTTGATCATGATAAGGATCCTTTCCAATGAAGAAGTTCTCGTACAAACTCGCTCAAGAGCAGAACAAACACTGACTCACACTACCAAGCGATACTCCCCCGTGCCTGGTGTATAGCGTCGAAAGCCTGCCTATCACAATCCTAGGATTGCTGATCCAAGACAAGCTTGAGAGCACGAGCAAGCTGATCGGGGCAACTGGTTCCGCGACCACGACAATCAATGCCCTCGAGGCACTCGATAACCTCTTCGACGGGACGGCCCTCGACAAGCTTGGCGATGCCCTTCGTGTTGCCATCGCAGCCACCCACGAAATCGACGTCGCGAACCTTGCCATCGACGACATCAAAATCGATAGAACGCGAGCAAGTGCGCTGAGTCTGATAGGTATACATGTTCGCTCCTTACACTTTGATGGCAATGCTTTGGGGATATTTGTTGCCGCAAATTAACGAAAATTACGGCTAGCCCAAGCATCGTATCAAGCCAGAACTTTAATCCGTTACGTGCAACTTTGCGTAGGCTCAACCACGCAAAGAAGGGAGCCCCGGGCGTTCCCGAAGCTCCCTGATACTACCATGTTCGCTTTCGGTCTCCTGGAAATGCCAGGTGACACGTCAGCCCCTAACGGCAGCTGGCTTAGTTGTCTTCGCTACGACGACGGGGCTTGCGGCCTTCGCCGTGATCGCGGCGGGGACGACGCTCGCCATCACGACGACCGTGGCGCTCGCCATCGCGGCGAGGACGGCGCTCGCCTTCCTCATGAGGGGCAGACTCGATGGTGGGCTTGTCGACGCGATCAAGAGAGATCTTGCCATTGTCGGCGACTTCGATGACCTCGACCTTGACGATATCGCCAAGGTTCATGACGTCCTCGACCTTGCCCACGCGACCATTGGCCATACGGGAGATGTGCAGCAGGCCATCCTTGCCAGGAGTCAGTCGGACGAAGGCACCGAAGTCCTTGATTCCAACGACTTCGCCTTCGTAGACCTCGCCAACCTCGGGAACCTTGACGATGCCCAGGATAGCAGCCTTGGCAGCAGCACCGGACTCGGCCTCGACGGAAGCGATACGCACAGTACCGTCATCGTCGATTTCAATGGTGGTGCCGGTTTCCTCCTGAAGGCCACGGATGACCTTGCCGCCAGAACCGATGACGTCACGAATCTTGTCAACGGGAATCTGGATGGTCTCGATGCGAGGAGCATAGGGGGACAGCTCCTCACGAGGCTGTTCGATGGTTTCGAGCATGGCATCCATAATAAAGGCACGACCCTCGCGAGCCTGCTTCAGGGCGCGAGCCAAGATGTCAACGGAAAGACCCTTGGCCTTGTTGTCCATCTGCAGTGCAGTGATGCCGTCCTTGGTACCACATACCTTGAAGTCCATATCGCCAAGGAAGTCCTCGATGCCCTGAATGTCAGAAAGGATGACGATGTCGTCGCCTTCCTTGATCAGGCCCATGGCAATGCCAGCAACGGGAGCCTTGATGGGCACGCCAGCGTCCATCAGAGCCAGGGTGGAACCACAGGTGGAAGCCATGGAAGAAGAGCCGTTGGACTCCAAGATCTCCGAAACCACGCGGATTGCATAGGGGAATTCTTCCTCAGAGGGAAGAACGGGGATCAAAGCGCGCTCAGCAAGGGCGCCATGACCGATTTCGCGACGCTTGGGAGCACCCAGGCGACCAACTTCACCCGTGCAGTAAGGGGGGAAGTTGTACTGGTGCATATAGCGCTTTCCAGGCAAGGGGTAGATGTTGTCCAGTCGCTGCCATTCGTTCAGCATGCCCAGGGTACACACGGAAAGTGCCTGAGTCTGACCACGCTGGAACAGGCCGGAGCCATGAACGCGAGGCAGATAACCAGGGACGATGTGCAGAGGACGAATCTCGGTAGGAGTACGGCCGTCGGCGCGCTCGCCGGTCTCGATGATCATGGCGCGCATAGCCTTCTTTTCGAGGGCCTTGGTAGCAGCGGCGATATCAGAAGCCCAGGCAGCCTGCTCTTCCTCGGTGAAGTCGTTTTCCTTGATGGAGGACTTCAGCTCTTCGACCTTTGCCATACGGGAAAGCTTGTCGGCATCCTTCAGTGCGGCGGACATGGCGTCAAAGTGCTTGCTGACGCGTTCCTCGATCGAAGGATCGGCAACATGGACAGGCCACTCGTGAGGCTCAGGGTTAACCTTCTCCAGGAAGCGGGCCTGAGCCTCGCAGAACTTGGCGATTGCTTCCTGGCCAAGGGTCATGGCAGCCAGCATGTCCTCTTCGGAAATTTCCTCAGCGCCAGCTTCGACCATGGAGATGTAGTCTGCGGTACCGGCAATGGTGAGCTCCAGGTCGGAGTTTTCCTGCTCTTCGTAAGTGGGGTTGACGATGAATTCGCCCGAGTCGATGTCGCGACCGATGCGAACGGCAGCAGCAGGACCATCGAAGGGAGCAGCGCCACACATAAGGGCGGCAGAAGCACCCATGACGCAGATGATGTCAACGGGGTTTTCGTCATCACAGACGAAGGTGGTAGCCACAACGTGGACTTCCTGCTTGAAGCCATCGGCAAAGCCGGGGCGGATGGGGCGGTCGATCATACGAGCGATCAGGACGCCCTGGTCGGAGGTCTTTGCCTCACGCTTCAGGTAGCCACCAGGGATACGACCCACGGAGTACATCTTTTCCTGAAGGTCCACGGTCAGCGGGAAGAAGTCATAGTCCTTCTCCTGCTTGGAAATGACTGCCGTAACCAGGACGGTGGTGTCACCCTGGGTGACCAGGACGGCGCCAGTTGCCTGCTTTGCAAGCTCGCCCGTCTGGAGGGTGTACTTTTTGCCGTAGAGCTCAAACTCTTCAACAATCTTGTTCATGAAGTTCTAATCCTTCTCTTCCTTCGTGCCGTATTGCACAAAGCCTCTTTGCACCCAAGACCTCTTTGCCTGGTGCGCGAGCAGTACGGACCCTACCGTACCGACCGCCAATCTATACGCAAAAAGCCCGCGCCACGAAAGGGACGCGGGCAATGCGAGCGAAAGCTTAGAGCGTGTCGCGGATACCGAGCTTCTTGATAAGAGCACGGTACTCAAGGACGTCACCGTTCTTGATGTAAGCGAGCAGACGACGACGCTTACCGATGAGCATCAGAAGCCCACGACGGGAGTGATTGTCCTTGGGGTGAGACTTCAGGTGCTCGGTGAGGTTCTTGATACGCTCGGTCAGGATAGCGACCTGGACCTCTGCGGAGCCGGAATCGTTAGCGCTCTTGCCGTACTCGGCGATGAGCTCTGCGGTGCGCTCCTTGGAGATGCTGAGCTTTTCTGCCATGTTTCCACCTTTCAAAGTGATCGTTTCTTCAAGCCGAGCAAGCAAGCGGGTGGCGCATGCAAGCTAGGAATGAAGCCTTTCCATTGCAAAATGCAACTCGTCAAGTATAGGCGAGAAGCCCCGTCCCCACAACGAGAAATTGTGGTTTTGGGCACCTTGTGAAGACTTCTGACGCAAGCACCAGCAGGAAAGCTTGCGCAAGCAAAATTACGCTTATGCGGACATGACGATAAGGTAGTCAAGCGACTTGAGTTTGACGCCAAGATGCTGGCGAACCCACATCTGCAAAAAGCGAAGCACGTCCAGCACGACCGCAGGCGGAATCCTGAACGTACCCACTTCCGCAAAGGTTGCAAACAACAAGGCCTGGGACCAAGAAACTACATCATGCGGCAGCAAAACTGTTTCGTGCTGGCTTCGACAAGCGGGGCAGACCAGACCGCCATCCACCAAGGAAAACGCAAGGTACCTTCCAGCAGAGCCAAGATCAACAGCCGTCCCGCAACCCACACACAAGTCAAATCGCGGACGAAATCCCAAAACCGCCAAGGTCTTGAGTAGGTGAGCTGCCGTCAGGACATCGGGGTCGACAGAGTCCCTGAGCGAGCGCAGCGCGGCGCAGGCCATGTCAAACAAACGGCCGTCCTCAAGACCCACCTGAGTCGTACGGTCAAGTATCTCGACCACGGGCGACGCAGCCTCCATGAGCTCCAGATCGCCACGCAAATGATCGTTGCTCTCGACCAAGCGAGCTTCCTTCACGATGTCGAGCGACTTGCCAGAAACAAGCAGTAAGTCACAGACACAAAAGAGTTCCAAGCGAGACGAAAAGGAGCTCGTGGGCTTACGAGCTCCCTTGGCTACGGCACGGACCTGCGATCCATCCTGAGCAAGCAAGGTCACAATGACGTCAGACTCCCCCAGCTTGGTACGACGCAGCACCAAGCATCTCAAGGAATATGTCGGGCGAGCCATAGACTAGTATTCGCCTTCTCCGTAACCAAATCGACGGATCTGATTAAGATCGCGACGCCAGTTCTTTCGGATCTTTACCTGCAATTCCAGGAAAACGCGGCATCCCAACAAAGTCTCAAGATCCTGACGAGCCTCGGTGCCGACCTTCTTAATGGCCGCACCGCCCTTGCCAATGATGATGCCCTTCTGGGACTTGCGCTCAACGTAGATGCTAGCATAGATGCGCTGCAGGTCCTTCTTGCAGTTGTACTCGTATTCGTCGACAACGACACCTACAGCATGAGGAACCTCGTCGCGCATGCTGTTCAAAATCTTTTCACGAATGAACTCGGCAACGATCATTTCTTCGGGCTGATCGGTCTCCATGTCGGCAGGGAACCACAAGGGGCCCTCCGGCAAAAGCTCGGCAACCTGGTTGACGAATGTTTCAACCCCATCACCCGTAACCGAAGAAAGCTCCACCACAGCGTCCCAATCCAGCTTTTCGGCAGCGAGTGCGCGCTGCTTGGCCAAGGTACCAGCATCAACGAGATCGCTCTTCGAGATGACCAGAATCTTCTTGCAACGACGCGCCTTTGCAAGCTCGTCGATGACCCATTCGTCACCGCGGCCGAAAGGAGCGCTGGCATCCAGAAGGAAGGCAGCAACGTCGATACCGTCCAGCGACTTTAGCGCCGTGGTATTCAGCTCGCTGCCCAGGGCGTCATGCGGCTTGTGAATGCCCGGAGTGTCTACGATAACCAGCTGAAAACCATCGGTGGTATGAATGGCACGGAAACGGTGACGAGTGGTCTGGGGCGTTTCGCTCATAATGGCCAGCTTCTTGCCCATGATGGCGTTGAGCAGGGTCGACTTGCCCACACTGGGGCGACCCAACAGCGTCACAAAACCACTACGGAAGCCCTCATCGGCATGAAACAGATCTACGCCCTGGTCGCCCAGGGTGCTAGGGTCAAAGTCCTCCGGATCGAAGGAAGCGGGATCAAATGTCATAGGGAAATTCCAATCATAAGAAGGATCTTGGGGGCAAAAATGATAATGCCGACGGCCAAAGCGGACAACGCAAAGAGATAGGTCGCACCCGCGGCGCAGTCCTTGGCGATGCCAGCAAGCTCGTGATACCCCGGGGAAACAAGGTCAACCACGGCTTCTATAGCCGTATTGAGCGCCTCTCCGCCCAAGACGAGGCCAAAGCAGACGAAACAAAGAGCCCATTCGACAGGAGAGATGGCAAAAACAAACCCGAGCACAACACAAAGGAGCAAGAAACAAAGCTCGATACGGAAGTTTCGCTCACGGGAAGCTATGCGGATTCCATTGGTAGCGCATGCAAATGCCTGAGCGAGCGTAAAGCCCTCACGCGTCATGCGCGACTCTTGTTCCAGGCTGCAATGATTTCGTCTTCGAGAGCTTCCATCTCCTGGGCCTCTTCTTCTTCCATATGGTCGTAGCCCAGAAGGTGCAGGATGCTGTGCGTAACCAGAAGAGTCACCTCGGATTCGAAGGTGGTTCCGTAAAGCTCGGTCTGGGCAAGGGCCACATCGGTGGCGATGATCGTATCACCCAGCTCGTAGATGGAGCCTTCGTCTACTTCCTCACCTTCAAAAGGCAGGTTGTCACATTCAAAGGAGAGGACATCGGTGGGCTTGTCCATGCCGCGATACTCACGATTGAGTTCATGAATCTTTTCATCAGTAACAAAAGAAAGGGAAAGCTCGGTATTGGCCGGGCATTTCATGTAGTCCATGACAAAGCAGCAAAGCTCCTCCAAGGGAAGAGGATTCACCAGGTCTTCGCCATGTTCGACAAGGATGTTGACTTCCATAGCTCCACTCCTAAAGCCTGAGGTTCATCTGTTCGGCGCGAGCGTAAGCGCTCACGATCTTGGCAACCAGGGAATTGCGAACCACGTCGGTAGAGTGGAACTCGCAGAAGCTGATGTCTCCGATGCCATCAAGCACTTGACGTACCGTCTTCAGGCCCGAAATGCCACGAGGCAGGTCACTCTGCGTGATGTCGCCGGTAACGACCATCTTGGAACCCCTGCCCAAACGAGTGAGGAACATCTTCATCTGCTCAGGCGTGGTGTTCTGGGCCTCGTCCAAGATGATGAAAGCGTCATTCAGCGTACGACCACGCATAAAGGCAAGCGGCGCAATCTCGATCACGCCTTCTTCAAGAAGCTTGGAGGCACGTACGCCATCCATCATCTCGAAGAGGGCATCATAGAGCGGGCGGATATAGGGGTCGATTTTCTCGGTCAGGGTTCCAGGAAGAAAGCCCAGGTTCTCGCCCGCCTCCACCACAGGACGCGTAAGCACGATGCGTCCCACTTCCTTGCGATTAAAGGCATCAACCGCCATGGCCATGGCAAGATAGGTCTTTCCGGTGCCCGCAGGGCCAATACCAAAGGTGATCGTGTTGGTGCGAATGGCATCAACGTAAGCCTTCTGGGTCGCGGTCTTGGGACGAATGACATGACCACGATGACTCAGGATGACGTCGCTCTTCAGCGGAGCAGGTGCAAGTTCGCCCGTCTTCAGCAGGGCGATGGAGCGTCGAAGATCGTTAGCTTGGGGACGCTCGCCTAGACGCATGGAGTGAACCATGTCGGTGAAAAGCGTTGCCAGACTTGCGAGCTCGACTTCGTTGCCCTCCATGGCGATGCGGTTGCCCCGAAGGGTCAGCTTGGCCTGGAAGGAATCCTCGATAATGCGCAGCAACTCGTCATTGGTGCCGACGAAGCTTGCCAGGTCGATGTCATCGGGGATGATGAATGAAGATGTGGTGTTGTTCAGCATGAGCTAAAGATACCAGACGCATCGAGCTCCGTTAAGCGCAGAGGCACCAGCGAACCCGCCTCAAGGTCGGAAGAAACCCGAACACGATAGAAACTAGACGTCATGCCAATGCCCTCTCCTTCAACAGCCACAAGCTCCGTGGTGCCCACGAGGCTCTGCCCGAAGTTCTGATGAAGCTCGAAGGATAGTTCCCGCAACTCGCGAGCGCGCCTCTCCGACACCTCAGGCGGCACCTGATCCGCACGCAGAGCCGCAGGGGTCCCCGCGCGCTTGGAATAACGAAACACGTGAATCTTGGAAAAGCGGGCATACCGGGCAAGCCCAAGAGACTCCTGGAAGTCTTCTTCGGTTTCGCCTGGAAACGCCACCATCAAGTCGGTGGTAAGCGAGATGTTGGGCATAGCGGCGCGGAGCTTGTCGACAAGATCCCTAAAGAACGTCGCATCATAGGGGCGTTCCATCTCGGAGAGCACCTTGGAAGAACCCGACTGCAAGGGTAAATGCAGATGCTCGCAGATACGCCCATTCGAACGAGCCATAAGCTCGATGAGTTCGTCCGTAACCGAAATTGGCTCGATTGAAGAAATCCTGAACCGACACTCCTTCGTTCTGGCAAGAAGAAGGCGCAGAAGCCAAGCCAGGTCGCGCTTTTGGCCCTCTTGGCAGGCATCAGCATCCGCGATATCTGACAAGGTGGGGACCATGCCGCCTGCTTCCGACCTCCCAGGAATAGGTTCGTCATAGGAGCCCAAATCGATGCCCGTCATTACGATTTCCCGAACGCCTGCATCCTCAAGTGCGCAAACTTCGACAACGATTTCGTCAGAGGGACGCGACCAGGCTTTGCCACGGGCCACATGCACAATGCAGAACGTACAGGCATGATCGCAGCCATCTTGAATCTTTATGCCAACGCGCACGGGGAAGCTTTCGCCCACTCGAGCCGGAGCATCGACCGGAACCTCGAGCAAGTCCATCTTGTCCACGATCACGACACGCGGATCAAGGGCTGCATAACCCTCTGGATCTATGTTCGAGGCACAACCCGTGACGATAACCTTGGCATTCTGGTTAGCGCGCAATGCACGATGAATGGCTTTGCGGGTCTTTTTTTCGGCCTCCCCCGTTACCGTACAGGTGTTTACCACGATGATCTCGGCATAGGCTGCACTGACCAATTCGCCACCACGGGCAAGATATGCCTGAATAATGCTGTCGGATTCTACTCGGTTGACACGGCACCCCAGATTAATGACGCAAAATCTCATGAATCAGCCCCATCTTCCTTACTAAGACGTCTGCCCCATGGCCCCAAGCTCATACAAGGCCAAAGCCGGAGCCACGATACCAGCCGTCTCCGTACGGAGAATAGAGGGACCCAAACTAACTAGCTGGCCATTTTCGCAGCCATCCATAAACTGTGACACTTCTGATTCGGAAAGCCCACCTTCGGGCCCAACGACAATGGCAACGCGCGCATCCGATGCAACAGCACACCCGCATCGCTCACGAGCAGCACGAAGCGCATCGCCCATGCCAAGACTGGTTGGTGCCTCTTCCCAGCAGACAGCAACGCAGGTACAGCTACGCAGCATTTCAACCGCCTGCTTGGTGATCATGGGCTCAAAGACCTTAGGAACCTGTGGTTGCCCCGATTGCTGAGCAGCACTCCGGGCAATCGAGCGCCAACGCTCCAGTTTCCTTTGAGCCTTTTTAGGGTCAAGCTTCATGACGCTTCGCTCGGTCTTCAAGGGCAAAAAACCGCTAACGCCCAGCTCAGTGGCATGCCGGATCACTTCGTCCATCTTATCGCCCTTGGCCAAACCTTGAACCAGCAACACCTGCGGACGTAGTTTGCGGTCAAGACGCTGACAGATGCGCACGATGGGGAGATCACCATCAAGCTGGGTGAACTCGCATTCGAAATAGTCAGAAGCCGCGTCAACTACGGCAACATGCTCACCGATGCGAACCCTAAGCACCTTGAGATGCCTAAGGTCATCAGCACTGACGCGCAGTTCAAACTGGTCGGCAGTTTCCTGGGAAAGAACCTGGTCATCAAGAAAGATATGCTGTAGCGACATGCGCACCTCTCGAACTCTGATCAGCCAAATACTAAGAAAGGGTCGTCTGGGCTACCCATAATAGCCCAGACGACCCAAACCTGCGCGAAGCACACCACCCGAACGAATCCAACCGTTCCTCAGAACAACTCGATAGCACTGCCCCGAACGAGAAGAACCCTCCGCACAGCAAAAGAATACGAAGGGTTCGAAATGGCTCTAGTTGAAGGCGTCTTTCAGCTTTTGCAAGGGCGACTTGCGCTCGGAAATGGACTCGCCCATCTCCTCGGCAAGCTTTTCCAGGATTTCGCGCTCGGACTTGCTAAGACGCTCGGGAATCTTGACGTCGACATGAACATACAGGTCACCACGGGATTCCTGGCGCAGGCGGGGCATGCCAAATCCCTTGACCCGAACGACCTGTCCATATTGGCAACCTTCGGGAATCTCGACCTTGACCTTTTCGTCGGCAAGGATGCCATCGACTTCAATAGTGGCACCGAGCGCCGCCTGGACCATGCCAATAACGGCAGAACAATGCAGGTCATCACCATCTCGCTCGAACAGATCATGCTCCTTGACCTGAACCGTAACCTGAAGGTCGCCCGACTCAGCACCACGGACGCCCGCTTCGCCGAAATCACGCATACGAAGGGTCTGGCCATTACGGATGCCGGCAGGAATTTCCACGGCAAGTCGCTGACGATCGGGGACGCGGCCCTGGCCCTCGCATTCAGGACAGGGGTTCTCCACGGTCTTGCCTGTGCCGCCACACTTGGTGCACGTAGAGGCAGACTGCATGGCACCCAGGAAAGTCTGCTGAACCGTGACTACGCGGCCCTGGCCCTTGCATTCGTCACAGGTAACTTCCTTGCCATCTTCAGCCAGACCGGAGCCGCCACATTCGTCACAAGGGGAAAGGCGGTCATAGACGATTTCCTTACGAACGCCACTGGCGGCTTCCTCGAGAGTGATGCGCAATCCAACCTGCATGTCACGCCCCTCACGACGCGCAGGACCACGACCGCCGCCGCCAGCTCCACCGCCAAAGAAGGAGCTGAACAGGTCACCCATGCCAAAACCGCCTCCAAAGAGGTCCTCAAGGTCGACGTAACCGCCAGCACCTCCGGCACCGCCAACGGTTCCGAAGCGGTCATATTGGGCGCGCTTGTTCGGATCGGAAAGAACGTCGTAGGCTTCGTTGAGCTCCTTGAAGCGCTCCTCGGCGTCTGCTTCCTTGTTTACGTCAGGATGAAGCGTACGCGCCTTCTTGCGGAACGCCTTCTTGATGTCGCCGTCAGAGGCATCCTTGTCGACGCCAAGAATCTCGTAGAGGTCCTTATCTGCCATGTGTCGGTATCACTGTCCTTCTTCTAAAGCTTCTAAAGCTGATTTTGAAAGTTGAAATTAGCGACCTTGCTGACCAAGCGTCAGACATCACCAAGCGCCTTCTTTGCCGCTTGGACGGCAGAAAGCACCTGCGAGTAGTTCATACGCGTCGGACCCAGAATTGCCACGACGCCCATCTGGTCACCTTCGCCAAAGTGGCTGGCGACAACGGACACGCCGTTAAGGTCCTGGCTGCCGTTTTCGTGACCGATGCGTACCACGGGCCCTTCCTGGCCAACGGCGTCATCGAACACCTTCAAAAGCATGGTGTCATCTTCAAGTCGCGAAAGAATGGGGAGGAGGCTTGCGGACGCGCTGAACTCGGGCTGACTCATGAGATTGGTCATGCCAAGCTGGTAAGGCCGGTTGCGACGCTGATCGGAAAGGCACAACGACAACTCTCGAACGAGCTGCCGAAATAACGGATCCGACTCGATTTCCGCATCCAGGCGACCCTTGTCATCAATCGAATCCAAATGACGCAAAGAAACGAAATTGTTGACCTTCTCCTGAACACACATCACGTCATCTGCCGAAACCGCCTGCGGCACTTCCACCGTTCGATCAAGAACCGTGCCCTCGGTCGTCACCACCACCATGACCAGCCTGTGCTCGGTCATCGGCACCAGATTGACCACCTTGACATGGGATGCAAGCATACGAGGCGGCAAAACCAGGGCAAGGCAATCGGTAAGACGTGTCAAGGCAAGGGAAGTACGCTCGAAGAGGTCATCCAACTCGGATGCGGCCTTGCGCAACTCGACAAGGGTCTCCACATCAGCATGAAGCGCACCATCCCAATGAGAAAGCAGGTCATCAACGAAAACGCGATAACCAAGATCTGTAGGAATGCGGCCCGCAGAGGTATGTGGCTGACGCAGAAATCCTTCCTCCTCAAGACGAGACAACTCATTGCGAATAGTCGCCGAGCTGCAGCCGAGATCGTAGTGCTCGGACAAAGTTCGGGAGCCAACAGGAAGGGCGTTGCTTACATATTCTTCGATAAGCGCACGCAGCACCAGCTGACGACGATCAGAAAGCATGCCTAGACCTCCTTCGACTCAACAAGCAGTACGTAACCCGAGTGTCACTCTTGGTGGCACGACGCCGATTTTAGCAGTCTCGGCACTCAAGTGCTAACACGTCCACGAAGAAGGCATTTTATGGAGCAAGATCAAGGATCCGACCGTACATCACGTTACCCAGGAGCCATCCCCGCTCCGTCGGAACAAAACGGCCGTCACGGTAAGCGGCAAAGCCATCATCCACCAAGGCCTCAAAGATCTCCCAGGCATCAGGAACCACCAAGCAAGCGGCAATGACGTCATCGGCGGCAACGCCAACGCTCCGACGCATGCCCAGCATCAGGTCCTCCACAAGCCTTTGGGCCTCATCAAGCTCTTCGATGATCCCCTCCTGGTCATACCTGATGCGACAGTCTGACGACTGCTTCATACCAACCGCTCCCCTACCAAGGCCCAAATACGGAACACCCGTCCAATATGCCTGGTTGTGACGGCTTTCCCCGCCTGGACGCGCATAGCTTGCAACCTCATAGCGCCTGAATCCAGCTTCCGTGCACTTACAAGCCGCAAGATCCATCATGTCGGCAGCAAGATCATCATCAGGAGTGGGGATCAATCCTTTTTCAACCAAATGATCAAGCGGAGTTCCCTCTTCGATGGTCAAAGGATAGATACTGATGTGATCAACGCCCGTAGAAAGAGCTCGGTCCAGGGAACGCTCAAAGGTTTCCAGGTGCTGACCAGGAAGGCCACACATCAGATCGATGCTGACGTGATCAAAGCGCTCAAGAGCCAGATCGATCGCCCTCAGAGCCGCCTGGGCATCATGGATGCGGCCCAAAAGACGCAGCTCGTCATCATCAAAGCTTTGCACGCCAAGCGAAATCCGCGTTACCCCCAGCGCAAACAGATCTCTGACCATGGGCAAGGTCAGGCTGTCGGGATTAGCTTCCATCGTGCACTCGATTTCAGGCTCGAGTCTCATGCAAAGAGAGAGCTCGTACATAAGACGACAAAGCCGCTTGAGCCCAAAGAAACTAGGAGTACCTCCACCAAGGTAGACCGTCTCGATATGCGCAAGCGCCCCTGCCGCAGATGCCGCACGAATATCAGCCACAAGCTGATCGACGTAAGCATCAAGACGCGGATCGTCGGGCGAGGCCGCTTCGGTCACGAAGTCACAATAGGCACATCGCTTCCTGCAGAACGGCAGGTGCAGGTAGAGCGCACGATAGGGCTCGAAGCCTTCATCAAGCTGCCAAATAGGACGAAGCTCACGGACCTCGCCGCCGGAGGTGCTGGAAGACAAGCACCAACCGCACGGCGAAGGAGTCGAAGTGGACAACGACGAAGATACAAGCCCCCGCATGTCGTCAGAAGCCTTGTATCCAGACGCATTCGTCGAGGACGATGCCATCAGCGGTTCAGCTCCAGCAATTCGTCAAACAGGCTGGCAAATTCCTCATAGGTGGACGCCTGGTTGATCTTCCCCCTGATCATCGGAGCACCTCGAAGACCTGCCACATACCACATGGCATGCTTGCGCATGCGTACGATATTACGTCCCGAACGCTCAGACAGAAGCCAGGCATGACGCTTGGCCAGAGCCATGCGTTCCTCGATGCTCGGCGCCGGTGCGGGAACACCATGCTCCAGCTGGGAGCGCACGTCGGCAAAGATCCAGGGATTACCCTGAGCTCCACGCCCGATCATGACGGCGTCACAGCCAGTTTCCTCAACCATACGCACGGCATCGGCACCAGAGCAAATGTCTCCGTTGCCCACAACGGGGATGGCGATTGCCTCTTTGACGCGGGCAATAATGCCCCAATCAGCTTGGCCGCGATAAAACTGCTGGGCAAACCGTCCATGCACGGCAACGGCGTCGGCACCTGCATCTTCCATACGACGGGCGAAGTCGATAGCAGTTTCGTTATCAAGCTCATAGCCTCGACGGAATTTGACCGTGACGGGATGCTTGACTGCCGACTTAAGCTTGCGCACGATGTCCGCAGCCAACTCGGGGTTGCGCATAAGCGCCGAACCATCGCCTTTTCCGGCAATCTTACGCGCTGGACAGCCCATGTTCACGTCGATGGCAAACAAGCGCTCCCCCATCACGTCTTCGATGGTGGCCGCCTGAGCCGCCATGGTTTCGGGTTCATGCCCAAAGATTTGCACGCTCACCTGCTCTTCCGCCGGAGACAAGCGCATCAAGTCCTGGGTTTTTTCATTTTTGTAAGAAAGCGCCTTGGCCGAAACCATCTCGGTGTAAGTGAGCTGTGCACCCTGCTGGATGCACAGCTCACGACATACCTCGTCGGTCACGCCAGCCATAGGTGCAAGAATCACCTTGCGTCCGTCAAAGAGCATGCGCTATTCGTCCACCTTCAGAATCGCCATGAACGCCTCCTGGGGAACTTCGACGTTACCAATGGCCTTCATGCGCTTCTTGCCCTTCCTCTGAGCTTCGAGCAGCTTACGCTTACGCGAGATGTCACCGCCGTAGCACTTGGCCAAGACGTCCTTGCGCATAGCTCGCACGGTCTGACGTGCCAGAATGCGCGAACCAACAGCCGCCTGAATGGGCACCTCAAACTGCTGACGTGGGATGATGTCCTTCAGCTTCTCGCAAAGCACGCGACCCTGGTCATAAGCCTTGTCTTCGTGAACGATGAAGGAAAGGGCGTCGATGGCCTTTCCGGAAAGCAGGATGTCAAGCTTGACGAGCTTCGAAGGCTTGTAGCAGTCGAAGTCGTAGTCAAGAGAGGCATAACCCTTGGTGCGGCTTTTGAGCTGATCGAAGTAGTCCATGATGAGTTCGGACAGGGGCATCTCCCACAACATCTCGACAGTCTGCATGCCCAAGTAATTCATGGTCTTGAACTCGCCTCGACGAGCACAGGTGAGATCCATGACTGCGCCAATGTAATCAGGCGGAATGAGGATCTTCGCCTTCAGGAAGGGCTCCTCCACGTGATCGATGGCACTAGGATCAGGCATGTCCTGGGGACTATGCAGCGAAATCATCTCGCCGTTCTTTAAATACACGTTGTATTCAACGCTTGGCGCGGTGGCCAAAAGGTCCAGGTTGAACTCGCGCTCCAGGCGCTCCTTGATGACCTCCATGTGCAGAAGGCCCAAGAAGCCAACACGAAAGCCGAAGCCCAGGGCATGAGACGTTTCAGGCTCCCAGATCAGAGCGGGATCATTCAGGGAAAGACGCTCCAGGGCATCTTTCAGTGGCTCGTATTGATCGGCATCGATCGGGAACAGGCCGGTAAAAACCATGGGCTTGACGTCACGGTAACCAGGTAGCGGATCAGAGCACCCGCCTACAGGCAGCGTAATGGTGTCGCCAACCTTGACCTTGGAAGGGTCCTTGAGACCAGTGACCAGATAGCCAACCTCGCCCACACCAAGCTCCTTGGCAGGAACCTCAGAAGGACGGCGGACGCCAACCTCTTCGACAACGGCTTCGGTATTAGTTGCCATCATGCGAATGGTTTGACCCTTGCGGATGGAGCCGTCCACGATGCGAATCAGCGCAACGACACCACGATAGGCATCGAAGTACGAGTCAAAGATGAGGGCACGCAAAGGTGCGTTGGGGTCGCCCTCGGGGGCAGGCACGTTGTAGACCACAGCCTCAAGCAGGTCATGAACCCCCTCACCCGTCTTGCCCGACGCCATGACGACGTCTTCGGCGGGAAGCGCCAGACCATCTTCGATTTCGGTTTTCACGCGCTCGGGCTCGGCGGCCGGAAGGTCGATCTTGTTAATCAAGGGGATGATCTCAAGATCGGCGTTCATGGCCATCATGCAATTAGCAACCGTTTGCGCCTCTACGCCCTGAGTGGCGTCAACGACGCAGACCGCACCCTCGCACGCAGCGAGGCTACGGGAAACTTCGTAAGTGAAGTCGACGTGACCAGGGGTATCGATAAGGTTGAAGTGGTAGGTGTTGCCATCATCAGCCTGGTAGTCAACTCGAACCGCCTGGCTCTTGATGGTGATACCACGCTCACGCTCGATGTCCATCGAGTCCAAAAGCTGTGCCTGCATATCGCGGGATGCTACGGTTCCGGTGAGCTCGAGGATGCGATCCGACAGCGTGGACTTACCGTGATCGATGTGGGCTATGATAGAAAAGTTGCGAATGAAGCGAGGGTCGACTGACATGGCTTCCTAACGTTTGATCGTTGCTGATTCGTATAGCTTAGAACTTTAATTCTACCCCACACGGGATAGCTCGCACAGCTCGAAGAGCGCCTGCGGCGTCACATTGTCGCACCTGGCCGGAAAGTCAACTTGCGAACACGTCGACTATTGCTCGGCCAAGTCTGAAAATTGTGCGTATAACAGTTCTGTATGTGGTATTATTTTTAGGCTTTCGTCTACTAGAGCTAATAAAACGGAGGAATAAACGTGGCGAACATCAAGTCCCAGAAGAAGCGCATCATCACCAACGAGAAGGCCCGTCTTCGCAACCGCGCAGTCCGCGCTGAGCTCAAGACCGCTACCCGTGCAGTCCGCGAGGCTGTTGCTGCTGGCAATGGTGCTGCTGCTTACGCTGCCGCCCAGAAGGCTTGCCGCCTGATGGACCGCGCTGTCAGCAAGGGCGTCATTCACAAGAACCAGGCTGCTAACCGCAAGTCCGGCATCATGAAGCTGGTCAACACTGTTGCAACCGCTGAGGACATCGCAGCTTATCAGCCCGCACCCAAGAAGGAGCAGGCTGCAACTGGCTCCAAGAAGGCCGCTGCCAAGGCTGCTAAGGCTGCCGCTTATGCTGAGAAGGCAAAGGTCAAGGAAGCCAACCGCAAGGCAACCCAGGCTGCTCAGAAGGCAGCTGCAGAGCGCAAGGCAGCTGAAGCTGCTGCTGAGGAAGCTGCAGAGGACGCCGAGTAAATCTCGCTGGTC
>JAUNOE010000099.1 GCA_030537255.1 Coriobacteriia bacterium
TGCCCACTTAGTCTGATTCCGGTGCGGACATTTGGGGCGGCTCGTTCGTTTGTCCCGTTATCTTGACTCTCGGTGCGCCCTGTCAGCTGGATCTTTCGGCACAGACCGCCAGCTTGACCTCTGGGCGTGCTAGGAGCTGGTGCAGACCGTCAGCCTGGGTCATTATTGGCTTCTTGGTGCACTAGGAGTTTGTGCTTTTACCGGCTCGATCCCTTAACGAGAACCGCTGGCGAGGACGCCAGTCCGGCTTTTTAGCTTGACTCTTTGGTGCGCTAGGAGCTGAATGCGTGGTTGAACGTGGAAAACGGCCTGGTCTGGCGCGTTGGGAGCCGAATGCATGGCAAAGCGGCCCATTCGGGCGCAGAAATCACGCACGGAGCCCATGGCGCGCCACTTTCCTTCCAGCAGGCATACATGAAGGTCCTACCGCGCCAGACCAGCCCTAGAGTGCCGTTTGGAGCACGCACGGAGCCCATGGCGCGCCAACGACGGAGGGAAGGACCACTAAAGCAACGGGTTCGAAGGCGGTGGCTGACAAACCCAGGCGGCGAGGCCGGGGCGTCTTGGGATAACAGCTAGTACGAACGGGCTGGCTGTAGCTCGCTGGCATCCTTGCCAGGTGGATTAAGGGACAGATCATTACGAATAGGTCCGTATGAGCTGGCCAGCACGAACGGGCCTGTGCGGACGGGCCAGCGTGAGCAGACTGGCGGGATAGATCGGCGTATGCAGACTGGCAGGACAGATCGACGAACAAACTGGTGCAAATGGACCAGCACGGACGGGTCGGGAGGACAGACCGGTGGACCAACAGGCATGACAGATCAGCGGACAGCCTCACAGACGAACTGGCAGGTGAGGTCGACACAAGCAGGTCGGTAGACGAACCTGCAGGAGGGACTTGCGCAAACGGGCGAGCCAGTGAACGTTACCTACAAACGGAGGTTGGCGACCGGTGGGAGCAGATGGGGCTAGCCTCCAGTGTGAACAAACGGGGCTAGTGACTAGTTTAGCCAGGCCAATACAAACGAAAGGGGACTGACCTCGGAGGGTTTCCGGGGTCAGTCCCTGATGGCTCACCTTTTAAACTGTCCAAGTTTTGGCAGTTTGATTGAAGGGATTCCCATGGTGGGTTCAAGCAACCTAGTGGCGTACCCATTGCTTGAGCCGGCTGGTCATGGGGTGTGGTTCCGTTTTGTCAGGATGCCGCTTGCTTCGCTGCTAGATGCTCGGCGTTTTCGCTGTTGGTCGTTCGGCTCAGTTGCGCTTTTAGGAGGCTGCCGGCATGCCTTCAAGACCTTGCGGCTATCTCCAAACGCGTTCTGCGATGCGCTTGACCAGGGCGACCTTGGCCCATTGCTCGTCTTCGGTGAGCACGTTGCCTTCCTCAGTCGAAGAGAAGCCACATTGGGTCGAAAGACGGAGCTGCTCGAGGGGTACGTACTGAGCTGCTTCGTTGATGCGCGCGATGACCTCGTCTTCGTCTTCCAGTTCGGGGAACTTAGAGGTGATAAGGCCCAGGACGACCACTTGGTTCTTGATGTGCGCCAGGGGAGCGAAGTCTCCCGAACGATCAGAGTCATACTCCAGGAAGAAGCCATCATAGTTGGCGCCGCCAAAGAGCGTTTCTGCGACGGGCTCATAACCGCCCGAAGAGAACCAGGTCGAGCGGAAGTTGCCGCGGCAGATGTGGGTGGTGATGGTCATGTCGGCGGGCTTTACCGCAAGGATGCGGTTGATCACATCGACGTAGTTCCTGCCGACTTCGTCGACGTCGATGCCCTGCTCGGCATAAGCGGCGCGCTTTTCGGGGTCGCAGAACTCGCCCCAGCTGGTGTCGTCGAACTGCAGGTAGCGGCAGCCTGCCTCGTAGAAGCTCGTGACGGCATCCTGGTAGGTGGCCACGATGTCATCGAAAAGGGCTTGCTCATCCTGGTAGCGTTCCAGCGGGCGGTAGTTCTCCTTGCCACGGACGCAGGGGATCAAGTGCAGCATGGAAGGCGAAGGGATGGTTAGCTTGCAGGGGTAGTCACCTGCAATGTCCTGAAGCGCTTTGAAGTGATCCAGGAACGGGTGCTGTCCAAAGCCGATCTTTCCCCGGAACACCAGCTGGGCACCTTTGGGCTTGGGGCCCTTGAACTCAACAGACCAGGTGTCGGCGTCTACGTGCTCGACGTTTTCCAGGCCCTCAAGGAAGTCGAGGTGCCACATGGTGCGGCGGAACTCGCCATCGGTCACGGCTGCAAGGCCAACCTTCTTTTCTTTGGCAACCAGATCGGTGATGGCGGCGTCTTCGGCGGCGGTTAGTTCGGCCTTGGTGATGGAGCCGGCTTCATAGTCTGCTCGAGCTTTCTTCAGTTCAGCGGGTCTCAAGAAGCTGCCGACGATGTCATAGGCGTAGGGAGGGTTCGTTATGGTCATGGGGTGAGCCTTTCTGCTTTTCGTGCGGTGCTCTTAAGGATGCCAGCGTTTATCCCAGAGCGGAATAACGCATTGCCTATGCCCTCCCATAGCCGCAAGCTATGGGCTATTTGATGCAATCTGTCCGAGTCGGAATCCGAGGTCTTCGGCGATTGGGATTACCTTGATGCGGTCCTTGTGACGTGAGTGGCGTGTGACCACTGGGTTGCAGCACATGCAGATGCCGGCGAGAGCCATTCGAGCAAGCCAATGACTGCAGGTGCTTTCTATTTGGTTAGCGCGGCCATGGGGCAGTCACGTTGATTGGCGAGCGAGCGCGGGGCGGCCATGATGTCCCTATTTGGTCAGCGCGGCCATGATGTCCTTGCCAAGTTGTTTGGCCATGGCTGGAGCGCACGGATCTTCCTCTACGCTCTTGCGCCAAAGGGGAGCGCCATCTTTCATCCCTGCCATCAGGCTCCCTGAAACTACGCGGGAAAAGACGGGTCCTTCCGGGCGGGGATGAATGACGGTCATTTCGTGGATGGTGCAGAACTTGTCAAGCATGTCTGCGGTGGATTCCGCTCCGCAGTTGTCCAGGCCGGACATCGTCACATAGCCGGCGATTTTCCCCTTCAGTTGGTTGCTGACCATGTGCAGGGGTCGTGTGCGGTCCATGAAGTTCTTCATGCGGGCTGAAACGTCGCAGAAGTAGTTGGGGGATCCTAGGACAATTGCGTCTGCCTCGAGCATCTTTGCCGTAAGCACACTCATGTCGTCATCGGTGATTTTGCATTCTGGCTTGAAGAGGCAGCGGTTGCAGCCCAAGCAAAACTCGATGTCAAGCTCCGAGAGTTCGACGAGTTCGGTTTCTACACCAAGGTTTTGAGCTTCTTCGAGGACGGTGCTCAATAGGCTGGCGACGTTCTTCCCTGCGCGATGGCTGCCGTTGATGGCGAGTACCTTTACCATTTTTGCTCCTTGCATTCGTTGGATGCGGCGGATCTTAATAGCCGAGGTCTTCGGCGATTAGGATTACCTTGATGCGGCCCTTGTGACGTGAGTGGCGTGTGATCACCAGGTTGCAGCACATGCAGCCGTCGGCGTGACATTGGCTGCACATGCCCGTGTTCTCGCAGGGCGTTCCAGTATGCAGGCGTGCGGCATTCGGTGGGCACGCAGCAGTGCGGATGCGCTTGAATGCGGCATCTACGTCACGTACGACCTTGTTCATGCCAACCAGGACGATAACCTGCTTGGGGCCATGCAGAAGGCAGGCAAGGCGGTTCGAATTGCCATCGATGTTTACCAGCTCGCCTTTTTGGGTTAGCGCATTGGTGCTCATGAAGAAGAAGTCGGAGGCGAAGTGAGATAGAAACACTTCGCGGAGCTCGTCGGGGCTGCTTGCCTTTGCGCGATCAAGCATCTGGTAGTTGCCTTTGGCAAGCATGTCCTTGATGCCAGTTTCCTTGAAGGTCTCGGAGCCGCCCCAAGCGACGCTTGATCCCACGGGCACCAACTTGGCAACAAGGGCACGGGCGTCTTCGGAGTTTTGGCAGAAGTAACCTTCGAAGCCAGCGCGGTCG
>JAUNOE010000022.1:0-811 GCA_030537255.1 Coriobacteriia bacterium
CGGTGACTGGATTCGAACCAGTGACAACACGGGTATGAACCGTGCGCTCTAACCAACTGAGCTACACCGCCGAATGGAGCTCGTGACCGGACTTGAACCGGTGACCTCATCCTTACCAAGGATGCGCTCTACCGTCTGAGCTACACGAGCAAATGGTGGGAGTGCTAGGATTCGAACCTAGGAAGGCGTAACCAACGGATTTACAGTCCGTCCCATTTGACCACTCTGGTACACTCCCGCGATTTTCGCTTGGATCATGTGTAATTTTCAAGCTGCCTGCTCTTCGAAACTTTGCCGTTCCGAGCGAGCGAAAAAGATAATACGTGAGTCCCCCAGCAGCGTCAAGCGTAAATTTCGGAAAAGATGCAATGTTTTTCCAAATTGCTTCTTTTTGAATGAAAGCCCAGGTCATCACGTTGCAGACCTGGGCTTTTGCTAAGGAGTCGAGCAAAGCATCAAAAAGGAGGTCCCCTATCTTCCAGATACGAGACCTCCTTCGTTTTCTCTATTTGAACAACTAGCAGTCGGCTTCCATATAGTGATCGAACTCTTCGAGAACCTCTTCTTCGGGCTTAGCCGTAAGAAGGGAGACCACAACAATGCACAGCATGCTGAACAAGAAGGCGGGAAGCAGCTCGTAAACGGCAAAGACTCCCCCAAATCCGGAAATGACCTCATGCCACAGGAACACCATGCCAGCACCACCCAGCATGCCAGCAAGCGCTCCGGCGAAGTTGGTGCGACGCCAGTAGAGACTCATGATGACAAGCGGACCAAAAGATGCGCCAAAGCCCGCCCAGGCATAGGAGAC
>JAUNOE010000022.1:821-19358 GCA_030537255.1 Coriobacteriia bacterium
AGTTTTCGTCCAGAGCGATGAAAACGCCAAAGAGCAAGATGGCGCACAGCGTGATGCGCGAGCAGATCATGACCTGACGGTCGGTGGCGTCACGCTTAACGAGGCCCTTAAAAATGTTGCGTGCAACGGCAGAGCCAGAAATCAGCAGATACGAAGAGCTCGAGCTCATAGATGCCGCGAAAATGCCGGAGATGACCAAACCGCACAGGAAACTGGGAAGCAGCATCTGCGACAGGACGATGAAGATGTTTTCGGCCGATGCCTGAGAGAGGAACTCAACGGGAATAACCGCACGGCCAATGAGACCAATGCAGACTGCGCAGCTCAGAGAGACGACCACCCAAACAGTGGCGATGATACGAGACTGGCGAATGGCGCTGGAGTGCTCGACGCTCATGAAACGGACGAGAACCTGGGGCATACCAAAATAGCCCAGACCCCATGCAAGGCCGGAAATGATGGTGATGATGCCATAGTTCACGGGATCGCCGAACAGGGGCAGGCCATCTTTGATTGCCTGAAGGCCCGATTCGTCAAGAACGGGCGTTGCCGTCTGAGTTGCCGAAAGGAAGCCCGGAATGGACTGAAGGAAGGCAACGGTGTTGTCCACGCCACCGGCGGCGGTAACCGAACCGACAAAGACGATCACAAGGGCGCACACCATGATGGAGCCCTGGATAAGATCGGTGGTGCAAACGGAAAGGTAGCCGCCCACAAAGGTGTACAAGAACACAATGAGGGCACCCAGAACCATCATGGTGGCGTAATCCAAGCCAAAGATGGTACTGAACAACTTGCCGCAAGTAACGAAGCAGCTGCCCACATAGATGCTGAAGAAGATAAGAATAATAAGTGCCGCGATGGTCATCAGCACGTTCTTCTTGTCGTGAAAGCGATTGCTGAAGAAGTCAGGCAAGGTGATGGAGTTGCCCGCTACCTGTGAATACTTGCGCAGACGCTTGGCCACAAACAGCCAATTCAGGTAAGTACCGATGGCAAGGCCGATGGCGGTCCACATGGCATCGGACGCACCCGTGAAATAGGCAACGCCCGGGAGACCCATTAGAAGCCAGCCCGACATGTCCGAGGCCTCGGCCGACAGGGCGGTGACCCAAGGACCGAGCCCACGACCACCCAGGAAGTAGTTGTCAGAGGACTGATTGGACTTCTTCGCATAGATGAAGCCGATGATGACGACCGCGATGAAATACAAGAGCATCGCGAACAGTACCCAAAAGTCATTCTTGACCATGTAACACCCTTTTCATGTTCCGCAGACTGTTTGCCCGAAGGCTATATGGATTCAGCGCATTATACTGAGCCTTATGAAACGGGCATGTTACGCATCCCGTGACAGGTAGCAAAAGACGAAAGGACGAACATGGCAGCCTACGCCAAACGATCGCACCAGGAGCTTGAGAGCCTCAAGAAGGCCCTTGAAGAAGAATATGCCGCACACAAGGCCAAGGGTCTCTCCCTGAACATGGCCCGCGGCAAGCCTGGCGCCGACCAGCTCGACCTAAGCATGCCCATGCTCGACCTTGTCAACGGCACCTCCGACTGCCGCTCCGCAGATGGCACCGACCTGCGCAACTACGGCGTCCTCGATGGAATTGCCGAGTGCAAGAAGCTCATGGCCGTCCTGCTCGACGACGAACCCGAAAACGTCATCGTGTTTGGCAACTCCAGCCTCACCATCATGTATGACTCAATCATGCGCTTCATGACCTTCGGAACCCTGGGATCTACCCCCTGGGGCAAGTTTGAAAACGTCAAGTTCCTCTGCCCCGTGCCTGGCTACGACCGCCACTTCGCCATCACCGAACGTTTCGGTATCGAAATGATCAACGTACCCCTGAACGACGATGGTCCCGACATGGACATCGTGGAGAAGCTCGTTGCCAACGACGCACAAATCAAGGGCATCTGGTGCGTCCCCAAGTATGCAAACCCCTGCGGCATCACCTATTCCGACGAAGTGGTCCGCCGCCTGGCATCTATGAAATGCGCAGCTGAGGACTTCCGCATCATGTGGGATAACGCCTACTGCGTACATCACCTGAACGCCAATGTCGCCGAACAAGACCAGCTCCTGGACATTGCCATCGCATGTCGCGAAGCCGGCACGGAGGACCGCTACTTCAAGTTTGCCTCCACATCCAAGATTACCTTCCCCGGTGCAGGCGTTGCAGCCATGGCTGCCAGCCCCGCAAACGTGAAGGAGGTCAAGGATCACATCACCATCCAGATGATTGGCCATGACAAGCTCAACCAGCTGCGTCACGTCCTGTTCCTGAAGGACGCAAAGGGCATCGCCGAGCATATGCAGAAGCATGCCGCCATCATTGCCCCCAAGTTCGAACTGGTACTGAAGATGCTCGAAGAAGGCCTGGGCGACACCGGTTGCGCCAGCTGGACCAAGCCCCGCGGAGGCTACTTCATCAGCCTCAATGGTCCTGACGGAACCGCCAAGCGCATTGTCAGCTTGGCAAAGGAAGCAGGCGTAACCATGACGGGAGCTGGTGCAACCTATCCTTATAAGAAGGACCCCAATGATGCCAACATCCGCATCGCACCTACGCTGCCTCCCCTGGCAGAACTCGAGCAGGCCATGGAGGTATTCGTCTGCTGCGTGAAGTTGGCCAGCGTGGAAGCATTGCTCGCAAAATAGGAACCTACCATCAACGCATAGTCAAACGAAATGTGCGGACTCGGTCAGCAAGACCGGGTCCGCACTTCATTTGCCAGCTTAACTTTGTATTTCAGCATGCGACTAACGCCCAAGCACCATCCCTCACTTGCCAAGAAGCCCCTCAATGGCAGCTGGGATTTCTGCAGGGGATGCGACCACGACAGTAGCTGCATCAAGCTCACCTTCGCGGCCAAAGCCATAGGCGCAACCAACCGAAGGAATGCCCGATCGGGTTGCAACGTCCAGATCATGGAATCGATCACCTACCATGATCTGGGGAACAGAGTGCCTTTGGGCTACCTGCTGATAGATCTGCCACTTGGGAATATCGGAAAAAGCCTCAGCGCAATAATAAGCATCGAACCATAGGTCAAGGCCAAACATACGGCGATGGACTTCACAGTAGGCATTTCGACAATTGCTCAGAAAGGCCAGCTCAAAGCCAGCACCCTTGAGCTCCGAGAGCATCTCGGGGACACCTTGGAACAGACGAGCCCGGCCAGCAGCCGTAAGACTGTCCATCTCCTGGCCAACAATGCCGGCAGCCTTACGCCAAACCTCTTCGGGCAGCTCCGGAGCAAAGGTAGTCCACATTGCCTCAGCCGTCCAACCGAGCCACTGACTGATCCATTCGTCAGTGAACTCGCGGGCGGGCATGTGACCCTCCTCGACAAGCCATGCATAAGCCTTTCGAAACGATGGGCCATAAATTGCCATGCTGTCATGCAGGGTGCCGTCATAGTCGAAAAATACCGTAGCCAATCGTGCGTCCTTTCCAACGTCCGCCCCATGTGAGCGGATCAAAGCTCAAAACAGAATATGCCCCATTCAAGCCAAACAGGCAAAGACTCGGCAAAGAACGGGAGCAACTTAACGACAAAGCAACGGAGCATTGACACCACACCCATTGCGATCTTGTCCGCCTTGGCAAGATCATCGCAGCCTTAGTCCGACCAGGATGGCTCATGTCAGCAAACCATCAACAAAATAAAAGAAGGAGCCACGGTGCCTTGACACCGTGGCTCCCCTATTCGCAAAAGAGGAAACTAAGCTTCGATCGCCTTGATGAGGTTAACCATCTCGATGGCGGAAAGAGCGCAATCGTAGCCCTTGTTGCCCGCCTTCGTGCCGGAACGCTCGATGGCCTGCTCGATGGTGTCAGTGGTAACGACGCCAAAGAGGACAGGAACGCCAGCCTTCAGGGAGACCTGAGCCACGCCCTTTGCAGCCTCGTTGCAAACCAGGTCGTAGTGAGACGTTGCACCACGAATTACGGCACCCAGGCAGATGACGGCATCATACTTGCCGGTCTCGACCATCTTCTGGGCAATCAGAGGCAGCTCGAAAGCACCGGGACACCAAGCCACATCGACGCTGGACTCGTCAACCGCATGACGTGCCAGGCCATCCAGGGCACCGGAAACGAGCTTGCCAACGATGAATTCGTTAAAGCGGGATGCGACGATGCCAATCTTCAGGCCTTCGGATACGACCTTACCCTCAATCGTGTTCATGTTCGTCCTTTCTTCGTGCGACGCTTCATTCTGCCGCATTTTGAACTTAGTTGCTAATTGGTCTGATACTTACTTCTGAACTACTAATCTTCCATGTTCAAGAGGTGACCCATCTTGTCACGCTTAGTCTTCAGATAGAAGTGATCATGGGCGGTCTCTTCCATCTGAATAGGCACACGGTCGGTGATTTCCAGACCATAATCCTTGAGCTGGTAGATCTTGTCAGGATTGTTGGTCAGAATACGCATGGTCTTGATGCCCAGGTCAGCAAGAATCTGTGCGCCGATATAGTATTCGCGCATGTCTCCCTCAAAGCCCAGGGCAAGGTTTGCCTCAAGCGTGTCCATGCCCTGATCCTGCAGTTCGTAGGCACGAAGCTTGTTCACCAGACCGATACCACGACCCTCCTGACGCATGTAGAGAACAACACCGCGTCCTTCAGCGTTGACCTGGCTCATGGCTGCGGCGAGCTGCTGGCCGCAATCGCAACGAAGGGAGCCGAAAGCGTCACCGGTCAGGCATTCGGAATGAACGCGAACCAGAACGTCCTGGCCATCCGTGAGATCACCCTTGACCAAGGCAACATGATGCTCACCAGTAAGCTTGTTGATGTAGGCATGGGCCCTGAACTCACCGTACTTGGTGGGCATCTTGGTGTTGGCAACACACTCGACGTGCTGTTCGTGCTTCTTGCGATAATCCTGCAGATCCTTGATGGTGATGAACTTGAGGTCGAGTTCGCGTGCAAGCTCAGCAAGCTCCGGAGCGCGCATCATGGTGCCGTCGTCACGCATGATTTCGCAGCACAGACCACATTCCTGAAGGCCAGCCAGGCGGCACAGATCAACGGTTGCCTCAGTGTGACCATTGCGCTCAAGAACGCCATTGGGACGAGCCTGCAGGGGGAACATATGACCAGGACGCCTGAAATCGGTAGGGCGAGACTCCTCGGCAACAACCATGCGGGCGGTATATCCACGCTCTTCGGCAGAAATACCCGTAGTGGTGTTTACGTGGTCAATGGACACGGTGAAAGCCGTTTCATGATTGTCGGTGTTCTCGCTCACCATGGGAGGGAAGGCCAAACGATCGCAGACTGCCTTGCTCATGGGCATGCAGATGAGACCCTTTGCAACCGAGGCCATAAGATTGACGTTCTCGGTAGTAGCGAACTCCGCTGCGCAAATGAAGTCACCTTCGTTTTCGCGATCGGGGTCATCGGTGCAGATGATGCACTTGCCTGCACGAAGGTCCTCAAGGGCCTCCTCGATGGTGTTGAATTCAATAGCCATTGAATGATTCTCCTAGAATCCGTATTTGATCAGAAATTCGCGGGTAAGACCCGAAGGGGATGTGCCCTGTTGGGAAGTCGAAGGTTCGACGGGGCCTCCGAAGAGGCCGCCAGAGCTATCAATCGCCCCCACCGAAAGAAGACGTTCGACGTACTTGCCGATAACGTCCGTCTCGAGGTTCACGACGTCACCCACACCCTTGCCAGACAGGCTGGTTACGGCCCTGGTGTGAGGAATGACGGAAACCGAAAAAGACGTGTCGGTAACGCCAGCAACCGTCAAGCTGATGCCGTCGATGGTGATCGAACCCTTTTCGATGACATGACGAAGGAGGGAGCGATCGGCACCCACGGTGTACCAGACAGCATTGTCATCTGCGCGCAGTTTCTGGATGGTTCCGACGCCATCGATATGCCCGCTGACGATGTGACCACCAAAACGACCATTTGCCGCCATGGCTCGCTCGAGGTTCACCTTGCTGCCGACCTTTAGCGCTCCCAAAGATGAGCGATTAAGCGTCTCATGCATGACGTCGGCAGAAAAAGAACCCGTATCAAAGGACGTGACCGTCAGGCACACGCCATTGGTCGCAATGGAATCTCCCACATGGACGTCATCAAGAACAAGGCTGGCCCCAACGGTGAGGATGCAGGAATGTGCGCCCTTGCGAATCGAGCGGATGGTTCCCACCTCTTCGACGATGCCAGTAAACACTTAGAGCACCTCACATTCGATAAGCAGGTCACGTCCAAGCTGGGTGACCTTAGGGTCACCGCATTCGAACGCGTGCTTTGGCACGTCAACGCCAAATCCACCAACCGGTGAAGGCGCATCGCTTCCACCAAACAGCTTGGGGGCAACGTAGCACTGGACCTTGTCAACGACATCAAAAGCCAGCGCAGACCAAGCGATACCTGATCCACCCTCCACGATGACGGAGTCGATGCCCCGGGCGCCAAGCTTCTCCATGAGCGCATACAGGTCAACATGGCCATCGACTTCAGGACACACGATGAACTCGACGTCCCATTCCCGATAGGGCATCTGCTTCTTCATGCTTGATTCGCAGGTGGCGATATAGGTAGGAACTTCGATAGCTGACTGCACAAGCTTCGAATCCAGAGGCGTGCGCAGATGCGTGTCGCAGATGATGCGAATGGGATTGCTGCCAGAAAGCTCTGCAAAGCTAACGTCCGAGCCGTCCAAGTTTGCCTCGATGGCCTCTTGATCGGCGTCGGTTTCAATCTCGAGCTGGTTTTCACGCTTCTTTTCGCTCAAGCCGCGTTCGTTACCAACCTCGGCCTTGGCGAAATCTCCCAAACGACACGTAAGCTCGGGGTCGTCCTTGATGACCGTGTTGACGCCCACCATGATGGCTGCGTAGCGATTACGGTCTTCGTGAACTCGCCTGCGAGCGACCTCGGACGTGATCCAGCGAGAAGCACCCGTACGCGTGGCAATCTTGCCATCAAGCGTCATAGCGTACTTGAGTACCACATAGGGTCGTTTCGTCTTGATGTAATGGAAGAAAGCGTCATTGAGCTGATCGCACTCTTTGGTGCAGACCCCCTCGACGACCTCAATTCCTGCTTCGCGCAAGCGCTTTACTCCCCCGCCAGCTACAAGCGGATTGGGATCGGCCGAACCGATGACCACACGAGCGAAACCTGCCTGAATAAGGGCATCGGTACAGGGTGGCTGCTTGCCTTCATGACAACAGGGCTCAAGCGTGACATAGATAGTTGCCCCAGCAGGATCAGCCGTACAGGCAGCCAGGGCCTCCCTCTCAGCATGAGGCCGACCATAGGCGGTATGCCAACCTTCGCCCACGATTTCACCGTCTTTGACGATAACGGCGCCAACAAGTGGATTAGGGTTGACCTTGCCCGCACCCTTTTTGGCAAGCTCCACGGCACGAAGCATGAATGTTGCGTCTTCCATAAAAACACCTCCTTATTCAACCGTTGCTTCCTCGAACACAATCTGGGAATTACAGACAACAAGGAGGTTTCTTCAAAAAGCAAAAACGTCCTGAACCATACCGATTCAGGACGTCAGACGCTCAGAAATACCAGAGGAACCCTCTTCATCTTCTTCCATCCAGACTTTACTGTCGGCCTCGGAGTCTCACCGAATCAACGCTTATGCGCTCGCGGGCTGTACCGCCGGTCGGGAATTTCACCCTGCCCTGAAGATTGTATTCATTTGTTGGAATAGAGGTTACGAGTTGAGGGTCTGCTCGTCAAGCACCCTCGAAGCCTTGCCGCTATAAATAGGCGCAGAACGAAACGCTTGCCCATCATTTCCATTAAGTTGACCGATATTTCACGACATAAAGAAGGGAGCCCGAGAGCTCCCTTCTTGCTGGTATCAACCAGGTTATTTACAGATCCTTGCTGCCTTCGACTCGGCCTTCCAGATAAGCCCAGAAGTCATCGACATCCTGTTGGATTTCCTCCAGCAGTGCCTCGTTGCCAGGCTTGAACAGGTGCTTGAAGCGACCCTGAGGCTTCAGGAACTCAGTCACGGGAATCGCGTTCTTCTCACGAACGGGAGTGAGCTTCCACTTGCCGTTCTCGACCTCGAAGAGGGGCCAGAACTTGGAGTTGACGGCCTTGCGGCAAATCTCTGCCGTCTGGCTTGCGTCAATACGCCAGCCACGGGGGCAGGGAGCCAAGATGTTCAGGAAGGCAGGACCATCAACGGCGATGGCCTTTTCGGCCTTGTTGACCAGGTCGCGCCAGTTACCCACAGTAGCCTGAGCAACGTAAGGCACGCCATGAGCGGCAATGATGGACGTAAGATCCTTGCGCTTTTCCATCTTGCCCTGCTGGACCTTGCCGACCTCAGAAGTGGTAGCCCATGCACCCTTGGGGGTAGCAGACGAACGCTGGATACCAGTGTTCATGTAGGCACCGTTGTCATAGCAGACGTAAACGATGTCGTGGCCACGCTCCATTGCGCCAGAAAGCGACTGCAGGCCGATGTCATAGGTACCGCCGTCGCCACCGAAGGCAACAAACTTGATCTTCTTGTCTGCAGGAATCTTGCCCGCACGCTGAAGGCCCTTGTAAGCAGCCTCGACACCAGAGATGGTGGCGCCGGCATTGGCAAAGGCGTTATGGATGAAAGGAACGTTCCATGCGTTATCAGGGTAGATAGTGGTGGAAACTTCCAAACAGCCCGTAGCGCTGCAGCAGACCACGTCGTAGTCGTTGCGGCCCATCAGGACCTGACGGACGGCAATGGATGCACCGCAGCCGCCGCAAAGGCGATGGCCAGGAGCCAAGTCGTCAGGACGGGCAGAAAGCTCTTTGATGTTAGCCATATTGTGACCCTTCCTTACTCTTCGATACCCAGGTAGCTGAGGGAGCCATCATAGGTTCCCGCCACACGCTGCTCAAGCTGGTCAAAGACCTGCTGCACGTGCTCAAGAGTGACGTCAGCACCGCCCAAACCAACGATGTAGTCGTTGACGGGGATGGCAAGACCCGCTTCCTGGAACACGGAGCGAACCTCAAGAGCAAGGGGTCCATGAGCCGCACCGATGGAATCGGAGCGATCCAGAACGGCAACAGCCTTGGCGCCCTTGCAAGCCTCGAGAACCTGCTCGGCGGGGAAGGGACGGAAGATGCGGGGGCGAACCAGGCCAACCTTCTTGCCCTGAGCACGCAGCTCCTTGACCTTATGACGAACGTTGCCAGCACAAGAGCCAAGAACGACCACGATGTAGTCAGCGTCTTCGGCCTCGAAGGTATCGACGGCCTTGACGGGACGACCCGTGATTTCGGCCCATTCGGCACCATGCTTCTCGAAGGCTTCAAGAGCAGCCTCGTTGGCACGACGCTCGATAAGCTTCGTCTTCATGTAATAGTTGCCCAAGGTACCGAACATGCCCTGACCCGTGGGGTTGTCGGTGTCGAGCAAGGGGAATTCGGGATGATAGTCGCCCACAAACTTCTTGACGACTTCGTCTTCCTCCTTGCAGCAGACATCCATGGCATGCGTAGTGACAAAGCCATCAAGAGCAGTGCAGACGGGGAGCAGGACGTTGGGGTCTTCAGCAACCTTGAATGCCAAAACGGTATTGTCATAAGCTTCCTGGGCATTTTCTGCGAAAAGCATCACCCAGCCAGAATCGCGCATACCCATGATGTCGGAATGGTCACCGTGAATGTTGATGGGAGCGGAAATTGCGCGGTTTGCATTTGCCATAACGATGGGCAGACGCATGCCAGAAGCAATGTGAAGCTCCTCGTACATATAGGCAAGACCCTGGGAGCTGGTTGCCGTAGCAACACGTGCGCCAGCAGCAGAAGCACCAATGCAGGCAGAAAGAGCAGAGTGCTCAGATTCAACGGGGACATACTCGGTATGAACACGACCGTCGGCTACGAACTTTGCGTAAGCCTCGACAATGGTGGTCTGAGGAGTGATGGGATAGGCCGCCATGACGTCTGGTTCGCACTGACGAATAGCGTCAGCAACCATGGCGTTACCGGTAGCGGAGAAATAGTTCTTGTCAGCCATGCCTACTCCCCTTCCTTTTCCTGAGCCTGAGCCTCTGCCTCGGTAATCATAGACAGGGCGCCGAACTTGCACTCAGTGACGCAAACGCCACAACCCTTGCAGTGATGCAGGTCGATGCCGGTCATTTCGCCATCCTTGACTTCAATCGAGGCATCGGGGCAGTATGCCCAGCAGATCATGCAGTTGCTGCACTTCTCCTTGTCCCAGACGGGGCGCTGGGAGCGCCAGCCACCGGTGTAGCAATTGACGGACGTACCGCCATCGGGGCACACGAAGCCCGTAGGATAGTCGGAAAGCTTCCAGTGCTCGAAGTTCTCGTAACCAAATTCGGCCATTACTCGTGCACCTCCTCGTAAGCGCGGTCGACGGATGCGAAGTTGCGCTCGATCATCTCACGAGAGAACTTCTTGCCATTGGTGAGCTCAAAGCGCTTCTTGACAAGCTCAGCGGGGAACATGCCCGTGACCTTTGCCAGCGCGCCCACCAAAGGAGTGTTAGGCATGTCTTTACCAATGGTGTCCAGGGCGATGCCCGTTGCATCAAGAACGTAAACGCGAACACCCTCGGGAGCCTTAATGGCACGACGGGCCTCTTCGCCGGTCATGGTGGTGTTCATGATTACCAGACCGTCTTCCTTAATGCCCTCAATTACATCGATGCTGCTCAAGAGCGTGTCGTCCATGACGATAACGATGTCGGGGTTCAGAATGTTGTTACGAACCTGAATGGGCTCATCGGATACTCGGGTGTACGCCTTCAGCGGTGCACCCGTACGCTCGGGACCATACTCAGGACATGCCTGGATGTAATTACCCTGGAGCAATGCGGTGTCAGCCACAAGTTTTGCCGCCGTTACAGCGCCTTGGCCAGCTCGTGCATGCCAGCGGATTTCAGTCAACTGTGACATACCTCTCCTCTCGCTTGTTTCATGTGTTTGCGAAGTTATACCATCGTAGCAACGCCCCTCGCGCCACTAAAAAGGAATTGATTCTAATACCGTTATCGCTCGGTAAAAGGAGTCATAGCAAACTTCGTCGACCGCTCACCCGGCGATACATTCCTGTCACCTCCGATGCTCGGGCAAGCCTAAAAACAAAGAGGGGCCGACAAAGTCAGCCCCTTAATTACACGCTATACCTCACAATGAATTAGGTGGATAAACGACATAGCGCACTCCTCTACTGCAAATGTAGTGACAGCAAAGGCGCTCACAACAGGCCCCTAAAGCCCAAGTGCCTTGACGAGATCCGCATAGACATCATCAACAGGACGATCACCATCGATGGTGACAAGCAGCTCCTTACCGCGATAGTAGTCAATCAGAGGAGCGGTGGAACGCTCATAGACATCAAGACGGTTGCGTACCGTTGCCTCGTTGTCATCGTCGCGCTGGTACATTTCACCAGAGCACTTGGGGCAACTTGCATCAGCATCTGAGCCAATGTAGCCACACTCACGGCAAGTACGACGAGAGGTAAGGCGGCCGATGATGACTTCCTTGTTGACGTCAACGAGAATTGCGAAGTCAAGAGGCTGACCCAGCTCTGCAAGCTCAGAGTCGAGGGCGACTGCCTGAGTTGCCGTACGGGGGAAACCGTCGAAGATGACGCCGTTCTTGGCATCGTCTTCCTGAATGCGCTCCTTGACCATGTTGATGATCAGATCATCGGGAACAAGATCGCCGGCATCCATGAAGGCCTTGGCCTTCAAACCAAGAGGAGTCTGATTCCTGACTGCGGCACGGAGCAGATCGCCCGTAGAGAGATGAAGATAGCTGTGATTTTCGACGAGCTTCTTTGCCTGAGTACCCTTGCCGGCACCAGGAGCACCAAGAAGAACGATGTTCATGATGGGATTCCTTTCATAAGGTTGCTATCAAATTGAATTCTACTACAGATGAACACGTAAAAGGCCCCCTACCCTAAACGGGCAGAGGGCCTTCAACTTGCTTTCAGATTCCTACGATTACTTGAAGAAGCCGTCGTAGTTGTACATCTTGAGCTGAGATTCGACCTTGGTCATGGTGTCAAGGGCGACGCCAATCATAATCAGGATCGAAGTACCACCAAATGCCTGAATCAGCGAATTGTTCGTGAAGAAGAACAGAATCGAGGGAACAACAGCAATGATGGCGATGAACAGAGCACCAGGAAGCGTCACACGATGCAGGACGTCCTTGATGTACTGAACGGTGTTCTCGCCGGGGCGGACACCAGGAATGAAGCCACCCTGACGCTGCAGATTCTCGGCCGTTTCCTGCGGGTTGAACACCATGGAGGTGTAGAAGTACGCAAAAAACACGATGAGGATCGTAGTCAGGATCCAGTTAACCACACCAGAGCTCATGGCATTAGCGGCCGCAGAGAGCCACTCAACGTTGAAGAGCGCCGCAAGCTGAGCCGGGAAGTAAATCAGGCAGCTTGCGAAGATGATGGGGATAACACCTGCAGCATTGACCTTAAGAGGCAGATACGAGCTCTGACCACCCATCATCTTGCGACCCTGAACGCGCTTGGCGTAAGAGACGGGGATGCGACGCTGAGCGCGCTCCATAAAGATGATGGCAGGAATACACACGACAACAACGAGCAGAATGAGCGCCGTCACGGCAACATTCATACCGAAGTCGGACTGGAGGTTCATCGAGGAGAAGATGGCGGTAGGAACGGAAGACACAACCGAGATGAAGATGATCAGGGACATACCGTTACCGACACCGTGCTGAGTAATAAGCTCGCCCATCCACATGATGAACGCCGTGCCAGCAACCAAGGTAAAGACAACCAGGAAGTCGCTGAACAGACCAGGAACAGCCTCGTTGAAAACAACACCGTAGGATGCAGACTTGAACAGGAGCAGATAGCCGATTGCGTTGATCAGGGCCAGGCCCAGCGTAAGATAACGCGTGACCTGAGTGATGCGACGACGGCCGGTTTCGCCTTCCTTGGCCCAACGACCAACCGCGGGGATAACGCCCTGCATCAACTGCATGATGATCGATGCGGTGATGTAGGGCATCATGCCCAGGGCAAAGACCGAGAAGTTGGCCAGTGCGCCACCCGAGAACAGGTCGAGCATGACCATCGAAACGCCCTGAGAAGAGAACGAATCAGCAAAGGCACGGAAGGGAATGCCCGGAACCGGGATGTAGGATCCCAGGCGATAGAGCACCAAGATGCCCAGAGTGAAGAGAATCTTGTTCCTCAACTCTGGAATCTTGAACGCTTGTACCAGCGAGTTTAGCAAGGCAGTTCAACCTTTCCGCCTGCTGCCTCGATCTTGGCCTGGGCGGAAGCGGAGACCTTGTCGACCTTGACAGTCAGGGCCTTGGTGATTTCGCCGTCGCCAAGAACCTTGACGGGCTCGGTAGCCTTCTTGATGATGCCCTTGGCAACCAGAGACTCGCCGTCGACGACTTCGCCAGCCTCAAACTTAAGCTCAAGACGGGAAACGTTGACGGGGGTGTACTCAACGCGGTTGATGTTGCGGAAGCCGGGAAGCTTGGGCAGACGACGTGCCAGAGGAGTCTGACCACCCTCGAAGCCAACGCCCTTGCCGCCACCAGCGCGGGACTTCTGACCGTTCAGACCACGACCAGCGGTCTTGCCCGTGCCGGAGCCACCGCCACGGCCGACGCGCTTACGGTTCTTCTTGGAACCCTCTGCGGGATGCAGGTCCTTAATTTCCATTGTTGGATTTCTCCTTTTCGCTTTACCCCTATCTTCCTGAAAGGGGCGCCGACAGCTCGCGGTCGGCAGACTGTTACATATGAACATGCCGGCGGCGCACCATTGCTGATGCGCCGTCGACATAATTCCTAGGTTATTGCCAAACCCCAATTTGAGAAGTCTGGCAGGTCCGAAGTCGGAACCTAGAGCTCCTCGACCTCGACGAGGTGCTTGACCTTGAAGATCATGCCACGAACGCTTTCGTTGTCGACCTTCTCGACAGAGCGGCCAATCTTGCCAAGGCCCAGAGCCTTCAGGGTGCGGCCCTGGTCGTACTTACGACCAATGGAGCTCTTCACCTGAGTGATGCGGAGAGTCTTTTCAGCCATGATTAGTTGTTCTCCTTCCAACCATAGATCTGAGCGACAGACAGGCCACGACGAGCAGCGACGTCCTCGGGGGACTGCATCTCCTGCAGACCAGCGCAAACAGCCTTGCAAACGTTCATAGCGTTGTCGGTACCCAGGGACTTAGCAAAGACGTCAGAAACGCCTGCAAGCTCCATGATGGCACGAGCTGCGCCACCAGCGATAACACCAGTACCAGGGGTAGCGGGCTTCAGGAGCACGCGACCGGCACCGTAGACGCCCAGGATCTCGTGGGGCAGGGTGTGCTCGGGGGTCAGAGGAACATGGAACATGTTCTTCTTGGCATCCTCGGTAGCCTTGCGGATAGCCACGGGGACTTCCTGGGACTTGCCCATGCCAACACCGACGTTGCCATTGCCGTCACCGACGACAACCAGGGCGGACAGAGCCATGCGACGGCCACCCTTGACGGTCTTGGAGACGCGGTTGATGGAGACAACACGTTCCTGGAGCTCGGGAACGCCTGCCTGGTTTTCTTGCTTACGAGCCATGTAAAACTCCTTCTTAGAACTTCAGGCCTGCTTCACGAGCGCCTTCAGCGACAGCCTTGACGCGACCGTGATAGAGGTTGCCACCGCGGTCAAAGACGACAGCAGTGATGCCGGATTCAATAGCCTTCTTGCCGATGATCTGACCCATGGCCTCAGCGCCCTCGACGGTAGCGGAAGGCTTGCCGGTTGCCTTGAAGTCAGGACCCAGGGTGGAGACACCGATGAGGGTCTTGCCGCAGGTGTCATCAACAAGCTGGAGATAGATGTTGGAGTTAGAGCGAGTCACGCAAAGGCGAGGACGCTCAGCGGTGCCAGAAATCTTGCCACGAACGCGGGTGTGGCGACGCTTCAGGGCAGCCTTCTTCTTCTGAAACTTATTCATAAGTTAAATCCCTTCTGTGCTACGCCTACTCGCTCTTGGCAGCCTTGCCAAGCTTGCGACGCACGTACTCGCCCTCGTAGCGAATACCCTTGCCCTTGTAAGGCTCGGGCTTGCGCCACTTACGGATGTCAGCAGCAACCTGACCGACCTGCTCCTTGGAGATGCCGTTAACTACGATCTCAGTCTGAGTGGGAACCTCGAAGGAGATGTTTTCGGGGCACTTGACGATGACGGGATGAGAGAAGCCGAGAGAAAGCTCGAGGTCTTCGCCCTTCTTAGCAGCACGATAGCCAACGCCAACCATAACGAGCTTCTTGGAGAAGCCGGCGGAAACGCCGACAACCATGTTGTGAAGCAGGGTACGGGTCAGACCATGAAGGCTCTTGGACTCACGAGAGTCATCGGGACGCGAAACGGTCAGAATGCCGTCAGCGACTTCGATGGAAAGCTGGGGAGCAAAGGTACGAGTGAGCTCGCCCTTGGGACCCTTAACGGTGACGGTGGAACCGTCGATGGTGATGTCGACACCCTCGGGGATGGCGACGGGCATCTTACCGATACGAGACATAAGTCAACCTCCCCTTCTTACCAAACGTAGGCGATGACTTCGCCGCCGATGCCAGCCTTGCGGGCATCGCGATCGGTCATAACGCCACGGGACGTAGAGATGATTGCAGTACCGAGACCACCCATAACGCGGGGCAGTTCGTTCTTGCCAGCGTAGATACGCAGGCCAGGCTTGGAGATGCGCTTGATACCCTTGATGGTACGAGCCTTCTTCTCGCCGTACTTGAGGGTGATCTCAAGAATGTTGCGGGGGGAAGCGTCGACGACTTCATAGCCGTTGATGTAGCCCTCCTCCTGCATGATGCGGGCAATCTCGACAAGCTTCTTGCTGGACGGCATGGAGACCGTCTGATGACCTGCAGAGTTAGCGTTACGCACGCGCGTAAGCATATCTGCAATGGGATCAGTCATGCTCATTGTTTTGTTTCTCCTTTGTTCGTGATGAGTCTCGAAGGTGGTTCGTACCTGCCCCTAGCAGATACGCCGCGTCTTCGGACACTCGGACGTGATCTACTCTTACCAGGAAGCCTTGGTCACGCCAGGAAGTTCGCCCTTGTTAGCGAGCTCGCGAAGGCACACGCGGCACAGACCGAACTTGCGGTAGTACGCACGGGGGCGACCACAGCGAGTGCAGCGATTGTGCTGACGAGTGGAGAACTTCGGCTCGCGCTTAGACTTGGCGATCATCGATTTCTTAGCCATTCAATGTCCTTCTTTCTATAACCAACTCAAACGAGTATAGTCGCTACTTCTTGAAAGGGAAGTCAAAAGCGTCAAGAAGCGCCTTTGCGTCCTCGTTAGTCTTAGCAGTGGTGACGATGGTGATGTCCATACCGCGGGTACGATCCACCTTGTCATACTCGATCTCAGGGAAGATCAGCTGCTCGGTCAGGCCAAGAGTGTAGTTGCCACGGCCGTCGAAGCTCTTGGGGCTGAGGCCGCGGAAGTCGCGGACGCGGGGAAGAGCAGTGGCCATCAGGCGGTCAAAGAACTCCCACATACGGTCGCCGCGCAGGGTGACCTTAGCGCCGATTGCCTGGCCCTCACGCAGATGGAAACCTGCGATGGACTTCTTAGCACGGGTGATCATGGGCTGCTGACCAGTAATGAAGCGCAGATCTTCGATGGCGCCATCAAGCAGCTTGGAGTCGCCGGCAGCGCGGCCGACGCCCATGTTGACAACGATCTTCTCGATGCGGGGAACGTCGTTGACGTTCTTGATCTCAAGCTGATCGCGAAGCTTGGCGATGACTTCGTTCTGGTACTTTTCCTTCAGACGAGGAGTTGCCATAGGGTTAAAACCTTTCTCCGATGAATTAAACACAGGATTACCGACCCTGCGTCCCTTGCATCCAACAAGGGTCATGAGCCACATTAGTATAAAGAAAGGGCCGACCGAAGTCGACCCTTTCTTTTAGATTTGACTAAATTTGGTTTTAGTCGAAGTCCTTGCCGCACTTCTTGCAGACGCGGACCTTCTTGCCGTCAACGCGCTTGTTGCTCACGCGAGTGGCTTCGCCACATGCGGGGCAGACGAGCTGCACGTTGGAGACATGGATGGGAGCCTCGACGGAAGCGATACCACCCTGAGGGTTGGCCTGCGTAGGACGCTGGGCCTTCTTGACGATGTTGATGCCTTCGACAGCAACGCGCTGATTGGAAGGATAGGACTTGATGACAACGCCCTCGGCACCGCGGTCCTTACCAGCGATGACCTTGACCTTGTCGCCCTTCTTGATGTTCATCTTTGCCATAGTGTTTCCCCTTTACAGCGTCTCAGGTGCCAGGGACACGATCTTCATGTACTTCTTCTCACGAAGCTCGCGAGCCACGGGACCGAAGATACGGGTACCGCGGGGGGCACCGTTGGCATCGATCAGCACTGCGGCGTTCTGGTCGAACTTGATGTAGCTACCGTCGGTGCGACGGACTTCCTTCTTAACACGCACGATGACACAGCGTACGACATCGCCCTTCTTGACGTTGCCGTTGGGAGCGGCCTCCTTGACGCTGCAGATGATGACGTCACCCAGGCCAGCGTAGCGGCGCTTGGAGCCACCGAGGACCTTGATGCACTGCACCTTGCGTGCGCCGGAGTTGTCAGCAACGGCGAGCATGCTCTGCATTTGAATCATTTGCTTATCCCTTTCAGACAGATAACCAAAGTAGTAAGGCTAATGAAGCCGATTACTACTTGGCCTTCTCCACGATGTCGAGGAGGCGCCAGCGCTTCATCTTGGACAGGGGGCGAGTCTCCATAATGGTGACGGTATCGCCCACGCCTGCCTCGTTGTTTTCGTCATGTGCGTGAAGCTTCTTGGTGGAGTTCACCATCTTGCCGTACACGGGATGAGGCTTGCGCTCATGAATCTGCACGACGATGGTCTTGTCGCCTGCGGCGCTGACCACGACACCCTGGCGAACCTTGCGAGAATTGCGTTCTTCAGCCATTCTTCTCAACCTTTCTTGTAGTTCGCCTGAGCCTAAGCGCTCAGTTCACGGGCACGGATCTCGGTCAGGAGACGTGCGATGTCCTTCTTGACCTGCTTGACACGGGCAGTGTTATCGAGCTGACCCGTAGCCATCTGGAAGCGCAGATTAAAAAGCTCTGCGCGGGCGTCCTTGAGCTTGGCCTGCAGATCGTCTGCAGAAAGCTCACGAATCTCTGCTGCCTTCATTTAGTTCTGGCCTTCCTCACGGGTGACGATCTTGCACTTGATGGGGAGCTTCTGGATAGCGAGGCGAAGTGCGTCGCGTGCAGTCTCCTCGTCAACGCCGTCGATCTCGAACATGATACGACCAGGCTTGACAACAGCAACCCAACCCTCGGGGTTACCCTTACCCTTACCCATTCGGGTTTCAGCGGGCTTCTGCGTAATGGGCTTGTCGGGGAAGATGGTGATCCAGACATTACCAGTACGGTTCATACGACGGGTCATAGCGATACGAGCAGCCTCGATCTGACGGTTGGTG
>JAUNOE010000100.1 GCA_030537255.1 Coriobacteriia bacterium
ACCCACGGTCGATTCCCAATTCAACAAGCCAGCAAAAGCCCGTTCCATGCCTTTTTTGATCCATGGAGCAAAAAAGTGCCGGCCAAACGCCGACACCCAAGTTGGATTTCTTACATAAAAGAGGAAATCCGGCAGACCAAGCAAGTCCCCACGAATACAAACTCCCTATAGGCCGCGCGCCGCTGCCGCCGTTGCGCGGACGGCGTCAATGACGCTTCCACGAAATGCCGCTTTTTCAAGGACTTCCATGCCTTTGATGGTAGACCCGGCAGGACTGCAGACCTCGTCCTTCAACTGGCCAGGATGCTTCCCCGATTCCAGCACCATCTTTGCGCTACCCAAAACTGTCTGCGCCGCGACCTCGTAAGCCTGAGCGCGGGGCAAGCCTTCCGCCACGCCACCATCAGCCAGAGCTTCGATGAAGGCATACACGAACGCCGGTGCGCTGCCGCCTACGGCAGAAGCGGCGTCAATCAGGTGCTCGTCCATGCGCAAGGCAACGCCGTAGCTCTCCAGCAGGCGAACCACCAAATCAAGTTCCTCAGCCGTAACCAGGGAATTCGGACAGTAGCTCGTAAAGCCCTCCCCCACCAAAGCAGGGGTGTTTGGCATGGTGCGCACGATCTTGACCTCGCAGCCCAGGCACTCTGCAAGCCAAGCAAGCGTCTTGCCCGGAGCAATGGTCACCACGATCTGAGCGGGACGAAGGGAGCTGCGGATCTGCTCGATGACGTCTTCGTACTTCTGAGGCTTCACGGAAAGGAACAGGACGTCGGCCTGGGCAACCACAGCCAGGTTGTCCGTTCCCGCGTGCACGCCCAGCTCAGCTTCGGCGCGAGCGGCCGAAGCAGCAGAATAGTTGGAAACGTAGATGCCCTGCGGCGAAACCAGGCCCTGGGAAACGATGCCGCCGATGATGGCCTTGGCCATGTTTCCACAACCGATGAACCCAAGCTTGGTCATGAGGAGCTCCTTTGTCGCAAAACAAATCTGGACCCCACCATAGCACGCTCTTGTTTCTATCTGATGCGTGAAGCCTTAGTGCTCGTATGCGAGGCCTTGGTGCTGGCCTTCTTGGTTTTGCTCCACGTGCCATAGCAGCGCTTGCCGTTCGAAGTCTTGTACGAACGCACCTGAACATAGTAGGTGGTTCCCGGCTTGAGCTTCTTGAGTCGGACGTTCTTGGCCGAAGACTTGCTTACGCGCAGCTTCTTGGCCCCAGCAAACGTGGACTTGGTGGCATAGCGCACCTCAAAGCCCGAAGCGCCCGAGACCTTCTTCCAGTTAGCACGAAGGGAAGTGGTGCTGGCCTTGTCCACCTTGGTCAGGGCGACCTTTGGAGCAACGACCTTGAAGGTGGTCTTGCGCACCACCTTGCCGCTGACGCCCTTCTTGCCCTTTGTGCTCTTGGACCATACGCGAATACCGTAGGAGTAGGTTCCGGGCTTGAGCTTGGAGAACTTCAGCGTGCCAGCAATCTTCTTGCCGGAATAGCTCGACTCGACCTTCGCCTTTGACTTGTTGGGCTTGACAGTGGCCGTCTGGGTGGTTCCACCCGCAACGTCATAGATGACGCCCTGCATCTTGGTGATGCTTGACTGCGAGGTGACCGTGCCCTTGGGCATGAAACCAGAGCCATACGTCAAAGTGGTGGGGCTGGTGCAGGCAGTAGCCACCGGAACATCAACCTGGACAGGCTTTTCCGCATCGGAATCAGCGGAAGAGGCGCCGCCCGCAGAACCCGCCGCAGCGGATGAGCCCGTTGTCACCTTGACCTTGCCGTTGGCAACGCGCACATTGTCAGAGGCAAAGCGCAGCTTGTAGCCCTTTTCGCTCAGGATCATGGGGGCAGGAGCCTTGCCGTCCTCGACATAGGCAGAATCAAGAACCAGGAAGTTACCCAGAGAAAGCGCAGCTCGGTTGGCGTCCTTCACGCCCACGACGCATACCCAATGCTGGGACCCCGATTTGGTGCTCACGTACAAGATGACGGGATGGCCGGCAAGAACCTGGTCGTAGACATATCGCAGCTCTGCCGCCGATTGTCCGCTGCCGTAAGTCCGGTAGGAGAATTCGCCCGAACCCTTGCCTTCCATGCTCTTGGCGTACCAAACATCCGTCCTGGGATACTTGGTATTGAACTTTACGGGAGCGTAGGACTTGCCCATAACCATGGCGCTGGCATACGAATAGCAGTAGCACAGGCAAGCGCCACCCTTTACCTGCTTGCCCTTGGCCAACAGCGCCGAATCGTAGGAGAGGGTCTTGGTGACGCCGCTTGCAGGCGCAGCCTGAGCCGTGCCGCCCACAGGAACCGAGACGCACAATGCCACAGAACAAAGCAAGGCCAGAAGGACAGAGAGCGCCTTCCGGGCCGCATTCACAGGCGCAAAGACGCCCGCTCTTTGTTGGGTCATACAAAATTGCATGCGTATAAGAGTAGCGGCTTTGCTGCGCCAAGCGCAAATTCTCTTCACAAGTCCTGCACGATTCCAGCTTCGAGTATGCTGAAAACGAATACACAAGCGCGAGGAGGACCCCATGACACGCATGCTCTACCAGGGACACGGAAGCTACCGTTTCACGCTAGACGATGGCCGCGTCATCTACGTCGACCCCTTTGCAGGCGACGGCTATGACAAACCCGCCGACCTGGTGTTGGTCACCCACAATCATCCCGACCACAATCGCATCGACAAGATGCCACATCAGCCCACCTGCACCATCCTCCAGGCGCAGGACTTCCTTGCCGCGTCCCAAAAGACGCTTTCGAGCCACGGCGTGAAGATGACCGCGGTTCAGGCAAGCAACCAGTATCACTCCCCCGACGAATGCGTCGGCATCGTCCTGGAGATTGACGGGGTGAGCTTCTACGCTGCAGGCGACACCTCCATCACCGCCGACATGCGCAACGGATCCCTTGCTGCACTCAAGCTTGATTACGCGACCTTCCCCTGCGACGGCTTCTACAACATGACCCCCGAAGAAGCCAGTCAGGCAGCCGCCCTGGTCAAGGCCGCACACAGCATCCCGCTGCACCTGGTGCCCGTGCATGACGCCGATGCGCCCACCATCTTCGACCGCGCAACCGCCGAGGCCTTCGAGGCGCCCGGCCGCATCATTTTGGAGCCCGGCCAAGAACTCGAGCTGTAGCGCAAGCCGCCAGCCCCGAACGAACAAGGCGCCGTCGCCTTCGTTGCTCGCCATCCTTACGCCCTCCGTTGTCCTTCGCCTCGTCACCTTCGTTACCTCCGTCGTTGGCGCGCCGTGGGCCATTTCGCCCTTACCGTCTCCCCTGTTGGCGCGCCAGGAGCTCCGTGCATGCCCCGAACAGCAATCCGGAGGCGGTCTGGCGCGGAATCTCCTTCGTGCGCGCCCGTCGGGAGGAAAGTGGCGCGCTGAAGGCTCCGTGCGTAGTTCCTGTGCCCGAATTGGCCGTTCTGCCATGCATTCGGCCCCCAGCGCGCCAGACCGGCCCATTTTCCACGTTTTGTCACGCATTCAGGCCCTAGCGCGCCAATGGCCCACGCATCAAGCTCCTGGCGCGCCAACAGGCCACGCATTCGAACTCCAGCGCGCCAACGGGTTGTGCCAATGGGCGTGCTGAAGGACCAGGCAAAAGGGACAGGCATCAGGGAGGCAGACGAAAAATCCCCGTTGAATCCGAGTCCTCACTTGCCCTCGCAGCAGCGACCCCTGCTCGTAGGGGCGCCTGGCCTGCTTGCCGTCCATAATCAGCAGCGCCTCGCTTTCGAACGCGCGGTATGTCTGCTGCTTCTTTATCACGGCCGCTTCTGGAACGGACAGCCTTCTTACGACCACCGCACGCCCCAAGCATCCACGAAGAGCTCGGCCGCCAGCCTCCTCGTTTTGACATCATGCTTCATCCCGAGATCCATGTGCATAAGCCATGTG
>JAUNOE010000101.1 GCA_030537255.1 Coriobacteriia bacterium
ATGCCGAAGTGGTGAGCGGGGGCTACGTTGCTCTTGTCGCCATGACTTCCGACTACCGTACGTGCAGGCTTCGCGGCCGCGCTGAACGACCGGAAGGCGCAAACACCCAAAAGGCGCTGATTGACGCGCTGTTTGACCTCAACCCGGGCATGAGCCAGATATATCCCGGGGACGCCCGCTACATCTGCGACGTCTTTCGCGTCGAATCGGGGGAGGGCGAGTACTTCGACCTTGGGCAGAAGCCCATCTTCCGACACCCGTTCAGCATAGGCTGCGGGGAGGCGCCGTCGGGTTCTTTCGAGATTAGCGGCGCGTGCACTGGCTGTGGAACGTGCGCCAGCGCTTGTCCCGAGTCGTGCATCAGGGAGGGTGCCCCCTTCCGCATTGATCAGTCCCATTGCCTGCGCTGCGGGCTTTGCCTGGAAGCCTGTCCTGCGCAGGCCATCAGCAAGTTGTAAGGAGCACATTCATGCAAGGGTATAGCACCGACGAGATTCGTCGCCTGCTTGAGGCCATCGAGGAAGCCGAAGCCATTGTGGTGGGCGCTGGTTCGGGCTTGTCGACCGCGGCGGGACTCACCTATGGCGGCGAGCGCTTCAAGCGCTACTTCGCTGACTTCATAAAGGCGCACGGGTTCACCGACATGTACTCCGCCGGATTCTATCCCTTCGAGACCCCCGAGGAGCGCTGGGCATATTGGAGCCGCCACATCTGGTATAACCGCTATGTGGACGCGCCGAAGGGCACCTACGAAAAGCTGCTCAAGCTGCTCGAGGGCAAGTGCTACTTCGTGCTGACCACCAACGTGGACCATAGATTCCAGCTTGCGGGCTTCCCCAAGGAGCGTCTGTTCTACACCCAGGGGGATTACGGCCTGTGGCAGTGCAGCGTTCCCTGCCACGCCCAGACCTACGACAACTACCAGATCGTGGAGCGGATGATGGAGGAGCAGCGAGGCATGCGCGTGCCCTCCGAGCTGGTACCGCATTGCCCCAAATGTGGAGCCGAGATGTCCATGAACCTGAGGGCAGATGATACCTTCGTGGAGGACGCGGGCTGGTATGAGGCTGCCAGGCGATACCGCGGCTTCACGGAAGCCTGCAGTCAGGGCAAGGTGCTTTACCTGGAGCTTGGCGTTGGTATGAACACGCCCGTCATTATCAAGTACCCCTTCTGGCGAAGCACCGCTGCCAACCTCCAGGCCACTTACGCCTGCATCAATTACGGCGAAGCCTACGCGCCGATGCAGATAAAGGATCGCTCCATCCTTATCAACGCCGATATTGACGCGGTGCTTTCGGAGCTGCTTGAGATGGTTGACCACAAGGAGGCATAGCGTGGATCCCAATCGCAAGAAAGAGCTGCTGGAGTACTTGGTGGAAGGTCTTTGTGCCGAGCGGGGGCATGCCGTTCCGCATACGGAAGGCACGGTTGAGCTTTGGAATGTGTTTCGCGCTCTGGTGAATACCAGACCACCCCTGCCCGCAGACAGCAGCTGGCTCGAAGCGCAGGATGAGTTGCTTGCTGGTCTTATTGGGGAGGCGGGAATTGTTTCTGTTGAGGATGGTGCCGTATGCTCCTTCGACGACAGGATTCGGCTGTGGCAGGGCGACATCACCACGCTTGCGGTGGATGCCATCGTTAACGCTGCGAACAGCCAGATGCTTGGATGCTGGGTGCCTGGCCACTACTGCATCGACAACGCCATTCATACCTTCGCCGGCGTGCAGCTGAGGCTGGAGTGTGCCCGTATCATGGATGCGCAGGGTTATGAGGAGCCAACGGGTTCCGCTAAAATTACCGCTGCGTATAACCTTCCTTCCGGGCATGTCATTCATACGGTTGGGCCAATCGCGAATGGCAGGCCCACGGATCGGCATCGAGCCCAGCTGGCCAGCAGTTACGAAAGTTGCCTGGAGCTTGCCTGGGAGAACAATCTGTCTTCAATCGCGTTCTGTTGCATCAGCACGGGCGTGTTCGGTTTTCCACAGCAAGAGGCGGCAGAAATCGCAGTGAGAACGGTGCGGGAGTGGTTGGGCCGCACGGACGCGCAGATGACGGTGGTGTTCAACGTGTTTTCGGATGATGACTACGATATTTACAATGATTTGTTGCTTTTGTAAGCCTCGCTTGTCTTGAAAAGTTCACTTGCGCGACATAACGGTGCCTTGTCAAGAGTAAGGTGCCGCGGATAATTCTTTTCGCACATTACCATGCTCCAAAGCATAATTGGAGACTGCCTTTTCACCGGGTTTTCGGGTATTAAGCCTTATCTGGTTTATCAGAAAGGGTGGTGCTCATGTTTGAAGTGATGGTGCGAATTGGATTTATCGGGGCGATGCGGGATGCGGGTTGCAATCTCTCCAACCAGGAGGTCGAGGAGGTCGTTCGGATCGAAGCGGCTTGTCTGGCGGAAAGCGGCCGGGTTTGCTTCGGGGAAGGGGCGTCAGCGCGGTTGATTCGGACGTTTTCGGATTCCGCGTACTTTACGGGCAACGTTGCGAATACTTTAATGGATCTCGTCGAGTCGTTTTACGAGATGCGCGATGATCTGCCTGCACAAGTGACCGATCAGGAGATTGCCGAAGCGCTGCGGGATTGCTTCGACGGTGAGGCGGCTGGTGACGTGGGGCTGGCTCTTTCGTTATCGAAGGACAGCTTTTCGTCTTGTGAGGGCTTGCGAGCGTATGAGATCACGGACGAGGACGGTCTGCTTTATCGCTGGGATCCTGATGAGTGGCTCGACTACGTGAAGGCCGATGGATGGTATGGCGAACGCTGGGGTGAAGACCGTGACTAATGCTTTGTTGAGCCTGGACGGCTTTAGCTCCGAGCGGGCGATGCGGGGATTCGCTGAGCTGATGACGCACGTCTGCCAGATGTATACCTTGGGGGAATCCTCCAGCGTGTCCCAGCAAGAAGGCTACGACTTGGCGGAGTCGGCGTTGTACGTGTTGGGCTTCTTCGGCGAAGAGCCCGAGGTGGCGGTATCTCTTTTGGAGTCGGAGGATGTGGTGGGGGCTTGGACCGAAAGGCGAAAGCTGCTGGAAGCTCGCATCCCGGAGGTCATGAGTCTTTGGCGCCAGGTGGTGGTGACCATGCCTCCATTTCGCAACATCGCGCTGAGGGACACGCTTGCCAGTATCGAGAGGCTTCCTAACTGTTACGACACGTTCTTTGGTGCGCATCAAGTCCCTTGCAGCATCGATTACCCGTTGGGCACTCCCGTTTCCGAGGATCTGAGGGGTCTGGATTACGTCGAGGCGTGGCTTGCCCAGCTGTTGGAGGAGGCGCGCTTTCTTGCGTGATTCGATCTGGGTGACATGGTTGAGTATTTGGAATCTTGGTGTCCGGACTATCGAGGACCGCTAATCAACCTGTATGAACCAATTCGCGATAGCTTTGCTTGATAGGCGACAGTGCGTCCTGATGGCGCCGAGGCATACGAGAGCGCTCTCTGCGTGAAAGGGCTCCCGGATATACCTTTCTACGCGTTGCCGTTCATGAACGGCAAGGACCTGTGCTCCGGGCTCGACCTGAGAACGCGCAAGAGGCTCGTATAGCGGAACGCTGCGCAGGGGCGATGAGGAGTTGAAGCACCGTCCAATGCGAGGGCCTGACGCCAAGGCCGGCGCAGGGCGATGCTCGGCCCCGTCCGCTACTCCAAGCGCTTCTTGCGAAGCTTCTTCAGGTAGTTCTTCTTGAAGTCGCGCTCCTGCGCCGTCATGTCCTTGTAGTCCTCGTTCGCGTGCATAAGTGGGTCCATGTGCGGGGGATGTCGCGCAGTCCGCGCTGAGCCAGAGTGCTCTCGTAACGCCCGATGTGCTCGAAGACGTCTTTCGGC
>JAUNOE010000102.1:0-1753 GCA_030537255.1 Coriobacteriia bacterium
AAGATTGCGCTCGTCATGGGTTCCGAGGGCAATGGCCTTGCGCGCCTGACTATGGAGCGTTGTGACTTTTTGGTTGGTCTTCCTCAGGCGGGTTCGATCGGCTCGCTGAACGTTGCTCAGGCCGCAACCGCCTGCATGTACGAATGGATGCGTCAGTGCGCGAAGGGTCGCAAGTAGCATGGCTCGCAAGCGCAACAAGCTCCTGATCGTGGATGGCTACAACGTCATCCGAAGTGGCTCGCGTTACTCTCACATGCGCAACAGTCCCGATTACGTTCATGTGACCTACAACACGGTGCGTGAGAAGCTCATCAGTGATGTTGCTGCCTATGCCGGGCACGAATACAAGGCCATCATCGTTTTTGACGGCGCTGACAATCCCAGCGATGCTGGCAAGACGCAGCGGATTGGTGGCGTGAAGGTGGTCTTTTCTCCTGCGGGTACGTCTGCCGACCATGTTATTGAGCGCACGGCCCACGATGCTGCCGAAAAGGGCATCGAGGTCATGGTGGTTACCAGTGACGCTGATATTCAGGACACGGTTTTTGGTGGCGGCGTAGACCGCATGAGCGCCAATGGCTTTAGTTTCGAAGTGGATGACCTGCATCATGAAGCGCAGTTGGACAGCAACGTTTCCACGAAGCGTCGTGCTACGGTTGCCGAGCGCATTGACTCCGACACGCTGGCCAAGCTTAAGGCCCTGCGTGATGGCAAGTAGGTCAATTCGCATGCGACCCTAGATCTTTTCTTTCGGCCATGTGAGCAATCGCCCTCATTTATTGGTCAAACTGAACCTTCCTCCCATTTCTTGAACGTGAGAGATGGGAGGTTTTCTTATGCCAGTGGTCTTTTGAGCCTTATAGGTGGGTCTTTGAAGCGGAGCGCGTCGTTCGTGCCAGAGCGCTGCTTTGAAGTGGGGCGTGCCATTCGTGCCAGAGCGCTGCTTTGAAGCGGAGCGCATCGTTCTTGCCGAGGCGCTGCCTTGAGGCGGCTTGATGCAAGAATCATTCTTCTGTGTTGGAGGCAGCAAAAAGCCGCCTTATTTCTGCTCCTTGGCCTGGATTCTTTGTTGGGATAAATCAATTCTGTTCGTTGCCCTACTAGCTTGGTGTTTGCTTGACGATTCCTATCGAGCAAAGCCGGTTCAGTCAAGAGGTCCTCAATATTAGACAGACTGGGCCAATCGTTCATATGAACGTGTTACGGCACCTTCTATAATCGAAGACGTACACGTTTCTCCGAGCGTGTGCTCCTTGCCTACGTGTCTTGGCTTCGAGGGGAAGCTTGGGCGGAGCGGCTCGGGGAGGGGAGGAGAGTAATCATGAAACCACTCAAGGGAATCAAGGTCGTTGATCTGACCACGTACATGGCTACGCCCGCAACGGGCCGCGTTCTGGCCGACTGGGGTGCTGACGTCATCAAGGTCGAGGCCTCAAAGGGCGATCCCTGCCGCGTCACGCAGGCAGCGGTCTTCAACATGCCAATGTCCGACGAGGAAAACCTTGCCTTTGACATGGTCAACTTGAACAAGCGCTTTGTCACCTTGAACTTGAAGAGCCCCACGGGTGCCGAGGTCATGGACAAGCTCTTGGCCGAGGCCGACGTGTTCATCACCAACACCCGCACCAAGTCTCTGAAGAAGATGGGCTTGGACTGGGATACTCTGCATGCCAAGTACCCCAAGCTGATCATGGGTCACGGTTTGGGATACGGCAAGAAGGGCGCCGAAAAGGACGATCCTGGTTTTGACGTC
>JAUNOE010000102.1:1772-3792 GCA_030537255.1 Coriobacteriia bacterium
GCGACATGCAGGCTTCCATGTTCTTGGCTGCTGGCATCCTGGCGGCATTGGTTGGTCGTCAGACTTCCGGCGAAGGCGAATATGTCACGTGCGCCTTGCAGCATGCTGCTCTCTATGCCCTGATGGTTGGTATGATTTCCGCCCAGTATGGCAACCCCTACCCCAAGAGCCGCCTGGAAGTCATCTGTCCCTTCAACAATGTCTACACCTGCGGCGACGGCAAGGTCATTGCCATGTGCGACCCTGAGTACGACCGTGACTACAACAAGATCATGAAGCTTGTCGGTCGTGAGGATATGGTGGATGAGCCTCGTCTGGTCAACTGCGTGAAGATGAACGAAGCTGGCCTGAATCCCGAGGTTGTCGGCATCATGGACGAGGCTCTGGGCAAGATGACTGCCGCAGAGGCTCTGAAGATCTTCAAGGAAAACGGTATTCCTTGTGAGCTTTGCCAGACGCCTTTGGACATCTATGAGGACCAGAACGTCCTGGACAATGACTACCTGGTGAAGGTTGACTACCCCGCTGGCGGACGTTGGGTTGCAACGCCTCCTTGCCAGTTCGAATCTGAGCCCGCAGACCCTGGCTACAAGCCTACGGGTATGGCTGGTTCCGCAACCGTCGAGGTCATGAAGGGTCTGGGTTACACCCAGGAGCAGATCGACGCTGCTCTGGCTGCTGGTGATGTCGAGGGCGCAACCGATCTGACAACCCTGCAAAAGCGCTGGTAAGACGCTTCGTTCAACATATTGCGCGCTTGCAAATGAAGAAGGCGCCGTCCCGGTGGGGCGGTGCCTTCTTTTGTCTATTCATGTCTCGATTGTGTAAATGCTTATTCTCAGATCCCCATTTGAGCGGGAAGGGGAGTATACTCGCGTCCGCCCTCAAGAGGGCCGCGAGCGCTATTTCGGATTCAGCTTGCCCCCGCAGTCCCCTTGAAGCACAATTCCGATCGCACGAAACCGAAAGAAGGCGCGCGCTTCCTCATGGAGGTATTTCAGCATACGTTTACGCAGATGGTGATGCTTTTCTTCATCATGGTCTGTGGCTTTGTGGCTCGCAAGAAGAAGATGACCAGTGATTCCTTTGACGGAAACCTGTCGAAGCTCGTGATGACCATTACTCTGCCAGCGACCATTCTGAATTCGGTACTTGCCGGCGAACATCTGCCTTCCGACGAGACCATTCTCAAGATGTTTTGCTATTCGGTCGTCTACTTCGTGATTGCGTGCCCTCTTGCCTTTTTGATTGCTCGTGTGGTCTATGGCAGCCTTGATCGTGCGGCTCGTGGCGCCCATGCCTTTATGATGGTGTTTGGCAACGTGGGTTTCTTGGGTTTTGCCGTCCTGACTGCCGTGTTCAACCATGACGCGGTGCTGTATGCGGCTATTTTCAACATCACCTTCAACCTGGTCATGTTCTCGCTGGGCGTGTTCTTCGTTGCTGGCAATGACAGCAAGACCAAGGAACGTCGTAGCCTCAGGAACCAGCTGAGGGCTATTTGGACCATGCTGACAAAACCAGTGATGCTGGCCTCGTATGCTGCCATGGTGCTGGCTCTCTTGCATATTACCGACGATGGTCCCGTTGGGCAGACATGTGAAATCCTGGGTGGTATGACCGTTCCTGCGGCTATGCTGATCATGGGATCGTCTCTGGCGAAGATGCCTGTTCGTGAGATGCTCTTTGATGGCTGGGCCTATGTCACCACCTTCATTCGCCTGGTGCTGGTTCCCGTGGTCATGTACTTCTTGTTTGGCCTCTTTGTGACGGATCCCTATTTGCTGGCTATTTTGGTGTTGCTGGCTGCCATGCCGGCGGCAACCAATGGCACCATGATGTGCCTGGCCTACGGCGGCGATTCGGTCACTATGTCGCGCGGCACTTTCCTCACGACGGTATTGTCGTTGGTTACTTTGCCGCTCATTGCGCTGTTTGTTGCCTAGTTGGCGCATGCGTGGGCATTTGTCTGCAGGGCCCTGTCAAATCGAAAGAGCTTTTTTATGGGCAGCCGTGGCCT
>JAUNOE010000023.1 GCA_030537255.1 Coriobacteriia bacterium
AGGATCCTTCGCACTGAAGAAGATTAGGCTTCAGGAAGTTTCGTGTCTTGCCGGAGCCTGAGCTGCCCAGGACAAGCACGTGGTTATTGAGGCCCGTCTCCCACGAGTCCATGCTTTCGGCATGGTTGGAGGTCAGAAGAAGGGTTCCCGCATAAACGGCACGGGAGTCTGCATTGTTTTCAATCATGAGCTCAATCACTCTCTGCATTGTGCGTTTTAGCTGGTAAATGGGGATATCGGGTAGCCACATGCGTAAGGCCGAGCTGCCGGACTAAAGCTTCGTTACGATGCGATCGGCGAGTCCCGCTTCGACGGCTTCTTTGGCCTCGAAATAGGTGTCTGAGGCCGTCAACTCAAAGACGTGGTCGATCGTCATGCCGCTATGCCGCGCGATGATGCCAGCGGTAATGTCGCGAATGCGCATGAGATCGTCGGCCCTGGCCTTGACAGACAAGGCACTGCCGCCGGTGCCGCCTCCGATGAGCGGGTCATGAATCATCACCCGGCTGTGGGGCAAGATTTCCCGCTGGTCTCCGGCAATGAAAAGCAACGCCCCCATGCTTGCGGCCATGCCAAGACACACGGTGCGGATGGGGCAACTTACCGCCTGCATGACGTCATAGAGAGCCAAGCCAGACTGAACTTCGCCGCCTGGGCTGTTGATATAGAGCGTAATGGGCGCCTTGGGGTCCTGGCGCTGAAGATGGAGCAGCCCGCGGATAACGACGCCGCAAGATCTGGCATCGACCGAGGTCATAAGCTCGAGTTCCCGGTTGCCAAGCATCTCATCCCTGATGTCGAGATAGTTGAGGCCTGCTGCCGTTTCACGAATGATCTGAGGCTGATAAACGAAACCACGTTCGCTCATGATGAGCTCCTTCCGAGGGTGAGAGACGGCACAACCTGCCACGCACAAGAAGAAGCACACATGAATGACGAGCAGCACCAGCTACTCTGCGCCTTGCGTAGCCTATGAGGTTGTGATGAAAATCCGGACCGTGGCAATCGGCACCGGCAACTCCATGAAGGCGCTAAACGCCCACTTGCCAAGGAGACGGGTCTCGCGACCCTCGGGTATCGCAAACGGTAGCACGCGGAAAGGAGGCTTGCAAGTGGGAGGTAGGAAGGGTTCGTTGGGGGAACGCAACACGCAGAGGGGCTTTGCGGGAAAATTGGTATGGATGGCGGCCTCGTCTACTTCATTGCCAACGGGCACATGCTCACAAGCAAGAGATTCAGGCAGGAACCCGTGGGGCATGCCAAAGAGTACGAAGAGCAGCCGATGGACGTAATACTGTCCGAAACCAGCGAACGAATTCGCGTGTTCGACTCGATAGGACCCTGGAAGGCACCCAAGGTGGCACGGGAGTTCTGGGTTGAGCAGCGAACGGCTCCGTTTATGCACGACGGGCACTACTATACCGCCGAACGAATTAGGTCTCTTCTTGTGGCCTCCGCCGAAACAGGGAACGCCATCTACTGGTGCTAGGCAGCAAATCGTTAGACGTTTTCCAAGAAGCGCCCCCATTGGGGTGCTTCTTGAGTTTCCGAAACTCTTTTCTCTCACGTACGAAGATAGCTTCAAAGCCCGAACGAACGGTCCCATTGCCAGCGCTTTGACAAGTTGCGGCTTGCTGGTAGACTCCCTCTTGCCCGTACCAATCGGGCGCATTTTATCCAGAGTCGGGGTAGAGAGTTGGCTCAACGATCCCGATGCCAACCGGCCAAAGAGGCACGGTGGCCCTGCCAACATCGATGAAAGGAGTCCATCATGGACGATTTCTCCGTGCGCGATGAGCGCGACTTCCACAACCTGACCACAAGGCCCAAGCGCATGCACCTCCTGGACGAACCGAACGGCTACGCCTCGGCCCTTGCCAAGAACAACCTTGCCTACCAGATGCAGTATTCGGTGGAAAAGCTGGAAGAAGAACTAGTTGCCCAGGGCGCGCCGCACGTGCTACAGCTATCCCTGGCTGGAGGCAGCGCAAACACGCCCGCTTCCTGGACGCTCCATGCCGACGGCGAGACCGTCGCCCACGGCTCGGGTGAGTTTGCGCGCGAGTGCTTCTTCCGGGACGCCACAGCGTTTCTTGATGTATGCCGCGAAGCCGTCCTGGCTGCCGACCTCGCAGAGTGGGACTCGCGCGAATACAGACTGCTGAGCGCCGCACGAAGGATAGCGGCTGTCTAGGCTGCATGCAACAGATGGTGAAGGCGGGGCGCTTGCTGGGTTCAGTTTTGCGATCATGCTGCTGGCTCCAAACGACAGGCACGGTTTCGGTCGAATCCGTGCCTGCTGCTGTATGTGGAGCGATGCTGGTAATCAATGCCCACGATGCTTCTGCCTGCACTTCAGCTTTCGCTGCTCGAAGCTCGTCGCCTGGGGCTCCTCGCCAGCGGCCTGCCTTCTTGTCGGAGAAGAGATGCCGTTCTCTGTAGGGCCGCCGTGTCAGCTATATTCGCTTGCTGCGGGCTTGCTTAAGCCAGTTCCTCTTGAAAGAGCCGATGCCGCCGAAGAACTTGTTGTACGTCTCGCCATCCTCCTTGGCCTCGTACTTGACCAAGGCGAGTTCGATGGTGCAGAGATAATCCGCCACTTGCTCGAGGCGATAGTCGGTCTTCGAGGTCTTGCAGCGTCGGACGACCCCTTTCGAGAGGACCTTGCCCACAGAACGGTCAAGTGCCTGCTTAACGATGTCCTGGCCGTTGTCGTAATAGACCTTCACGTCGTCGAAGGACTGAAAGAAGTCCAAGTGCTCAACCATAGCGGAGGAGATATCGCGTCCCATGCGCTCCATTAGCCTTGCCGGGTCTTCGAACTGGCTGCGGCGATAGACGAGCGTTGTGTAGGAGATGGGGAGCTTTCGGACAAACGCGGAAAAGTAGGCGAGCATGACCTTGCGCTGCTCGATACCAAGAAACTCATAGTCCTTGTGCCCGTTCATGAGAGGCTCGGAGTGAAACGGGATGTTGGGGAGGTCAGCCCTGGCAAGCTTGGCCTCATAGCCCGTGACCGCTTCGGCGATGCTGTCTGCCTGGTCATGAAAGACGAGCGTGAGCAGGTAGTAGCGAGCCTTGCCGCCGCGGTCGCCGCTCTCGTCGACGAAGATGCTGAGCTCCTTGGCCAATGGGGACTTCTAATGGAATAGATAAAAAATAGCCGGGGGACTCCCCCGGCACTTGGAGGTAGCTAAATAAGCCACCAATAACCTTATAGCATGCGCTGACGGTGAATACAAGAAAGGAACGGGGCGAAGCTGAATTGATAGCGTCTCCGAAAAAGATTCGCAGCTTCTTCAAGACCGTAAAACGCGAGAATCAATCGTTGGAGCTAACTCGTGATAACTGCCAAAAGTAGCCCACTCGTCTTATCTCATTCAACGAGAAGACCTGCCACCACGATACACCATCACCTTGCACGGGTAGACCCTCCAGCAGAAGTAAGGATCATGGGGAACGCCATCGCCACCGTAACAGGAAGTCTCCCTGACGCGGCACTCGAGCCATTCACCTTCACGCAGACCCTCAAGCGCTTTCTCGAAAAAGATGTCGTCGTAACCATGGTAGGGAGAATACGGCAGCGGAGTCCCATCGGGAAGACAAAACGAATAGTCCCACTCGCTCGACGCCCCCTCGGAACTGGACAGAACCCTGATGAGGTCCCCTTCCTTAATGGACGAAACCAGCTGTTCCAGTGAAACAGCTCGATCACTCCATCCCAGCTCCCACGTAGACTCAGCCCAAAGCTCAGCAATTCCCAATTTTTCAAGGCCAGGAACAGGCTCGTCCAAGAAGTCATCAGGAGTCAATTCCTGGACATGCGCATCATGACCACGCAATTCGATAGCTTCCTCAAGCGTTCTAGCATCTGCATACTTCTCTGAAGCAAAGTCATAGGCGGTAAACACCTCGCCATCGTAGTCCTTGGGCTCGGGCAGTCCAAATTCCTCGTTGCTCATCCTGCTTCCTCCAATCGGCCTGTTTCCCTGATTGCAGCCCGATTTCGCAAATAGCCCAGTCGGAGACTCAACGGTTCGGTTGCGCTTAACACCATTATCTACCCAACCTGCACTGATGCTAATTAAGAAAGAAATCGTCGACTTCCTCCCGCGTATGCAGGATCTCATCATCTGGCACGTTGAGACTTGTCGCTAGCGCAATGGATCCAGAGAAAGCGCTGGCAACATTCGGGGAGAAAGCCTTGCCGAGAAGGCTAATGTATAGAGACATATTCTCACGAAGGCTGAATATGCATGCGGCATATTCATCATCGAGCTCCGCACCAAGCTCTTCCAGCTCCAGAGCACGATGAACGAGAAGCTCCGCCTCCCGCTTACCATAGAAGTCCTTCCCCAGCTCGTACATGGTCGAGCCTACGGCATTGCCGACAAGAGCGCCCAGGACCGGAACCGGAATGATGACCTGGCCCAAGAAGCTCGAGAGCGCACCCACAGATGCATCAAGGCATGCTATTTCAGAGAATTCAATGAATTCAACTTCCGTAAGTTCGCCGCTACGGAATCTAGAGGCACAGTCAGCGATACCGAAAGATGCTGTAACCAGTGCGCTCGCGACGGCTGAAGGCGTAGCCACAAAATTACTCAAGCCATAAACCGCCCCGCCACGAATCCCTCCCTTGACGAGTCCCGTACCGGAATCTTTGGCAATCTCCCCCCAGTCGTCCTCGGTCAAGCCACCGATACACTTCCCGCCTCCAAGATGACGTTTCACCGAAAGGGCGAACGCCGTTCCTGCCTCCAAAGCAGCACTGACCGCTACAACCTTTACACCCTCATGGAACGTGGGCTTATGCTCCTCATAGATATCCTTCTTTATCCGATCGCTCTCGTCCGCAAGCTTGCTTTTCTCCCTGACCATTTTGTCGGCAATAGTATCCTTCTGAACCTCCGAGTACTCGAACTTAGAGGCTTCCAGATCATCGATGCTAAATCCGCTTGAATCGAAGAACTCATGAATGCTCTTCCAAGTTGAATAGGAGGGGCCGTCAGCCGACGACACCAGCTTGACTGCTTCCTCCTTGGGCATCTCATACAAAGCACGCACCGCATAGAGATGGTCCTTTGGGATTTGGTAGACGCCTTCGCTATCAAGAAAATCGGGATACTTCTCCAGATGGGCAGCCACTGCGCCCAAGGAGAATTTGCCACCAGCATTCACAAACTTGACCTGGATCTCGACACCGTTGCGTAAAAGGTCAGCAGGGCCGTTGTCATTCACCCATTCCATGACGGGCGCGTCCCCACGAACGAGGCTCTGCGCATTCTCCAGCCCGCATTCTGCCACCTCGGCGATAAAGCCATGAACACCCTTGCTGCCACCTCTGTTCGCAACAACGAGGTCCTCGATCTTTTCCAGCGCCCAGTTCATGGATTCCATTGCAGAATCAAGGTTCCGATCCTGCAGATTGAGGCTCTCAATCAGATTGTTGATTCTCATCTGGTTGATCAGGCCGACCCATGCAGCAATGGCCTGCTCCTGGGAGCTTTTGGCTTTTTTCTCTGCCTGCATGGCTATTCACCATCCTGAACTGCCACCTTTTCGACGATGAGACCGCCGAGGGCCTTTGCGCTGTTCACCAAAGAGCCTAGAGCCAGTTTCTCATCATCGGAAATGGAGAGATAGTCAGCACCATACAAGCAACATGCCGACATAAAGAGGTCGGATAGCTCTTCACGAAGAGCATCGGTCTTTATCCTGAGGGCTCCGACAGCCGCAGACGTCTCCCTAAGGGCCTCGGTGTTCCTCTTTACGGACAAAAGCTCTTCGTGCTTTTCACCAACAATCTCATGCTGCCTTTTCACAAAGAGAGCGATGGAGGTCAGTAGCGTCGCACCTGCAACACCCCAGCCAATAGGCCCGGCCATTGCCAGAAACGCACTGCCGGCAGCCATCCCACCGCCACCTGCAGCCAAAGCGCCACCGCCAAGCCAGGCCATAGCCGCATTCGTTGCGGCAGCACCTGACAACGTAGAGATTGCAACACCCGTTGAGGCGGTGCCGAAGGTTGTGGCGACCCACATGGCCGCAGACGGGGCGATGCTGGCAACGGCCATGCCCGCCGCGACGCCAGCACTAGCGTTAGCTGCCGATTTCCTCGCTAAATCCAACTCTTCCCGAGCAAAAGTCTCCGATTCCTTAAAGTCTCGCTTCCTATGGGATACATACTCGATGTCCCTCGAAAACGATTTCGGAGTATTCGCAATCGAGCTCACCAACTCAGTAACGAGATCCAGCAGATCAATGCTCCTTAGCCTAGACTGATAAAGTTCGATTCCCCCTGATTCTAAGTCGGTATAGGTTTGGTTGTAGCCGATGACAGCGAGCTCATACTCATCCGGCTCTTTTGTCTTCGCATTCTCGATGCCTTGTTTGACGCCCTCGGCCATTTCCCCCGCCTTACCAGCAAGACACCCAACAGCCTGCCCCGCTTGACTGACGGCTATCTGGACAGCACCTGCCGCTTGACCGGCAACATCCACAATCCCCTTTCCCGCAGAATCCGCAGCTTTCTGCACCTCTTCAAACGGGTCGAAGCTTTTGTCGAACAAGTCCATCGTTCCACCTTTCTCCCTTAGCAACCTGATGGCATTATCCCACCAATAAATATAGCTCTGACCAGCATTGCGAGCATAGGTGTTAATCCATATAAAGATACAAACGGCACTATCCAATCCGAACGGCAAATTCGATAGTCTCGGGCATATCCAATGATTCAGATGCGTTAAAAATAAGCGCTTCGTTACCATGGCGACGATAGCAACGAAAGCAAGGTTGAAACCAAGCACGGATGCAATTTTGGCAACCCCGAAAGGCGAAAGAAAGACGAACGCAAATGAACAGCTTCGCGGAACTTCTCGTTGAAAACAATGCGTTTCACGATATGGCTGTGGGCCATTGTGGCTTCGAAGGAAAGACCTTCTACATCACCACAGACGGCCATTCGGACACCAAGAAGCTCTCAGATGTCAGCGACGCACCTCAACTAGCACGCATCAAAGCCAATGAAGTAATCGATTTCTCCTTCGCACCAAACATGGCTCTGCCAAATATGCTGCACGAAGTCCTGGAGCCAGAACCCGGACAGCTCGAGTTCTGCATGATAAACGGTCACATATTTATAGACGCCACGGATTTCGACATCCAACTTATTGAATAGCACCCCAGACAGCTGATCACCAACCACGGAACGGCCGGCCACCCGCCTCAACCCGAGGCCAAGGCAGTCGCCCCTAAAACCCCACAATCAGACCGCCGCGTTCGGCGTAGTAGCTGCACAGGCCACGAGTGGGCAGGACCTCCACCTCGGAATGCTCCCAGGCCTCAAGGATGCGCTCTTTCAGGGCCTGGGCAATGGCATGGTTTTCGCAGTGGCTGATGGCAACGCGCCCGCCGGCAAAGCCACGCTCGCGCATGTGCTCAACCAGAGCACGGACGGCCTTCTTGGCACCCCTGGTCTTGCCTTCTACCTGGATGGTACCCTCGTCGCTAGCGCAACCGATGCCCCACATACCTAAGGCCGTTGCCAGAAAACCGGTCATCTTGCCCATACGACCGCCCTTGATCAGGTTGTCGAAGGACGAAAGCGCAAACAGCGTATTGGTCTTGTCCAGGAAAGCCTTGGCGCGCACCACGGCCTCGTCAAAGTCGACGCCTTCATGCGCCAACCTCTCCAGTTCATGCACGCACAGAACCAACTCGGGGCCCGTGGACAATGAGTCCAACACGGCAATCTTCTTCTGGGGATCCGCCTCAAGCGCCATGTCGCGCGCCGTCAGTGCGCTGTCCATGCTGCCCGAAACCTGGGACGAAATAGTAATGGCAAAGGTACACTCGGCCTTCTGGAACTGCTCCAGCCATGCGCCAGGACCAGGGCACGCCGTGTGGCTTGCGCTCTTTTCGTGCTCCATTTCGTGAAGCAGCACCTGCACGTCAAGCTCTTCGTTATCCACGAAGTGCTGATCGCCCACGCTGATGATGAACGGCACGCTGGAAAACTCGATGACGTCAGAGTGATACTTCGCAGGATGAAGATCACAACTCGAATCGGTGACGACGTTCCACTTCATGATGCTGGTCCTTTCCGGATCGCATGAGCCCACGCTCAAGCAGACGCCAGGACTACCTGCCTTGCCCCTACCCTTGCCTAGCCCAAAAGCGCGGCATCCCCTCCGCGCTGAAACGCTGAAATAATCTTACGTGCAACAATACCGAGACACGTAACAAGGACGCAACATTCCCGGCCTTATCCGCCGTCAAATATCGCTTAGCGGCGAGCTAATCTCTACCGAACTTCGCCGCGATTCATCGCACTCCACCGCAGCACTCCCCCACAACAACAAAAGCCCCGCCCTGCCGCCATGCGCCTCTCCAACCCAGGAAACGCACATCACACAAGACGGGGCACCAGCCAAAAAGAAGGCACGCCGATGGGTAAGCGTGCCTTCTCCCGAAGGAGGGCGGCGCGTCTTCCACCATCGCCATTGGCGTAAGCCTGGGTCTGTTCCGTCTGGGTATTCTGGCGGGCGACGTTCTGGCGCTCAGCATCAAAGGCGCAGGACTGAAAGCATCGACGCTCGTCAATCTCATTGCGGCCGCCTTCTTGTGCCTGGTGGCCATGCTCCTGATTCCCTTCATGTCGCAGGGGCGCTACATGAAAGAGCTCACGCAGAAACCCGTTGAATAAGAGCTGACTACGCAAAACTAACCCCACCCTGACCAAGATGACGCTCGGGAAGCCTGGTGATACGCTAAGGACACGGTGCCGATTGGCTATCTGGCGAAGGAGTACGGCATGAAGGTCTACGAAGGAACCATTCTCACGGTGGACAAGCAAGACAGCGTTGTCCGCTACCTGGTCGAAGACGATGGCCGCATTGCCTACGTTGGCAATGATCTGCCCGAGAGCTATTCGAATGCGCCGGTGGAGCACCTGGGCAAACGAGTCCTGTGCCCTGCCTTCGTGGACACCCACGAACACCTGGCCCCATTCGCCACCTTCAATGCGGGCCTCAACGTCATGGACGCACGCTCAAACGTGCAGATCAAGGAAATGGTCGCCAAATTCGCCCAGCGCTGCACGGCAAACATCATGGTGGCCTTTGGCGCCTCGCCGTATTCCGTGGAAGAGCAGTGCCTTCTTTCTCGCGCCGACTTAGACGAAGTGTGCCCCAACAAGCCCGTCTTCATGGTGAAGTACGATGGCCATGCCTGCGTGGTGAACAGCGCACTGCTGGAAAAGGTCAAGGACAAGGTCTGCAAGCTGCGCGGATACCACCCCGAAACGGGCGAAATGAACCAGGAAGCCTTCTTTGCCGTAAGCGACTACATCACGAACAGCCTGTCCATCCCCGAGCTTGTGACCAACATCCAGAAGGGCATGGATTACCTGGCGCAGCGCGGCATCGGCATGGTCCACACGGTCAGCGGCGTGGGCTTCACGGGCAATCTGGACATCAGCCTGGAGAAATGGATTGGCCGCAGCGCGCAATCCGGCTTCCAGGTGCGTGTGTTTCCCCAATCAATGGACGTAAGCGTGGCGATCAAGCGCAAGCTGCCTCGCATTGGCGGCTGCTTCGCCTGCGCTCTGGACGGCTGCTTCGGCAGCCATGACGCGGCCATGATCGAGCCCTACATCGACGAAGAAGGCGGCAGGGGCGTTCTGTACTACACCGACGAATTCGTCACCGACTTCTGCAAGCAAGCTAACCGGGCGGGTCTGCAGATCGAGTTGCACGCCATTGGCGATGCCGCATTCAGGCAGGCCACCAAGGCACTGAAGGCAGCCCTTGATGACCACCCGCGCACAGACCATCGTCACGGCATCATCCACGCCTGCCTCCCCACGGAAGAAGGTCTGGACATCTGTGCCGAATACAACATCCAGCTGCCTATGCAGTCAAGCTTCATCGACTTCCCCCAGGAGCCCGATTCCTTCCTGGCTTCAATCATGGGGCAGCAACGCACCGATGCGCTCAATCCCCTGCGCAGCATCTGGGACAAGGGCATCGTGATTTCGGCCGGCTCCGATGCGCCCTGCACCGACCCGGATCCTGTTCTGTGGATGCAGCGCGCCTGCAATCACAGCATGCCCGAAGAAAGCCTGACGCCCCAACAAGCGCTGCGCATGTGCACGTACAACGGTGCCTGGACCAGCTTCGACGAACAAGAGCGCGGCTCCCTGGAGCCTGGCAAGATTGCCGACTTTTGCATCCTTTCAGGCAACCCCTACGAAGTTGACCCAACAACGCTGGGCAGCCTGAAGGTAGAAGGGCTCATCCTTGGCGGCAAGCCCTACGAACAGCAGCGCCAAAGCTTCGTGAGCGCAGTGGTGAAGGGCATGTTTAGCAAGGCCAAGATCTAGCGCGTGATCGCGACCTGACAGCTTGCCATGACGTCAAGAGCGCTTTCGTGCTTTTCGAGCGTCACGCCTGCGCAACAAGAAGCATCCACCATCAAAGGAAGTTCAGGAGCCTGAGCCTTCAGGAGCAGGGCGTTGGACACAACGCAGATATCTGTGCAGAAGCCGATGAACTCGACAGATTCGATCTGACCCGCAGCAAAGCGCTCCGCCAGGTCGGACGCCAGGTCCGTGCTGCCAAACGTCACCTTCTCGTAGAACGTAGCGCCCTTTTCGCGTACAAGCCGATCGAGTGCCCCAGGAAGCTCCCAGCCCTTCGTTCCCTTTTCGCAATGAGGAACGGGAAGATTGGCGCCCTCCTGCGTCTGCAGGTAATCGCTGAAGTGGGTATCCTGCGTCACGAAGATCCGGCCATCGAATGCCGCTACCTTCTCCATAATACGAGGCATCGCCGCCTGGGCTTCCTTCGAGCCAAGCGATCCATCGATGAAGTCGTTCTGCACGTCTACGACCACGAGCATGCGTTCCTTCATGCCGTTCTCCTTTCAGCGGGAGCCACGAAGGAGCTCCAAAGTGACAGCAGGGTCCCGCTTTGCTAGATGGGACCCCGTATTTGTTGTCCCATCATAGTGCCTAATCACCTGTCTTGTCAGTAACGCTGAGGTCAAGAAGTTTCGAACTCCTTGACGGCAGGAACGCGAACCACCATCGCCCACAGCAAACCCAAGGCGACGCAAGCCAAAACCGCCCAAACAACCGGCTGGGCCACCACGATGGCACTCACGCCCATGAGCGCATAGGAAACAACAAGAATGCGAAGCTTCTTTCGCAAAGTGATCCCCTGCCCCTTACGAAACGGCTCGACATAGGACCGATAGAGCTTCGTCCCGGCCAGCCAAGCGTCCAGCCTTTGAGAACTCCGCGAAAACAGGAATGCCGCAGCAAGCAAAAACGGCGTGGTAGGAAGAACAGGAAGAAAGGCGCCGATTAGGCCAAGAGCAAAGCAAACGACTCCAAGCAGAACAAACACTGATTTCTTGACGGTATTCAAACCAAGGCTCCCTTCGTCATGCCCGGCTTGCCTTAAACCAAGAGGCATGTGGCGAAGATAGCCAACGACGCAAGGTCATCGTCAACAGGGCGCCCTCAATAATCAGAGCGAGTGGCGGCAAACGGCAAACAGACGTGCCCGAAGGAGCAAGGAGAGCCCTGCTGGACGATGGAGGGCAACGCCTCGTTTGTGTCAGCGGGCTATGGCGCCCCTCCCTCTGTACCAAAGAGCTATGGTACCGCCCTTTGCGCCAACGCGCCTATGGCGCAATGGCAGACTCCCTGCGTCTGGGCCCACCAAAGCGCGCACCGAGGGGAGCCGATCCGCCCTAGCGCCCAGCCAATTCCCTAAGCAGGCGCCGTGGGTCGGTGCTGCGCATCAGGCCGCTCATCACGCAGGCGCCAGCAGCTCCGGCACGGCGGACCTGGGGCATGACCTCTGGCTTGATGCCACCAATGGCGTACACGGGAATCTCCACGCTTTGGCACACTGCCCGCAAAAAGCCCAAACCCCGAGGCTCGACTCCTCGTTTGCAGTCGGTCGCAAACACGTGACCTGCGGTGATGTAGCTACAGCCAAGCTGCTGCGCTTCCTTTGCCTCTTCAACCGAATGGCATGATGCGCCCAACACAGAAAAGCCCGCGCGCGCTTCCGGGGTCATGCGACGCAACGCTGGCAGGGGCATATGCAGGCTGCTTACCCCCAGCCGCTGGGCAACGGCAGGTGCGCTATGTAAAATACACGGCACGTCAGCAGCACGGCAGATGGCCAGCACCTGCCGTGCCAAGTCTTCGTATTCCGCTTCAGGCAAGTCCTTTTCGCGCAGGATGACGCCCGCAGGCCCCGCAAGGACGACGCCCTCAAGCTGCTCCAAGAAGTCGCCTTCGCAGAGCCTACGGTTGGTAACGCACAGGATGTCAGACATAAAGATAGTCGTTCATCACCGGCTGAAGACCTTCGTCAGCCATGTCCGCATACATGGTGTCCAGGCTTCGGCCGTCGTTGATCTCAAACTGCTCATCGCCCTCCGCAGCATCCGACTCCTTGCCGCTGTACTTGCTTTCGTGATCGCCGATGCCAGTGGAAACGCCCGCTGAGACCTTGGTGGCCGCGATCTTCGCAATGCCATTGCGGAACGAAGCGCTCTCACGGGAAGACACGGTGATACCCACGAAGGGCATGAAGATGCGATAAGCGCACAGCACCTGACAAAGCTGACGCTCGTGCACGTCCAAGGGGTTGATTTCGCCATTGTTGATGATGGGACGCAAACGCGGACACGAAAGCGACATTTCCGCCTGGGGGTACTTGCGCTGCAGATAGTACACATGCAAAGCGCTTGCCAAGGCATCCTTGCGGAAGTCGCTCAGGCCCAGCAGGGCCGAAAAGCCCACGCCGCGCATGCCGCCCATCAGAGCGCGCTCCTGCGCTTCGAAACGATAGGGCCAAACGCGCTTGTGTCCCAGCAGATGCAAGGTCTCGTACTTGTCGGCATCGTAGGTTTCCTGGAACACGGTGACGTAATCCACGCCGCATTCGTGCAGATAGCGGTACTCATCGGTGTTCACGGGGTAAATCTCCACGCCCACCATACGGAAGTACTTGCGGGCAAGCTTGCATGCCTCGCCGATGTACTCCACGTCGCTCATGGCACGGCTTTCGCCCGTGAGGATCAGAATCTCCTCCATGCCGGAGTCCGCGATCACCTTCATCTCATGCTCGATCTGCTCCATGCTCAGCCTCATGCGCTTGATGTGGTTGTAGCAGTTGAATCCGCAATAGACGCAGTAGTTTTCGCAGTAGTTTGCAATGTAGAGCGGCGTGAACAGATACACGGTATTGCCGAAATGCTTGCTGGTTTCCAAGCGGGCACGTTGCGCCATTTCCTCAAGAAACGGCTCGGCCGCAGGGGAAAGAAGTGCCTTGAGGTCATCTGGCGTCAAAGTCTCACGCTGCAGGGCGACCCGTACGTCCCGGGCGGTGTAAGCACTAGGATCATACGAAGCCACCTGGCCCATCACCTTGTCGCGCACGTCCGAGCTGATCTGCTCCATCCCCGGGCGATACTCCATGTGATTGCTGCGGCTGGACGGGTCCGTTTCCAGGCGATGCTTCTTTTCCAGAGCTGCCGGAGACAAAAACTCGGAGTCCACGAAGAACTGGTTTTCCACGAATCGCCCCTTAGTCTCGCAAGAAGCCGGTCAGAGGATCAGAAGCGGAAGCACCACGGGTAAGGACACGGCCAAGTCCCGCCAGGTAGGCCTTTCGGCCCGCCTCGATAGCCTGGCGGAAGGCAGAGGCCATCAGGGGCAGATCACCCGCAGTTGCCAGCGCAGTGTTGGCCATGATGGCAGCAGCGCCCATCTCCATGGCCTCGCATGCCTGGGAAGGACGACCGATACCCGCATCCACAATGACGGGCAGGTCGACTTCGTCAATCAGAATTTGAATGAAGTCGCGCGTTGCCAAGCCCTTGTTGGAACCGATAGGCGAAGCGAGCGGCATGATGGTGGCCGCACCCGCGTTGGCCAGGTCACGTGCAACATTCAAGTCGGGATACATGTAAGGCATGACCACAAAGCCTTCGTTTGCCAGAATCTCGGTCGCCTTGATGGTCTCCTGGTTGTCAGGCAGCAGGTACTTGGAGTCGCGCATGATTTCGATCTTGACGAAATCGCCGCAGCCCAATTCGCGTGCCAGACGAGCAATACGTACAGCTTCTTCGGCCGTACGAGCACCCGAGGTATTGGGCAGCAAGGTCACGCCGTCAGGGATGAAGTCCAGGATGTTTTCCTGGGCCTTGGTGTTGGCGCGACGCACGGCAAGCGTGATGATTTCCGCCCCTGCGTCACGAACGGCGGATTCGATGAGGTTCAGGGAATACTTGCCCGAACCCAAAATGAAGCGGGAACTAAACTCATGCCCGCCAATGATAAGCTTGTCCTGATTATCCAAGATGAAACTTCACTTTCCTGTTATCCGTTATGCCTAGGAGTCCAATTCACCCGCAAGAATGCGAATGACCATATGAGCCTCGTGGGCCGCACAAGCCATTACCCGAGGAGCGACCAACCCCATGCCGTCATCAACGTCGCTGACGCCGTCGCCACACAGGTAAAAGCGTCCCAGGGCACGTCGAGTCTGAATGAGATTTGCCGAGCCCATGCCTGCCATCCCCGAAGAAGAGAGCAGGTACTTTTCGGGAAACCACTCCAGCACGCCGTTGACCAACAGGGCCTTGGCACGGGCAGAATCGAAGGCTTCGCAAACGATGTCATCGTCCGCAAGCAGTGCCTGAAAGTTGTCCTCCGTAATGGCCACGGCGTCCGTGCTCACTTCGCAATAAGGCGCAATGTCGGCCAAGGTCTCCCTTAGGGCATCGGTCTTCAGCAGCCCCAGTTGACGAACGAAGTACTGCTGGCGATTCAGGTTGGTCAGGTCCACCCGATCGAAATCGATCAGATGCAGATGTCCGACACCTGCGCGCGCCAGGGCTATGGCAATGTTCGACCCAAGGCCACCCAGGCCACAGACCGCCACGCGGCCAGCACTGATCTTTTTCTGCAAATCCGCACCATGACGCTCACAAAGCGCTCCATAGAATTCTTCCTTCGAAGGAACCATCAGCCACCCCCCACAAAGCTGACGACCTCAATAAGGTCGCCGTCTTCCAAGATGGTCTCGGCGTAGGCGCGTTTGGGCACGATGTCGCCGTTTCGTTCCACAGCAATGCGCGTGGGATCATAGGAGGCTTCTTTCAGGAAGTCCAACAGGGTTTTACCCGCCAAAGAAAGTTCCTCACCGTTTACTCGAATCAACTGCGTCCACTCCTTTCCATAACCAAAAAAAGGCCGCACGAAGAGAACTACACCCGTGGTGGTGTACCCCTTCGTGCGGCCCTAGACTCACACTCTGCTGAGATTTATACCATATGCGCCCAGGGCTGTCAGCCTGCCGTCCTTTCACGGAGCCAACCATACCTGCAGCCAAAGTGGAGGACCAGGGCAAGGGTCAGAGCGCTTGCGAACACCTCGGCAACCACGATTGACCACCAGATGGCATCGGCGCCCAGAATCACCGGCAGCAGGATCACCGAGCCCAATTCAAGAATGAAGGTATGGACAAAGGTGATCGCCGCCGAAATCTTGCCGTTTTCCACTGCCGTGAACATCGCAGAACCGAAATACGTGGCACCCATGAGCAAGAAAGCGATGCTGTAGGTACGGAACGCATGAACGGTAAGCGCCGAAAGCTCAGCGTCGTACCCCGTGAACACCTGGGCAAGCGGTCCGGCAAACACCTGAGCCAGAACGAAGGCAGCAACACCCATCACAGCCGTAAGCAGGGCGCCGTTCCTGAACAAGCTGTGCTTTTCACGTACGTTGCGCGCACCGTGCTGGAAGCTCATCAGCGGTGCCATTCCTTCGGTCAGGCCTCCCACAGCAGCGCCTGCAAGCATGCTGACATACTCGATGACCGCATAGGCAGCAACGCCGTTTTCACCATACAAGGACATCAGCTGCAGATTGTAGGCAACGGCAACCACCGACATGGCCACGAATCCCACCATCTCAGAGATACCGTTAATCATGGAACGCGAAAGGATGCTGGGGTTCCAGCAAGGCTTCACCAGCTTCAGAGCGCCCACTTTGCCGCGGGCGAACAGGACCACCAACAAAATGGCCGAAGCATATTCAGCAATCAGGGTTGCCAGAGCCGCACCTTCGATGCCCATTCCCAGACCACACATAAACAGCGCGTCAAGGCCGATGTTCGATACACCCGCCACAATGGAGCCAACCAGGCCCACGCTGGGTTTGCCCGCCGTTGCCGCAAACATCTCCAGCACGTAGGTCAGCATGAACATAGGCATAGAAAGGAAGGCAATGCGGCCATACAAGGCAGCCATCGAAGCCATGTCCGGGGACGCGCCCAAGAGCAGAACCACCTGGTCCATAGACACCAGGCCAAACACGCCGCAAACCAGGCCTATGACGAAGGTTGCCAGGACGATCAGCGAGAAAGCCTGGTTGGCCTTCTTGCGCTTGCCGGCACCCAGCAACTGACCCACTACAGCGCTGCCACCTGCGCCCATCATGATGCCCAAAGAAGCAAGCACCATGATGAAGGGCCACACGATGGTGACAGAGGCGAGCGCCGTCTTGCCCACCACATTCGACACGAACAAGCCATCGACGATGCTGTATGTCGACTCCATCAACAGCATCGCCATGGTAGGCAAGGTGTACCGGAGCAGACCCGCCTTGTTGAAATGTCGAGCCAGTTCTTCCATAACTAGTTCCTCCATGTCCCCCAGACAACGAAGGAGCCCGGTACGTGCTTGCGTTGCACACATCCGGGCTCATCCGGCTTTGCTGCTTAGGGCGGACCGCGCCTTCAAAAAATGCAGGCCACCTAGCACACGGACGCTTCGTCCTCCGGTGATTTTCGTGTTGGGCATTATACCCAGCAGGAGAGAGGGGAACCCAAGATCATCAAAAATCAATAATTGACGCATTGGCGACTGAAGCGTGCTCTTAGCGCTGCACAAGAGACAAGGCAAGCAGGCCCCTCTGATCCATAGAAAGTCACTCCTTCCCGGTGAAGCCCGCGCGGATACGACCATCGCTACAATGCAACTGGCTCCGAAGTCCGAGGCCATTCCCTAGCGACGTAGTCTATATTCAGGACATTCATTTTTTTGAGGCGCAGTTCCCGTATAAGGAAGGATCCTTAATGCTGTTCTACTTTTCCGCTACGGGAAACACCCTGCACGTTGTTGACAGAATCAAACAACCAGGCGAGCAGGTAATTTCCATTGAGGACGCTCTGAAAGAAGACATCTACACCTACGAGCTCAGCGACGATAGGCTGGGGATCCTAACCCCAACGTACGACTTCGTCCTGCCAAGCATCGTCGAAGAATTCCTGAAGAAGCTTGAGCTCCACTTCACCCAAAAGCCCTATGCCTTCTACGTCGGAACCTATGGCACGACCACTGGCGCAGCGGCAACGGTTACGAACAAGATCCTGAAAAGCAAGGGGCTCGCCCTTGATGCCCAGTTCGACATCCAAATGCCAGACACCTGGACGGTCCTCTTCGACCTTTCGGACAAAGCAAAAGTCGAACGCATTAAAGCGAACGCAGAACGCGAAATCACGGAACTCGAACAGCAGCTAGCCAACAAGGTCACGGGCAGACATCTTGGCCTTACCGCCCCTGCTTTTACGGGAGCAATTGGCAAGGGGATTTATGACCACAAGGTAAGAAAGACCAAAAAGCTATCCGCATCGAAATCGTGCATCGGGTGTGGCCTATGCGCAAAGCGATGCCCCATGCAAGCAATCGAAATGCGTGACAAGAGGCCCCTCTGGACCAAAGAGCAATGCGCCATGTGCCTCAGGTGTCTCCACCTTTGCCCCAAGCATGCGATCTACTACGGCAACGGCAAAGCGACAAACGCACATGGGCAGTACATCTATCGCTAGCGTCTAGTGCGTAGCGCGATGCAAGATGCACTCGGCCGTTACGCTGACGGCAATTTCTTCTGGAGTTTCCGCTCCGATCTTTAGGCCAATCGGCATATGGACGGCATCGATGTCCGTCTCGGAGACACCCGCTTCCAAAAGACGCGCACGAGCCGTGGCGATCTTGCGACGCGACCCCATGAAGCCAACATAGGCCAAAGGCTGACGAAGCACCTGTTCAAGCACGGCAAAATCCGAACTATGGCTGTTGGTCATGATCAAGACGTAGTCGTCTTTTCCAAGGGAAAGCGATGCGTCCACGTTGAAATAATCACCCAAAATGATTTCTTCGGCTTCGGGGACGCGAATTGCCTGGGCAAATTCGGGACGGCATTCAAACAGCGTGCAGGCAAAACCCACGCGCGACAAGGCAGCAATGGTCGCCTTGCCCACATGCCCACCACCAAAGAC
>JAUNOE010000103.1 GCA_030537255.1 Coriobacteriia bacterium
ATGCAGGATTTCCTTCCCGCTGACATGCGTCTGCGCGAGTCCATCATCGCCATGATCAAGGAGTCCTACGCCCGTCATGGCTTCATGCAGATCGAGACGCCGGTCATGGAGCACCTCTGCAATCTGCAGTCCAAGCAGGGCGGCGATAACGAGAAGCTCATTTTTCAGGTGATGAAGCGCGGACGCGATCTGGAAAAGGGTGTCCGCAAGGTTCGTGAGTGCGAAGAGTGCTGTGCCGCCGCCATCGAGCGTGAAGAATGCAGCGACTCAGGTTTGCGTTATGACCTTACGTTGCCCCTTTCGCGCTATTACGCCAACAACAAGGAAGAGCTGCCCAACCCCTTCAAGGCGTTGCAGATTGGTAATGTCTGGCGTGCCGACAACCCCCAGAAGGGTCGTTTTCGCCAGTTTGTTCAGTGCGACATCGACATCTTGGGCGACGATTCCACGTTGGCTGAAATCGAGCTGGTCAGCGCAACGAGCGACATGCTTAAACGCATTCTTGCTCCCACGGACATCACGGGACTAACCGTTCACGTGAACGACCGTTCCATTCTTCGTGCCGCTGCTCTTAAGGCCGGTTTTCCCGAGGAAAGTGTTGGCTCCGTTCTCATTACCTTGGATAAGTTTGACAAGATCGGCTTTGACGGCGTCGAGGCGGAACTGCTGCAGAATGGCTTTGATGCCAACGTGGTCTCTGGCTACGTGGCACTGTATCGCGATGCTGCAGAGGGCGTTGACTGCGCTTCATTCTGCGCTGGCTTCGATGGCTATCTTGACGAAGGCGTGGCTCGCTCCCTGGACGAAATCGTCACCTGTTCGCGTGCGATGGTGGGCGAGGGCGTGACCATCAAGTTCGATCCCACGCTGGTTCGCGGCATGGGTTACTACACGGGCCCCATCTTTGAGGTCACTGTCGACGGTTACGGCTTCTCTATCGCGGGCGGTGGTCGCTACGACAAGATGATTGGTAACTTCAGCGGCGAAGACGTCTGCGCCGTGGGTTTCTCCATCGGCTTCGAGCGTATTATCACCATCCTTCGTGACTTCGGCGTGGTGGCTCCCTTGGCCGAAGGTGGCGCCACCGTTTTCCTGATCGACAAGAAGGTTCCCCAGGAAAAGAAGATGGACGTTCTGGTTCAGGCACGCGATCTTCGTGCGCAGGGCAAGACGGCAAGCGTCCAACCCCTGAAGAAGAATGCAAAGCGCCAGATTGCTGCTCTGGAGGCCGAGGGCTTCACGGACTTCGTCAAGGTGTATGCCGACTAGCTTTGAGTCTGGCGATTGCGCTAAGACGGGCATATAATAAACAGGTTTTACGGATAACGACGACCGCGCCAAGCAAAGGTGCGGGGCGTATTAGAGGAGAAAAGGAAACGATGACTGACTTCATCAACGAGTACAGCATGCATTCCCATACGTGCGGCCAGCTTCGCCGCGAAGACGTGGGTTCCGAAGTCACGCTTTGTGGTTGGGCTTGGCATAACCGCGACCATGGTGGTCTGATTTTTGTCGACCTTCGCGACCGCGAGGGCTACACCCAGGTTGTCGTTGACCCCGATTGCGTCAATGCGGAAGACTTTCAGGCTGCCGAGCACCTGGGTCGCGAGTTTGTCCTGCAGATTACCGGTACAGTTCGCGCTCGTGGCGAAGGTATGGTCAATCCCAACATGGCTACCGGCGAAATCGAGGTCATGGCTACCAGCCTTACCGTGCTGAACACTTCGGTCACGCCTCCCTTCTCCATTGAAGATGGCATCGAGACCGACGAGACCACCCGCATGAAGTGGCGCTACCTGGACCTTCGTCGTCCCGAGATGTACAACAACATCAAGCTGCGTCACGTTGTCGCCCAGGCTCTTCGTTCCGCACTGAACGAGCGCGGCTTCCTTGAGGTCGAGACCCCCATTCTGGCAAACTCCACGCCTGAGGGTGCTCGCGACTATTTGGTGCCTTCTCGTCCCAACCCTGGTAAGTTTTACGCTCTGCCTCAGAGCCCTCAGCAGTTCAAGCAGATGCTGATGTGCGGTGGCATCGAGCGCTACTATCAGATTGCTCGTTGCTTCCGCGATGAGGACCTTCGCGCCGATCGTCAGCCTGAGTTCACCCAGGTCGACATCGAGATGTCCTTCGTCAAGGAAAACGATGTCATTACCATGATGGAAGATGTCATGAAGGAAGTCCTTGCGGCTGCTGGTATCGAGCACGAATTCCCTCTGCAGCGCATGCAGTATCGCGAGGCAATGGATCGCTTTGGTTGCGATCGTCCTGACGTGCGTTTTGGCATGGAGCTCGTTGATTTGACCGAGATCGTTCGTGGGTGCGGCTTCGGCGTCTTCGCCAAGGCCGTTGATGCGGGTGGAGTCGTTAAGTGCATCAACTGCAAGGGCGCTGGTGACTGGTCTCGTGGCGACATCGAGAAGCTTGCTGTCATTGCCGACGAAAACGGTGCAAAGGGCATGGCTTGGATTGCTTTCACTTCTGATGGCAAGGAAAAGAGCCCCATCATCAAGTTCTTTGATGATGAAACCTACGCTGCCATCAAGGAGGCTGCTGGTGCCGAGCCTGGTGACCTGCTGCTCTTTGGTGCTGACAGCTACGAGGTTGTTTCCGCCGTTCTTTCTGCACTTCGTTTGGCCATGGCCGAGCGCCTGGGTATCGAGCGTGAGGGCCATGCTCTTCTGTGGGTCGTCAATTTCCCCATGTTCCGTTACGACGAGGAGCAGGGTAAGTATGCTGCTGAGCATCATCCCTTCACTCATGTTCTGGATGAGGATATGGACAAGATTGAGTCTGATCCTCTGGCTTGTGGCTCGTACTCCTACGACATTGTCATGGACGGCTTTGAGCTTGGTGGCGGTTCCATCCGTATCCACAACGCTGAGGAGCAGAAGCGTGTTCTGCGTCGCTGCGGCGTTTCCGAGGAGGACCTGGAGTTGAAGTTTGGTCATCTGCTTCACGCTCTCGAGCTGGGTGCACCTCCTCATGGCGGTATCGCTCTGGGTCTCGATCGTCTGGTCATGCTGCTTGCTGGCAAGCAGAGCATTCGTGATGTCATCGCCTTCCCCAAGACCTCTTCCGCAAGCGATCCCATGACTGGTAGCCCCAATGCTGTCACGGGCAAGCAGCTTAAGGAAGTCAATCTGCGACTGCTCTAAGCTTGTTTTTGGGTTTCTCGGATATCCTTGGTTAGTTTGTTCTGGCTGATGACTAGATGCCCATGAATTAGTTCGATTGATAAAGGAAGCGCCCCATATGGGGCGCTTCCTTTATTGTGTTATGCCTGGTTGAAGCTGTGAACTTGTGATGCCGTAGCAGGTGCGAACCCGCAATGCTGTAACAGGTCTGAGTCCGTAATGCTGTAGCTGCCGTGAGGTCGTAATGCCGTAACAGGTGCGAGGTCGTAAAGGCAGACAAATCGGGCTCAAGTCTTTGGCATCGGCGTGATGGTGGGTCCAGTAAACCCTAAAACCAGAAATCAGGTGGCGGATGGCAATTTTGGGTTCAAATGTACGGCTGCTTGCTTAGTTCTTGGGTCTGTTTGCGGTATCTGGTTGTGTACTTGGTACAAAACCCCAGGTGAGAGACGTTCTTAACTCATATATTCAGATAGGTCTTATGCAAATCCT
>JAUNOE010000104.1 GCA_030537255.1 Coriobacteriia bacterium
GACTTGGACATCTTGGAGCCATCAGCTGCCATTAGGAAGCCATGGGCAAAGACGTATTCAGGAAGAGGCATGCCAGCAGCCATAAGCATGGCAGGCCAGATGACACAATGGAAACGAATAATGTCCTTGCCAACAAAATGGAAGTTTGCAGGCCAGAAGGTCTCGAACAGGCTTTCGTCATCAGAACCATAGCCCAAAGCCGTCAGGTAATTGATCAAGGCATCAACCCAAACATAGGTGACATGCTCTTCGTCAAAGGGCAGAGGAACGCCCCAGTCAAAGGTTGAACGGCTGATAGAAAGGTCGCGCAGACCTCCCTTGACGAAGCTCATGACCTCGTTGCGGCGAATCTCGGGGCGAATGAAGTCAGGATGGGACTCGTAGTACTCGATAAGCTTGTCACCGAAAGCGGACAACTTGAAAAACCAGTTGTCTTCCTTGATGGACTCGACGGCACGGCCACAGTCGGGACACTTGCCGTCAACCAAGTCATCCTCGGCGAAGAAGGTTTCGCATGGAGTGCAGTAGAGACCCTCGTAGGAATCCTTGTACAGATAGCCATTATCAAACAGGGTCTGCAGGAACTTCCTTACACCCCGAACATGACGCTCTTGGGTCGTACGAATGAAGTCATCATTGCTGATGTCAAGATCACGCCACAGATCGGTGAACTGGGGCATCTGAGAATCACACCACTCCTGGGGAGTCATGTCATGTTCGGCAGCTGCCTGAGCGACCTTCTGCCCATGCTCGTCCATGCCGGTAAGGAAATGAACCTTGCGACCACGCAGACGTTGAAAGCGTGCAATGGTGTCTGCCGCAATAGTGGTATAGGCAGTTCCGATATGGGGGGTGCCATTGACGTAATAGATGGGCGTAGTGAGATAGAAGGGCTCGTTCGACACGGATGTTCCTTTCGTACCGTCAACGAATGGTGCTGACGGATGAATCAAGGCGATGGCGCGCAATCGTCGTATTCGTACATATTCGAACAAGAATTCTATCACGCCCAGGCACCCTATCACCACGAGGCAGGCCACTTGACGAATACGAACCAACGCAAGGAGACCCAGCTCCGTTCACGACGACCCTGCTCCCACCCTACAAAAAGGGACCACACCCTCAAGGATGCGGTCCCCAAAAACCATGCCAGGCAGACGCAATCGCTAGATGCTGTTCATCTTGGAGCCAACCACGTTGTACCAATGTTTCCAGTTGGGCGGGCAGTACTTCTTTGCCGCAGCCAAACTCAAGGTGTAACCATACATTCGAGCAAGACCCGAAACATGGGCATTGATGGCTTCTTCCCAGCTACCCCAGGAAGAAGACCCCCAACCCCAGGCGTTATGCGACTTGAAGCAATGAGCACCGAGGCTTGACTCCATGTAGGCAATGGCGGGCGACCAGCGAGGGTCAACGCCATACTTCCAGGCGGCAACGGCAAACGTCTTGCCTTGGCCCGCCATGGGCGAACCAGAAAGGAAGGAGTCGATGCGCTTTGACCACTTGGCCACGAATGCGGACTTGTCATCCGACCAGTCTGCTCCGTCGTCCGTTGGGCTGGACTCAATCTTGGAGTCCTTCTTTTCGTTGGCAGCGGTGGAGCCATCGTTGTCCTCGCCTTCGGCAAGGGCGCCCTTACGAACGCTTGCCGCAGCCTCTTCGGCATCCTTCTTTTCCTTTGCAGCCTTTGCGGCAGCTTCCTTTTCGGCCTTTACCTGGGCTTCATATTCAGCTTTGGCCTTCCTGCGAGCCTTCTTGGCATCGGCCAACGCACTGGCAGCATCGTTCTTGGCAGCCTGCGCCTTGGTAGCAGCAGCCTCGGCCTTAGCCTTGGCATCCTTGGCGGCGTTCATGTCATCTTCGAGGGAAGCCTGCTTGTCTTCAAGTTCATCCTTCATAGACGTAAGCTTCTTCACCTGTTCGACGTTTTCGTCTTCGATGCGACCCAGGTACTCGATCTGAGACAGGAAGTCAGTGAGGGAACCTGCTCCAAGAAACATTTCAAGCATGCCCGTTGCATTCTGCGACAGTCGATACAAGGAACGCACGGCATCATTGGTGACTTCCTGCTGAACGGGAATATCCTCCTTCAGCTGGGCAATGCGACCTTGATTCTCTTTGACCTTCGTCTCGAGCGTGGAAACGAGCTCCTGGGCATCGTTGGCGTCCGACTGAGCCGAGGCAGCTGCCTCTTCAGCCTTGTCGTAGGCATCCGCAGATTCCTCTACGGCCTTCTGAGCCTTGGTCATGGCCTGCTTGGCATCGGCGCTGTCGGCATACGCGCTGGCAGCATTCAAGCCCACCGGAAGACAAAGGCCCGCCGTCAACACAACCGAAAGGGCCCCATTCGCCAACCTATGAGAACAGGGATTGATATGTCGTTTGTTCGAAGGCGTAGGCAACACAACTCCTAGCGACTTACTTATCTTGGAAAGCTTCGAGCACTAAATCATAGGCTTCGTTACGCGAGATGCCAAATTCACGCTGAATCTTCTTCATAACATCTTTACGAGAAAGGGTACGATCCTCCATAAGCTCCCCAACGCGCTTCTTAGCGTTGATCTGGGAATCACTGGCATCACTTGCCGCCTCCTCTGGCGTTGGCGGCTCGATGACCATCACAATTTCGCCCTTGATCGAACCCATTCGTTCGCGCAACTGGAATTCCTGGAAAAGCAAAGAGCTGTTTCCTCGGGTGATTTCCTCATGCAGCTTGGTAAGTTCGCGGCAGACGGCAACGCGACGATGCGGAAACACCTGGGAAACCGTCTGCAAGGCACTCACGATACGCAAGGGGCTCTCATAGAACACCAGGCAGGCATCAAGCGGCTTGAGCTGCTCCAGAACACGAATGCGTTCTCCGAGCTTGCGTGGAAAGAAAGCGCCGAAGTAAAAGCTCCTTGAAGGGAAACCGGCAGCCACGTAAGCAGTTGCCACGGCAGTGGGACCGGGCAGCACCTCAACGCCAACATTGCCCGAAAGAGCCAAGTCGACCAGACGCTGACCGGGATCAGAAATACCTGGCATACCAGCATCGGAAGCGTAGGCAATCACTTCGCCTGCGGCAACGCGTTCGATAATGCGCGGTGCCAGGTTTCCAATTGAGTTCTCGTCAAGACGCTCGAGACGCTTCTCGATGCCAAGCGCTGCAAGCAGATGCCCCGTGACACGCGTGTCCTCGCAGCACACCACGTCACATGCCTCGAGTTCACATCGGGTACGCTCGGTCAAGTCGCCCAGATTGCCAAGAGGCGTAGGGCAAATGACAAGTTTACCTTCGCGCAAAGCCGGTGGGACGGAATGATCAAGCTTGGGTGCCTTGGGAGAAGATTCCATGCGTTTGCCTCCGATGAACAACAATACAGGAGGACCCACCCAGCGCTAAGCGACAGGTGGGACCCCCCTATACCTCAATAGATAGAACTAGTCAGTCGTGGTGGTCACTTCGTCTTCGGTGCGGAAGTCCTTGCAATCGGCGGTGTCTGCACCAACGCTGG
>JAUNOE010000024.1:0-12753 GCA_030537255.1 Coriobacteriia bacterium
AGGAACTTCATGAATGCCCTCCGAAGTGATGAGTGGTGTCTAGAAGAATCCCTTCGATTGGCGCAACAGGTGGGTCAGGGAACCTTGTGAAAGGACACTGACCCTCTGGGTGGCGCGACTAAGTGCGGTATACAGACGGCAACGTGAGAGCCTAGAGTCGTCATAGACTGATTCCTGGGCATCAGCGACGAGCACCTGGTCGAATTCCAGTCCCTTGGCAAGGGCGACGTCCATGACCAGCACGCCTTCTTCGGGCAGCTCTTCGTGCTTGTCAAGGAAGATGACGTCTTCGTCGGCAAGCCATTTGCGCATCCAGGCAAGGCGATTCTTATCGGCAACGATGACGGCGGCAAGACCTGCGGTTTCCTGGTTCATGCGCCTGATTTCTGCTTTTACCGCATCTTGGTAGTTGTCATCGGTGCATTCCCTGATTTCTGGCTTGGTGCCGGGGCGCTGGATAGAGGAAGTCTTGATGCGTTCGTCTGCTGTCATCAAGCTGCAGAACAGCTCGGTGATCTCGGGGCTTGAGCGATAGCTCGTCATGAGCTGGCATTCGGATACGTCACCCTTGGCCGCACGGAACACTTCACGGATCTCCTCGAAGGAGGCAGTGTTGGGCTTGATGGCCTGGTTGGGGTCGCCCAGCAACAGGAAGTGGGCATTGTTGAAGTAGCGAGCAAGCACCATGAGCTGTGCCTCGGAGTAGTCCTGCACTTCGTCAACCATGACGTAGCGGGCCTCGCGCTTGCTTCCTCCTGCAAGGGCAAGCTTCAAATAGAGCCATTCGGCGCTGTTCAACGCCGTCTTCTTGAGCATGCGCATGCCGATGCGGTCAACCTTGAGCCAGCCACCATCTTCGATGGCCTCCTCGATGGGTGCGTATCGGTCGGTCAGGTAGGTGCGGGCATAGTCTTGGTATTCAGAATCGCTTGAGGGCTGGATGGGCATGCCGAAGATGCGCATCATCTCCTCGTATTCCAGCTCCATCATTTCGTCGAAGGTGTCTTCGCTGCGGGAGAGCCGGTTGATGCGTTGAGCAAGACGTTCGTGGAGCTCATCGGCGGTCAGCGCTGCTCGGTGGGCGCCTGCAGGAATGCTCTTGAACTGTTTGTAGGCGCTGCGGGCCTGCGAGGCGGAGATCACCACTTCCTTGCCTACCTTCAAGTCGCAGAAGTCGCGAGGCTCAAGCTCAAGGCTCGGCAGCAGCTCGTCGATTCGACGGAGGTCGGCGGCTTGTCCCTGCTTTCCCAGGTCGCGGTTGGCTAAACCCAGCTTTTCCATAAGGGTGTCCCAGGTTAAGGTTTGGGGATTTTCTTCTCCCATGTCAGGAAGAACGTTGTCGATGTAGCGTTGGAACACGGCATTGGGAGTAATCAGGTACACATCGCGAGGGTTCAGGTTTTCGCGCTGCTGGTAGAACAGGTAGGCAATTCTCTGTAGGAGGACGCTGGTCTTGCCAGATCCCGCAATGCCGTTTACCAGCAGGGCGTCCACGTCTTCGTGGCGAACTACCACGTTTTGTTCCTTCTGGATGGTTGCCGTGATGTCAGTGAGCTTATCGCTGCGGTCGCGCGCAAGCGAAGCCAAAAGCAGCGGATCTTCAATGGCGACCGTGGTGTCGAAGTAAGCATTCAGCTTCTTGCCCTCGATATCGAACTGGCGGCGAAGCAGAAGGTCAGCTTCAATGGTGCGTCCGTTTGCGGTGTAGGAAGTCTTGCCGTCGGACTGGTTGTAATAGGTCTCTGCGATGGGGGAGCGCCAGTCGACGATGAAGTGGCGACGTGCGTCGTCGGTGATTCCAGCCGTGCCGATGTAGATGTCACGCGCGGGTGCACCAGGACGAAGCTGAAGGCTGACTTTTGCAAAATAGGGTTTGTGCATCAGGAGGTTTGCGGTCTCCAGACGCTGAGCATCCATGTCATTGGCCAAGTTGTATTCGTCGATGATTTTGTGCATGGCTTCGTATTCGACATAAGTTTCCAGGTTCACGCCGTTGCCGAAGTCAACGAACAGCTCGTCAAGCATGTTCGCCTTGTCGCCCAGTGCCGTCTTAAGGCGTTCATCCAGGGCATGAGCGGTCTTGGTTGCAATGCCTTGGAGCTTTTCGTAGGTGCTGGTCAGGTGAGCTTGCTCTTCTTCGAAGATGGGGTCAATGGATTCTTCCACAGCTGCTCCTTGCTAAGTTGCGTGACTGGTAGGACTCGAGTTTTGGCAAAAAATTGTAGCAAGACCGAAGGCCTAAAGCGTGATTGCGTAGACAAAAGAAAAAGACCACCAAAACTTGGTGGTCTTTTGAAATTCTGGCTCCTCGGGTAGGTTTCGAACCTACAACCCTCCGGTTAACAGCCGGATGCTCTGCCGTTGAGCTACCGAGGAATGTTACGCTTTCGTTTGGCGCAAGAAGTATTATAGGGATTACAGTTTTCGATGCAAGCGGTTTTTTTAAAAAAGTTTTGAGATTTGGAAAAATGGTCCTAGATTTAGCATTAGTCCTGTTCAGGTAAGGTTTTCTTCCCGAAGTAAATCGTGATCAAAGACATTGCGCCTGCGAGCATGGCAAGAATGGCTCCCACGCCGCCTACGTAGGGCAGGCCAGGACCCGCCACGACGAGGCCACCAATGACGGCACCGAAGGACATGCCCATGTTGAAGGAGAACGGTTCCAGCGAACTTGCTAGGGTGAGTGCCTTGGGGTGCTTAGTCCTGGCGACGCGCATAAATAGGCTGATGCAGGCAACAGAGAACGAATACATCAGAAGGGCAAGACCAAAGATGAAGCCGAGGGCAAACATAAGCTGATTGCCTGCCAGCATGAGGCCCAGTAGCATCGCAGCAATGAAGGGGAACAGAATGGGCAGTGCCTTCATGCCGAAGCGGGTATCAACAAGGCCTCCTAGCAGATTAGACACCAGGCAGACGGCTCCATAGGCCATCAGGGTCGCAGAAGCATGCATGTCGTCCATTCCCAGGACCTGCTGGAGGTACGGAGTTACGTAGCCATAGAACACGTAGAGCGAGCCTACGCCGAAGGTAAAGATCAGCATGCCGAAGATGATGCTGGGCTCCAGAAACAGTCGTGCCTGCTCTTTTGCTGTAGCTGTCACATCGGTTGCGCCGCTTCGGGGCATGACCAAGAGCAGGGCCGGACACACCAGCAGCGAAAGAACCAGAGACGCAATCATCACGTAGTGCCAGCCAATGGTGCTAGCCATGAACTTGCCAAGCGAAGTGGATACCACCATGGCCATTGAGAAAGCGGCATAGACGATGGAAATGGCCAGGGAAACCTTCTTCATGCTTACGAGCTCGGGGATGTAGGTGATGCCAACCGCAATGAGCGTACCCGACACGCAGCCGAGAATCACGCGTGACAGAAGCAGGAAACCAAAGCTGGTGGCCAGGACGGCCATCAAGTTGGCGAGCACGAACATCACGGAGTAGGCAACCAGCAGGGTATAGCGCTTGAAGCGACCCGTGGCCAGGGTGAGGATGGGCGTCATTACCGCATAGGCAAGCGCAAACAGGCTGATCAGCTGTCCGACTTCGGACAGCGAGACGCCGAAGTCGTGGGCAAGCTCCACCTCGATGCCGATTACGCTGAACTCGGAGCAGCCAAGAGAGAAGCCGAGCAACACGAGTAGGGCCAGGCACAAAAGGCCATGGGAACGGGTGGTTGCTAGGACGGTATTGCTCATTACGCTCTTTTCCTCGAAATCGGTTGGGGTGTAGTGGGGTCGTCAAGAAGCCCCACAGGCCGCGTTTGGCCTGTGGGGCATGATAGCTTTCTTTTTCCGAATTTTTCCGGAATCAGATGTCGTGCAAAATATGGCTTTCGGCGGTAGCTCGTTTGGTTTTGCCGAAGCCGTTTTGCACGGGATTCTTCGTTTGTTACCTTCGGCCAATCCTCAGGGGGCGCCTGCCGCGGCGGGCCGCCTTTTTGGTGGGACGCTTGGGATCGGGGACAAGGCGGGCGTCGTCAAACTCGAAGCCTTCGACGTCGTGGTTCTTCAGAAGCTTCTTGGTGAAGTACTCGATTTCACGAAGGTCTAGCAGCTGGTCGGGTGACATGAAGGTGTAGGCGCGGCCGGCTTCGCCCGCGCGGCCGGTGCGGCCAATGCGGTGCACGTAGTCTTCTGGGGAGGTGGGAACCGTGTAGTTCACCACATAGCGGACTTCGTTGATGTCGATGCCGCGAGCAAGCACGTCCGTTGCTACCAGGACATCGATCTTTCCTTCTCGGAAGTCGCGGAGCGCCTTGTTGCGCTTGCCTTGGTTCTTGTCGGAGTGGATGGAGTCGGTCTTGATGCCCTCGGCTTCCAGGCGGCGAGAACAGGCGTCTGCCTCGATCTTGGTGGGGGTGAACACGAGCACGCGCTCGCAGCCCTGCTCTTTGAGGAGCGCGACCAGCAGGCTCTGCTTCTGGTTCCAGCTCACGGGGATTAGGAATTCCTCGACCGTTTCTGCGGTGTCGCCCTTGTGGGAAATTTCGATGCGAACGGGGTCATTCACCAGAAGCCCCGTCTTGGCCTCGAGTGCCGGGGTGAAGGTGGCACTGAAAAGGAAGGTCTGGTGTGGCCCCGTGACTTCGCGGCACAGGGCATGGACGCTGGGCCAGAAGCCCATGTCCACCATGCGGTCGACCTCGTCCAGAACCAGGTAGCACACCTTGTCCAGGTGGCAGGCCCCCTGATTGACCAGATCCTGCAGACGTCCAGGCGTGGCAATTAGGATGTCGCACCCGCGCTCCAGGCCCTTGATCTGCTTTTCGTACTTCACTCCACCGATGACGCTCATGACGCGGAAGTCGGTGTGCTTGGCGATGACTTTGGCACAGTCGGCAATCTGATTTGCCAGCTCGCGCGTGGGTGTCAGGATCAGCGCATAGGGACCCTTGTTTCCCTTGGGTCGCTTGCTGCCCCAGTGACGAACCATGCGGTCAAAGATGGGAAGGAGAAAGGCGACGGTCTTGCCGGTACCGGTCTGTGCGGCGGCAAGCACGTCTCGCCCTTCACAGCCGACGGGAATCGCCTGTGCTTGGACGGGGGTGGGCTCTTCGAAGCCGAGCTCACGAACGGCCTCCTGGACGGGTTGACTAAGGTCCAGGGATGAAAAAGTAATCTGTTCAGTCATACGCCCCAGTGTAGGGCAGATGGTCGAAGGGGTCTAGCAAATGACACTTTTGAGCACAAGGAGCAACGAGCTTTCATCCATAAGAAGGACCTCTGCGATACAGGAAAGCTGCAGAGGTCCTTCGGTTTGCTGTGTGGCCCGTTAAGCGTGAGGGTGTCGTTGGGCGTTGTTGTGAGCGTGATGCACCTTGCCGTGCATGGTTACCTTGCGGCAGGCATACCCCAGGCAAAGTGGTCGGAGTGGAGTAGCTTTTCGGCGAGTTCGGAATTGGGCTTGCCGAAGTACTTTTCGTAGCACTCGATGACCGAGGGGTTTTCGTGGCTGAAGCGCAGGGGGGCGTTGGCGTCCAGGTCGCGCAGGATCAGCTCTCGATCAAGGGCGCGTTCCTGCCCCTCGTGAATGGGTTGACCGCCGCCACCAACGCAGCCGCCAGGACATGCCATCACTTCGACGAAATGATAGTTGGCGCTGCCATCTTCCAGGGCCTTGCACAACGCATCGGCATTTTCCAGTCCGCTCACGACTGCGAGCTTGAGTTCGGTTCCTGCCAGGTTGAAGGAGACTTCGCGCCAGCCTTCACGTCCGCGTACGGCGCTGAATGCATCGGGTTCAGGGTTTGTGCCCGTCACCAGGAAGTATGCACTGCGCAGTGCGGCCTCCATGACGCCGCCAGTGGCGCCGAAGATATGGGCAGCACCAGTGGCCTCGCCTAGGGGCATGTCGAATTCCTCTTCGTCGAGCTTGCGTACCTGAGTGCGCGTGTTCGCAAGCATGCGACCGAGCTCTCGGGTGGTCAGTACGGCATCGACATCGGGGCCGGTTCCCGTGGTGTCCATGTCTGGGTAGGCACATTCGGCCTTCTTCGCAATGCAGGGCATGAAGGAGACAACGCGAATCTTGGAGGGGTCGACGCCTAGGATATCGGCGTAATAATTCTTGGCGATGGCACCGAAAATCTGCTGAGGCGATTTCGTGGAGGAGAGGTTGCCTACCAGGTTGGGGTGCTTTGCCTTGAGGAAGCGGATCCAGCCGGGGCAGCAGGAAGTGAACATAGGCTGGTCGGGGCTGGTCTCCAGATGATGAAGCAGCTCGGTGCCTTCTTCCATGATGGTCATGTCAGCAGCGAAGTCAGTGTCGAAGACATAGTCGAAGCCCAGGCTGCGGATGGCGGCAACCATGCGGCCCACGGTTGCTTCGTCGGAGGAGAGGCCCAAAGGCTCGCCCCAGGCGGAGCGAATGGAGGGAGCGACCTGGGCGATGGTGATGCAACTGGGGTCGTTGATCATCTGGGTAACGATGACGGTGTCATCGCGTTCCGTCAGGGCGCCGCAAGGGCAGTGCGTTGCACATTGGCCGCAGAGCGCACAGGCGGAATCGGAGATGTCAGGGAATCCTGGCGTGCCGATATAAGTCTTGCTGCCGGCATGGACGCGGTCCCAGATGCCGAGGTTCTGAACCTTGGAGCATTCGCTGACGCAGCGCATGCAGTTAATGCACTTGGAGTCGTCGCGCACCAGGGGGAAGTCCTGGGGCTGGCGGCGGGGCTCGAGCGAAACAGCGTGCTTGATGTCGCTGACGTCCAGGCCGTAGGTGACATCCTGTAGGGCGCAGTTGCCATTGCGCTTGCAGTCGAAGCAACTGGTGGCGTGATGAGCCAAGATGAGCTCAAGGGCGTCGTGGCGGGCTTGCTGCACGCGCTTGGTGTTGGTGCTAACCTTCATGCCCTCCTGTGCGGGCGTGTTGCAGGAGGTGACGAGTGACTCGTTTCCCTCTACTTCAACCACGCACATGCGGCAGGATGCGATTTCGTTGATGTCCTTCAGGTAGCACAGCGTAGGAACCTTTGCTCCAGCTTGTCGTGCTGCTTCCAGAATGCTCGTGCCGTCGGGCACGCTTACGGACGTTCCGTCAATGCTCAGCGTGATCATTCGACGCTCCTTCTGACCTGGGCGGCTTAATCTCCCGAATCGTGCAGGTCGGGAGCTGATTACATGAATATACAAAGTATATCAGGCACAACTTATGTGTCGTTTCCACGGAATTGGGTAGGTGGTGGGATCTGGGTTTGCTAATGGCAGCAAAGGCTGACTTTTACTTGACGCTTCTCTTTTGCATGGCGTCTTCTTGTGCGTAGGCAGTCCCGTTCTTCGGTAGCGGAATGCCTGTGACCGGTATTGCTTGCTCGTTTGAATTAGCCGTTGTGAGGTTGCTGTTTTGACGTGTGTGGATGTTGGTGGACTAAGACGGCGGGTTTGGCTGTTATTTTTGGGCATCCTGTTTTTCGACCAGCTTGGCAACATCGGGGAAGGCTTGGATCGAACGCTCGAAGACACCATTCAGGTAGGCGAGTGTGAGGCCATAGTTGGACACGGGTACGCCCGCATGCACGCAGGCCTGAATGCGGCTGAGTACCGCACGGCGGTTGAAGGTGCATCCTCCGCAATGGATGACTAGGTCGTATTTAGACAGGTCGGCAGGGAAGTCTGCGCCGCGAACGTTGTCGATGGTGAGTCCGTTTCCTATGCGCTGGCGCAGTAGCCGGGGAATCTTCACTGTTCCAATGTCTTCTTCGATGGGGTGGTGCGTGCAGGCTTCGGCGATGAGCACGCGGGAGTTTTCGGTCAGTTTGTCGATGGCGAGGGTCCCCAAGGCCTGCGTGGGAAGGTCGCCCTTGAATCGAGCAAAGGCAACCGAAAAGCCCGTAAGGGGCACGGTCTCGGGTACGATTGCGGCCACCTTGGCAAACGCCTGCGAATCGGTGACCACCAAGGCCGGAGCTTCTTTCAATGCCTCTAGTGCCCCAGGAAGCTCTTCGTCAGTCACGCAGAGGGATAGGCAGTGGGAATCCAGAAGGTCACGAATTGCCTGTACTTGCGGTAGGATGAGGCGACCTTTAGGTGCCTCCTTGTCGATGGGAATGACCAGGACGACCACCGAGCCGGCCTCAACGATGTCACCGATGATTTTGGGGTCATTGACGAATTCTTCCGGTGCGGCATCAAGCAGGGCTTGGCGCAGTTCCAACACCCCTTCCTTCTTTGCGGCGCACATGCATACCAGGGGCGTGTCCTGGTGCTCAAGAGGCAATGCACTACGGCAGGCGCGGACAAGCGCCTCTTGCTTGGGGTCGACCACGGTACCTCGTGGAGCATCCATTGTTTGGGCGTCAGCGTCTGTCTGTTCTTGGTTGCCAATTGTCAGCAGATCCGTCTTGTTGCAGACGATGATGAAGGGGATGTCGCGTTTCGAAAGCTGAGATGCGATTTCGCTTTCGTAAGTGCTCCAGCTTCCCGCCTCGGTCACTATGACGCCCAGGTCGCAGCGATCGAACACCCTATGCGTGCTTTGGGCGCGCAGTTCGCCAATTGTTTCCTGGTCGTCGTCAATGCCGGCGGTGTCAACGAACAGCACGGGACCCAAGGGGAGCAGCTCCATAGGCTTGTCAACTGGATCGGCGGTTGTGCCGGCAACGTCGGAGACGATGCTTGTTTGTTGGTTGGTGATGGCGTTCAGCACGCTTGATTTGCCTACGTTGCGTCTTCCGAAAAGGCCAATTGCCATGCGCATGCCCTTGGGGGTGCGCATAAGGGAAGGGCCACTTTCCTTGATGCTTGGGCTTTGAGACTGAGTGGTTGATGCCAATGCAGCGCTCCTTTTTCGAGGCAATGGGAATGGCTTCTTTGATTATGCCGTTGTACGGATTTCAATTGCGCAGAATTGGTGAATGCCCCCCTTTTTCACAAACTGTCGCTACATTCTTGGGTAAATGGGAGTTATTGGTTTTGATAAGGGGAGTGTCGATTGTCGGTATTGCCTTTGATGCCCTAGAAAATGCGGCGAGCGCTCGGTTGGGGCTTGGCATGATTGCTGACGTTCCCATAAGGCCTTTTACCCGAAGAAGGCATAACGCCGCTTGCAGTGTCGGCTTCTACGCGTACTGTTTAGGTCAGAGATAAGGAAGTTGAGCATTGATGTATGACGTCAAATCCCGCAAAGCGGATGAGTTCATTAGTCACGAAGAGATTTTGGACACGCTGGCCTATGCTGACGAGCACAAGGACGACCTGGATTTGTGCCGCCGCATTTTGGACAAGGCCCGTGCAAACCTACATCCTTCGGTAGAGCATGGTGCGGTTATTAGCCATCGGGAGGCTAGCGTTCTGTTGGCTTGCGAAGACCCGCAGATTAATAAAGAAATCAAGGAGCTGGCGCATAAGATCAAGCAGGCGTATTACGGCAATCGCATTGTTCTGTTTGCTCCGCTCTACCTTTCCAATTACTGCGTGAACGGCTGTCTGTACTGCCCCTATCACGCAAAGAACCGCGAGATTCCTCGCCGCAAGCTTACTCAGGAAGAAATCAGGGCCGAGGTCATCGCGCTTCAGGACATGGGCCACAAGCGTCTTGCCATCGAAGCGGGCGAAGACCCCAAGCACAACCCTATCGAATACATCCTGGAAAGCATGGGCACCATTTATTCCATCAAGCATCGCAATGGTGCCATCAGGCGTGTGAACGTTAACATTGCGGCTACTACGGTGGACGAGTACCGCATGCTCAAGGATGCCGAGATTGGCACGTATATCTTGTTCCAGGAAACCTACAACCGGAAGGGTTATGAGGAGCTGCATCCCACGGGTCCCAAGAGTGACTACTGTTGGCATACCGAAGCCATGGACCGCGCCATGGAGGGTGGAATCGACGATGTAGGCCTCGGCGTTCTGTTTGGCCTGCAGGGCTATCGCTATGAATTTGCCGGCTTGATCATGCATGCTGAGCATCTTGAAGCGGTGTTTGGTGTGGGTCCGCACACTATCAGCGTCCCGCGCGTTAAGCCGGCGATGGATATTGACCCTGAAGCGTTTGACAATGGCATTCCCGACGAAATTTTCGAGAAGATCATCGCGTTGATCAGGCTTACTGTGCCGTACACGGGCATGATCATTTCTACTCGCGAGAGCCAGGAGGTTCGTGAGCATGCGCTGCAATACGGCGTAAGCCAGATTTCGGGTGGGTCGCGTACGTCGGTTGGTGGTTACAACCAGCCCGAGCGTCCTCATGACACGGAACAGTTTGACGTGTCAGACCAGCGCACTCTTGATGAAGTTATTAGCTGGCTTATGGACAACGACCACATTCCAAGTTTTTGCACGGCTTGCTATCGCGCTGGACGAACGGGTGACCGCTTTATGGAGTTCTGTAAGAGCGGCCAGATTCTGAACTATTGTCACCCCAACGCCTTGATGACCTTGTCTGAATACTTGGTCGATTACGCCACGCCTTCCACTAGGAAAAAGGGTCTGCTGTTGGTAAAGCGCGAACTTGAAAAAATCCCCAATGAGCGTACGCGTCTTCTGACAAGCCAGCATGTCGATGAAATCATGTCCGGGACTGGCAATGACTTTAGGTTCTAACGTTAGTGATTGCGCCTTGGGGGTTTGCTCTTCTATTGGTGGGCTTGATCCCCAGAGCGCTCGGGTGTTGCTGGACAAGCTGGAACGAGAGCGCACCCTTTCGTTTGATGAATGGGTTAGGCTCATCTCTTCATATCAAGATGAAGAGGTTCGGGCGTATGCCATGGAGCGTGCTCGTGCGGTGCGTGATGAGCGGTACGGCAACAAGGTGTTCACGCGTGGCCTTATTGAGTTCACTAATTACTGCAAGAATGACTGTCTCTACTGTGGCATTCGGGCGGGCAATAAGAAAGCACGGCGTTATCGCTTGAGTGCCGAGGAAATCCTTTCATGTTGTGAAGAAGGCTATGAGCTGGGTTTTCGTACGTTCGTGCTGCAGGGAGGCGAGGATCCTTATTTCACGGACGAACGTCTGTGTGCCATCGTGGTCGAAATTCGTACGAAGTTCCCCGAATGTGCCATCACGCTTTCGGTGGGGGAGCGGAGCCGTAAGTCGTACCAACGGCTGTTCGATGCGGGTGTTGATCGCTATTTGCTGCGGCATGAAACCGCCAACCAGGAACATTATGCCCTGCTGCATCCCTGCGGCATGTCTCTGGAAAATCGCAAGCGCTGCCTGAGTGACCTGCGGGAAATTGGCTACCAGGTTGGCTCCGGCTTCATGGTTGGTTCACCTGGTCAGACGGCGGAGACTCTTGCCGAAGACATGCTGTTTTTGGCTGATCTGAAGCCCCATATGGTGGGTATAGGACCTTTTGTCTCGCATCATGACACGTGTTTTGCGGAACACCCGAATGGCTCGTTGGAGCTGACCTTGTTTATGCTTGCCTGTTTGAGGCTGATGATTCCTGAGGTCTTGTTGCCTGCAACCACGGCGCTGGGAACCATTGATCCCCTGGGCAGGGAAAAGGGAATGGATGCAGGCGCCAACGTGGTGATGCCCAATCTGTCGCCCGTGGCACGACGTGCGGATTACGACCTGTACGACAACAAGATTTGTACTGGCGAAGAGGCAGCTGAATGTCGCTTCTGCTTACAGCGCCGTATGCAGATTGCGGGATACGAAGTGGTGGTCGACCGAGGCGACTCGCTGGTTGACTAGCGAGAGCGACGGACTCGAGCAGCATTGATGGTTGGTTGATCCTGTGGTGGTTATCACTTATCGAATTTATAGGTGTACCGAACTTGGTACACCTATAAATTAGTGCATGGGATAATGTGATGTAGAGTGCATGGCGTGGCATGCATATGGTTCCTGTGTTTGACCTGGTATCACGACCGTTTGCTTGAGTTTATTGTTTTTGAGCGAACGAAGCTTGCGAGGACGAATACACTACCAATAAAAAAGAGCCCTTAAGGGCTCTTTGGTAAGTCAAAATCCCCCTACGGGGCGTTCCGAGTGGAACAGTTTTGGCTAGGCCGTATTTTGACTCGCAGTGTCGTCCTGACTGGTAATCGGGACGATCCCACTGTAACACATGCAAGGAGGGCAACAATGGCCAATCTTCGAAATTGCAAGGGTGACCTCAATATTGGCTTGGATATGGGCACTGGCTCGGTTGGTTGGGCGGCAACAAATGAGCTGGGTACCCTGTATCACTTTAAGAAGCAGCCAACCTGGGGCAGTCGTCTCTTTGATGGTGCGGAAACTGCGGCTGAAGCGCGCATTCATAGGGGGCAGCGCCGCCGCTATATCCGCCGTCGTTGGCGGCTAGATCTTTTGCAGGGTATTTTCGAAGAGTCAATTGCGGAAGTTGACCCTGAGTTCTTTATTCGTCTGCGCCAGTCTCGTCTTTTGAGAGAAGATCGCGCGGAAGGGCATAGGGATTACGGCCATCCGCTGTTCAACGATTCGGATTTTGCTGAAGCTGACTACTATAAGAGATTCCCAACCATCTATCATTTGCGTAAGTGGTTGATGGAAACGCCCGAGAAGGCCGACGTTCGCCTCATCTATCTTGCCGCCCATAATATCGTGAAGCATCGTGGCAATTTTCTCCGTGAGGATAGCCCCAAATTGACCGCAAAGAGCGCTCGTCCCAAGGAGTCTCTCGACGCGTTCTTCCAGTCCCTATTCGATTGGTGCGATTCTTTGGGTTATGAACATGGACCAAACAAGGCATCTGAAATTATCTCCATTCTTGAAGAAAAGCAGGTCGCGAATTCCGATAGAGCCAAGAGGATTGCGCCCTTGATTGGTGTCGCCATG
>JAUNOE010000024.1:12763-14716 GCA_030537255.1 Coriobacteriia bacterium
ATGGGAGATGGCGCTGCCGAAAGTAAGAGGTGCAACGAAGCTCTCGCTAAAGCCATGATTGGACTTAAGGCAGAGTTTAAGAACGTGTTTGGTGAGCTCTCGGCCGAGCAGACGTCAGTCTACCTTTCGAGTGACGAAGCAGTCGAGTCATTACGTGAATTCGTCCCTGATGAGGGCGTTGATCTGTTTGATGCCTTGGGTGGTGTCTACTCTTCCTATGTTCTGCAGGGCTTGCTTTCCTATGCGCCCGGCGAAACGCTTTCAAGCAATATGATCGCGAAATATGAGATCTATAAAGACGACTTGAAAACCCTCAAATCGCTTGTTCGTAAGTATGCATCCGATAGCTATGAGGAATGGTTTAGGGGGCCTAAGTATCCTGACGGAAGCGGGTACGACGCGTCGAAGGCGAAGGGTTACACCAGGTACAACCTCGGTACTTCTAAGCAGTCCTACGAGAATTTTGCCAAGGAGGTAAAGAAGCTGTTCCAAGGGACTGGTGCTGAATTTGATGAGAGGTATCAGGCCATGATGGAGCGCTTTGAAAATCAACGCTTCATGCGCAGGCTTAAAACCAGCGACAATGGCAGCATTTATTATCAGCTTCATCTTGAGGAGCTTGATGCAATTCTCCGAAACCAGGGACAGCATTATCCATTCCTAGTTAAGGAGCTGGAGAAGATTGAATCCTTGGTCTCGTTTAGGATTCCTTATTATGTTGGTCCCCTTACCAGCAAGAATGCCGCAAAGGACGGCAATGGTAACTGCCGTTTTGCTTGGTCGGAGCGTTTTCCGGGAATGGAGAATGCTGCAATCACTCCCTGGAATTGGAATCAAGTGATCGATGGTAGTGCGAGTGCTCAGAAGTTTATTGAACGTATGACGGGTGTGTGTACATACCTTCAAGGTGAAGAGGTGCTCCCAAAGTGCTCCTTGCTGTATGAAGAGTTCTGTGTGCTGAACGAATTGAATAGTTTTCGTTGGAGCATGGGCGGTGACAAGGAGCATCGTTTCGATGCGGCTGACAGAGAGGGCATAATCGAGGACGTTTTCAAGTGTTACCGCTCGGTAGATTGCCGCAAGCTCAAAGAATGGCTCGAGCGTGAGATGGGTCACATGGATGTGAAGGTGACGGGTGGTCGTGACAAGACCCGCTTTGAATCCAAGATGTCTTCCTACTTGTTCTTCTGCAAGGACGTGTTTAAGGTGGAGAGACTTGACGAGTCCGACTATCCCATGATTGAGAAAATCATTCTTTGGAATACGCTTTTTGAGGATCGCAAAATTCTTAAAGAGAGGCTTATGGCGACTTACGGTCCCTTGGGTGAAGGTCGTTTGACCGAAACTCAAGTCAAGACGATCTGCAAAAAGCGTTTTACAGGATGGGGGAAGCTTTCAAGGCGTTTCCTTGAAGGCCTTAAGATCGACACGGCTTGTGGTCCACGTTCGATTATGGATGTGCTGCGCGAAGGCAATCCCTTTGCGGGTAGGCAGGGTCGTACCATGGTTTTGATGGAGATCATCAACGATGAGGATTTGGGATTCAAGGATAAGATCGAGGAATTCAACAAAGAGTACTTCGAAAAGAAGGGTAAGGAGCTTGGCGTTAATGAACTACCAGGCTCCCCTGCGATTCGTCGAAGCTTGAATCAGGCAATTCGTATTGTTGACGAAATCGTTAAGATTGCGGGTAAGGCACCGAGGAATATTTTCATTGAAGTAACGCGTGACGATGAGTTGGACAAGCGCGGGAAGTATACCAAGCGTCGTTATGATGCGCTTAAGGATGCGTTGTCTGCCTTCAAGAAAGAGGATCCAGCTGTTTGGGCTGAGCTGCAGGCAAAGTCGCCATCTGACTTGGATGAGCGTCTCACGCTTTACTTTGCTCAACGAGGTAAGTGCCTCTATTCGGGAGCGCCTATAGACATTAATAGGCTTTCATGCGGTGATTAT
>JAUNOE010000024.1:14726-17309 GCA_030537255.1 Coriobacteriia bacterium
CTCGTTCTTATATTAAGGATGACAGTCTGGAAAATAAGGCTCTGGTTCTGCGTGAAACAAACCAGAGGAAGACCAATGAATTACTCATTGATCCTGCTATTCGTAGGAAGATGAGTGGGTTTTGGCGAACGTTGTTTGATGCTAAGCTGATTGGCGAAAAGAAGTATCGTAATCTGCTGCGTGACCACATCGACGATAAAGCCATCAAGGGCTTCATCGCACGGCAGTTGGTCGAGACGAGCCAGATGGTTAAGCTCGTAGCTTCGCTTCTTTCGGTTCGCTATCCTGATGCCGAGATCGTCCCTGTTAAGGCGAGCATGACGCATGATTTGCGTGAAGCTGCAAATTTTGTGAAATGTCGTGAAGCAAATGATTTCCATCATGCCCACGATGCATTCCTTGCTTGCCGTATGGGATTGTTCGTCCAGTTGCGTCACCCAAGCGTGTATGCCAATCCTATTGGTATGGCTCAAGTGGTTCGCCAATTGGTGAGCGAACATTCAAAGGTGTATCGTCATGATCATCGTATTCCTGGATCTAGTGGTTTTAATCGTAAATAGCTTTATGCATTCTGGTTTCGACAAGGAGACCGGCGAAGTGCGCAAAGATACCTGGGATGCAGAAGCCGAGGTTGAGGGTATTCGCAAGGCGTTGAACTACTGCCAGTGCTTTATCAGCAGGATGCCGATGGAGGATTCCGGACCATTTTGGGATGCAACTATTTATTCGCCCCGCAACCCAAAGATGGGTCCCAGGTTGGCTCTATCTCCGAAGTCGGGTCTTGACCCGAAAAAATATGGCGGTTTTTCGAGTCAAAAATTTGCCTATTTCTTTGTGTATGAGGCCATAGACAAGAAGGGACGTCACGTCTTTAGATTTGCTGAGGTGCCCGTTTGGCTTGCTTCTCGTGTTGAGGGTTCAAAGGGTGCTTTGGAGAAATATGCATCTGAGTTGGCTGAATCTGAGAATCTTCAGTTTGTAGGTATTGAGCGTGCCAAGATTCTGAAAAAGCAGCTGATCGAGATTGATGGAGAACGGTTCATCGTCGCAGGATTGAAGGGTATACGTAATGGTGGTCAGCTTGCGTTTTCTCAATCATTGCTGAGTGAGATCAACGCTATCAAAGATGAGGATGCTCCTGCGTCGGTAAAGATAGTTGCTGCTGAAAGGGTCTTCCAATCAATCATCGAGAACCAATTCGTAATTGGGGGTCGGCTTGGCACCCAGCTGAGGTTGGAAGGATTGGCTCCTGAGTTCTATTCGTCAGCAGTTTCCGATAAGGTTGACGCGATCCTGTCTCTTCTTTCACTGTATAGCGGAGCCGCTAACATGGCAGATTTGTCCATGATCGGGGGGAGTAAGAATTCGGGCTATATGAGAGTTACCCATTCAAAACTGCTGTCAGATAAAAAATCGTCATATTTTGTTATCGATCAGTCTGTGACGGGTATGTTTGAAAAGAGGACCCGAATTGGCCTTTAGGACGGTGGTTCTCGAGAACCCCTGTAAATGTACCTACAAGGGTGGCTATATGGTGGTCAGAAAAGAGGACGATGTCGCTAAGGTTCATCTATCCGAGATTTCTTCGGTTGTTCTTCAGACCACCCAGGTCTTTGTGAGTGCATATCTTTTGTCGGAGCTGGCAAAGGCAAAGATTCCGTTCATCGTTGCTGATGAGAAACATAATCCCGTGGGGGAATATCTACCTTTGTATGGTTCCCATAACACCAGCAAACGCGTGCAGATGCAGATCGAGTGGGGAGAACCCGTCAAAAAGCGCGTTTGGCAACGCGTCGTGCGAGACAAGATCACCAACCAGGCTCTTCTGCTCAAGGCTAGGGGAGAAGAGGACTGGGGCGAACGACTTCTCGAATTAGTGTCAGAGGTTCGTTCTGGAGATACGACGAATCGTGAGGCTCATGCTGCTCGTTTGTATTTCCAAGCGTTGTTTGGGCGAGGTTTTTCTCGAGATGCGGACACTCCCGAAAATGCTGCGCTCAACTATGGCTATTCGATCCTTTTATCTTCCGTTAGCAAAGAGATTGTTTCGAGGGGCTATCTGACGCAGGTTGGAATTTGTCATCGTGGCGAGTACAACCAATTCAATCTGAGCTGCGATTTGATGGAGCCATTTCGGCCGTTTATCGACAAGTTAGTGTTCGATAACGTTGAGGGCGATTTCTCACGTGATTCAAAGCGAGTCCTTCTCGATTCGATGAACATGATGGTTCGGTATCGGGGAGGTTCGTATCGGCTTGGTTCCGTTATTTCCCTCTACGTTCAAGATTGCCTCAGCGCGCTTGGGAAGCGTTTGTCAGTTTCCGAGATTCAGTCGTTTGAGGTCGTATGACCGAGTCGACAAGGATTAGGTATATGCGTTTGATTGTGTTTTTCGACCTTCCCGTTAAAACGGCGAAACAGAGAAAGGACTATCGAGCTTTTCGTAAGTTTCTTTTGAAAGATGGATATTTGCAATTGCAGGAAAGCGTGTATGCAAAGCTTATCTTGAATGATGGTGTTGCCAGTGCGGCTGTTGCTCGACTTAGGAAGAATCGTCCTCCAGCAGGTCTTGTTCAAGTCATG
>JAUNOE010000105.1 GCA_030537255.1 Coriobacteriia bacterium
CACCCAGCCTGAAGACTATGTGCACCGCATCGGCCGCACCGGTCGCGCAGGCGCCAAAGGCTTTGCCGTTTCGCTGGTCAACCCCGAGGTCGAAGGCACCCTGCAGGACATCCAAAAACTGATCAAGAAGAAGCTGCCCGAAATGGAGCTGCCCAACCTTGACTTCGAGCAGGCCGAGGCCGACGCCGAAGCCCGCAGCATGCAGCTTCAGGCGCGCCGCTCCCAGGACCCTGAGGTCGAGGCCGTGGTCAAGGAAATGACCAAGGAAAAGTCCAAGCAGCGCAAGAAGGCGCAGAAGAACGCCGAGGAAGCCAAGCCCGAGCGCAGCCAAAAGCAGGGCGGCAAGAAGAAGAACAAGCGCCCCGGCCAGAGCCAGAAGGCCACCAAGACCCAGGGTGGCGACACGCGCGAGAACCGCAAGCGCCAGGCAGCCGATGGCAAGAACACACAAGGTAACAAGGGCAAGGGCAATAACGGAAGTGCGCCCCGCAAGAAGGCGCACCGCGGCCAGGAGCAAATGTCCCGCAAGCAGAAGCGCCGTCGCAACGCCGAGCGCCGCGAAGCCAAGGCTCAGAGCCAGATTCACACCTACACGGATCGCAAGAACGCCCCCCGTCCCGGCCGTTTCTCTTCTGGACTGAGGTAGGCCCTGCAGCCTGGCGCTCTTGTGGACTAGTACCCTAGCGGCCTAGCGCCCAGGCACATACCCCTATGAACCCACGCAAAACTAGCGGGGTCGCACCTTTGAAGGGTGCGACCCCGCTTTCTTCGTTACCTAGGGCAATCCCTAAAGGGGAAGCCCCACAAACCCCGCCGCGGAGACCAGGGCAAACCATATGGGGGGAACAAAGAGGGCTGGCAGCAGGTTCATCGTAGGAACCTCGCGTATCTTGAGCAGGTTGATGCCACTTGCCAAAATCAAGAGACCACCCACGATGCCGATTTCACACATGAGTCCCGAGCTCATCAGGGGAGACAAGGCGCCCGCAAGAAGATAAATCGCCCCCTGCCAGAAGAAGAGCACCACCGCCGCCACCGCAATGCCGAAACCAAACGAGGCGCCCAGCACCATGGAGGAAACCAGGTCCAAGGTAGCGTTCGTGAACAGGTAGGTCTCATCCCCGTAGAGAGCGCTGTTGATGGGGCCCAGAATCGAAAGCGTTCCTATGCAGAACAGCATGATGGCCGTGGAGAGGCCTTTGGCAAAATCAGACCCTTCCTTGGAACGAGCCGAAACCAGGCGGTTGAAGCGCCCCTCAAGATCAAGCGCGGTACCCACCACGGAACCTAGGGCCATACTGACGACGAACAGAACCGGATAGCTGCTGTTGGGCAGGTTCTGGACCACCGCGTTAATGCCCAGGCCCACCACGGCAATGCCCAGGGCAACAAAAATGGCCTCCTGATACTTAGGCCCCAATCCCCTCTTGGCAATGCTGCCCACGGTGACGCCGATCAGGATGCAGCAGACGTTGACAATGGTTCCAAGCATGCTGTCCTCCTAGCCCTTGAACTCGAGGCTCTTCTTCCGGGCGTTTTCCATAAAGTCCGGAACCTGAGCCATCATGACCGCAACAAAGACCAAGGCACAACCACAAAGTTCCACGGCCCCCAGCTGCTCGCCCAAGATGACCCAACCACCAAGGGCGGCAAACACCGACTCAAGGCTCATGAGAATCGCGGCAACGGTAGGGTCGGTCGTCTGCTGAGCCACGATCTGCAGGGTGTAGGCCACGCCATCGGAAAAGATGCCCGCATACAGGATAGGCAAGAGGGCTGCCATGACCTGGGAGGGCTCCGGATGCTCGAACATAAGGGCACACACCAAAGAAACGCTACCCGCCACCAAAAGCTGCACGCGCGATAGACGCACGCCATCGATATGGGTATAGCGGTCGATGACGATGATGTGCAGGGCATAGCCCACGGCGCTCACCAGCACCAGGACATCACCCCAGTAAATATTGTCGAAGCCATTGGGTGCACAGAGCAGGTACATGCCCACCATGGCAACCGCAACCGCCACGAAGACGATGGGATGAGCCTTCTTTCCCGCGAAGATGGCAAAGACGGCAACCATGATCATGTAGGTGGCCGTCACAAAGCCCGAACGACCCGAAGCAGCCGCATCGGCGGGATATGCCGTAATACCCAGCTGCTGCAAGTACGAAGACGCGCACAGCACGATACCGCAAGCAGCTCCACCGACCAGCAACATGCGTCGCGAATACGAGCCCAAGCAGGGAGTCTTGGATACAGCACTAACCTGCTTGCTTGCAGGAACGTCCTGACCCATTCGACCACGAGCGTAGATGACAAGCGTCAAGAAGAGCACGCCTACGAAGTTTCGGGAAGCATTGAAGGTGAACGGCTGAACGGCATCAGCAGCCTGAGACTGCGCCACAAACGCCATGCCCCACAGAAAAGCCGTGATCAGCAGCATGATAGGGCCCTTTGCCTTCACCTTCGCTCCCTTCGGTTGCGCCCTGAGCCCAAAGCTCCCGAGCGCCTCAAACCAGGTGGCCATTCCCCTGCGGAGACGCACCAGGCGATGTCACATTCCAGCGGAAGCCATGATACTACCCACGTGCCCTCAGCTTGGCAACTTTGGCACGGACGGCCTTGTTGAGCGCCACCACAACGATGGTGACCACGACCACCAGGGCAAATCGCAGGACAAACCAGTAGAGCCCCTGGGCAAGCATGTCCCTGCTTGAGCCAAGGCAGGGGCAATCGTTCGACCACCCTGCAGGCGCCCATGACAGCCAGGCTGCCTGCCGATGCGGTAATGAGAGAAGCCGGATGCTCGAGGTAGGCGCGCACCGCCATTTCGTTACTACCTGCCACCAGGTACAACAGCCACACCGCAATGATCAGACACCACTGCCAGGGCTTGACGCGGGCCAAGTCCCAACGATGCGCAAGCACGCCCACGTACATGAAGAACACGGCAACGAAAGCCGTATCCAGGTCAAAGGGAAGCCGGACCTCGCTGCCAATGGCAAAGCCCACAAACAGAACCAAGAGAACCAAGGCGGGTTCAGCCAGGCGATTAGAGTCCTTAAGCCCAGCGGTTCGCAGAAGAATCTCGTTCAAGACAAGGCGACCCCAGAACAGGCAGGGCAAGAACCAAATCGCACCAATTGCCTGGAAGGTGTGGCCCGCGATCTGACCCTCCTGCCCCGACGCATAGAATGCTTCCACCAGTACCACTGGCAGTGAACGTTGGGTGTCCAGGCTTGAATTCAGGGAGCTGGGCGGAACCAGCGCAAAGAACAAAAGGATGCCGCACACGATGAAATACGGAATGAGCAGGCGCCTGAATGAGCTCTTGAGCACCTCCGCCCGAGGCTTGGCACGCATGGTGAATCC
>JAUNOE010000106.1 GCA_030537255.1 Coriobacteriia bacterium
TGTATAATCCTCTTCTCAGGCCCCCGGGTCAAGTGATTTCTTGGGAAGTAGGCGGGTTTTTCCGTCATGTGCCGCCTGACCTGGTGCTATGCTGGCGGGGTGCCTGGAACGCCAGGGGGAGTGGGGTTGCTGGGCCGCGTCAGGAGAGCTCCTGGGCCCGCAAATTGCTTTAGCCTCACCGCCAATCTGGCTCCAGCAAAATGAAGAAGGGCCACCTTCATTGGTGACCCTCCTTACTAGAGCAGACGTTTTGGCCTTTGCCCCAAATTACATAATCTTGCAGACCCAGCCCTCGGGACCCTCAATCTTGCACTGCTGAATATCGGTCAGCGTTGCGCGAAGCTTCTTCATCACGGGGCCAGAAGTCTCGGCGCCAGCGGGAAACTCGACAACCGTCTCGTCATCAACAATATGTCCAACGGGGCTAATGACAGCGGCTGTGCCGCAAAGACCGCATTCGATAAAGGAACCCGCGAGGACTTCCTCCCACTTGACGGGACGCTCAACGACCTTCAGGCCAAGCAGGTCGCGAGCAACGACCACCAAGGAACGACGGGTGACCGAAGGAAGAATGGAATCGGTGTGGGACTGGGGAACGACCAGCGTACCCTCAGCGTCCACGAAGAGGACGTTTGCACCGCCGGTTTCCTCTACATACGTACGGGATTGAGAATCAAGATAGAGGTTTTCCGCATAACCCTTGGCATGAGCTTCCATGCCAGGCTTAAGAGACATGGCATAATTCAGGCCGGCCTTGATGTTGCCCGTACCGTGAGGAGCAGCACGATCGTATTCGGCGATGCCCAAAGTAACTGCGGTGTCGCCACCCTTGAAGTAGGGGCCAACAGGAGTGACAAGGATGCGGAACTGATATTCGTCAGCAGGCTTAACGCCAATGACGTCACCCGTAGCAAACATGAAGGGGCGCACATACAGGGTTGCGCCAGAGCCGAAGGGGGGAACCCATGCGGCATTGGCTTTGACAACCATCTTGACCGCTTCGATAAACTTGTCCTCAGGGAAGGCGGGCATGCACAGACGCTCAGCAGAATCAGCCATACGCTTTGCATTGAGGTCAGGGCGGAAGCAAACGATTTCTCCCTGTTCGGTGGTGTATGCCTTCAGGCCTTCAAAAACCTCCTGACAATAGTGAAGAATACCTGCGCATTCGCTCATCTGAATGCTGTGATCAGGAGTAAGACCGCCTTCTTCCCATGCGCCATTCTTGAAGTTGCACACATAGCTGAAATCAGTCTTCATGTAGCCGAAGGGCAAATTAGCCCAATCGATATCCTTTTTCTCCATGCCAGGTCCTCTCTAAGATTTCTGCAAGTACTTCTATTCTCACAACCGCGATTCTACTCCCGAGAACCACAGCAAACGTAACGAGCTTGAAAACTTGTAGCAGCGTTCCGTTAAACAGGGTGCAACGGTCTGCAAATTGCACCATCCCCGCTACAGGGCGCAGAACGAAAAGAGGCCCGGTGTTCCGGGCCTCTAACAGCGACGATGCGCTTGATCCTTATACAGTCAGGCTCTTAGCAATAGAACAACATGTCATTGTAGGTGGGAACAGGCCAGTAGCTGCGCTCGGTGTAGCGCTCAAGGCCATCGATTTCCTCACGAAGGGCTTCCATAGCAGGAATTACGTTGTTAGCGTACGCGTATGCCTGCTCCTGAGCGTCTTCAATGGCCTCAGCCGCATCATGAACCTTGACCAGTGCGGCAGTTGCCTCGGAGGCAGCCTCAATGCCCGTGGTCAGGCGATGCAAGAGCGACTCATGGGCCTCAAGCGCAGCAGTGGGCAGCGCAGCCTTGATGGAGCAAATGTTAGAAGCCACGTCGGCAGCATAGTCGCTAATTGCGGGCAGATAGGTACGACGGGCCATGCGGATCATGACACGAGCCTCAATATTCAGAAGCTTGTTGTACTTCTCGAGCTTCACCTCGTAACGGGAGCGAACCTCGGACTCAGTCAGAACATCAAACTCTGCGAACAGGTCAATGGACTTCTGGTCAACGAAGCAAGGCAATGCCTCGGCAGTATTGCGATGATTTGCCAAACCGCGGTTCTCGGCTTCAATCTCCCAATCGCCAGCATAGCCGTTGCCGTTGAAGATGATGCGCTGATGGTCGGTGAAGGTCTTCTTGATGTAGGCGATTGCCTTGGCTTCAAAAGCATCCTCGGCGACGCCCTCCATGGCATCTGCAAAGCCCTTCAGGGACTTAGCCATGGCCGTATTCAGGATGGTGTTGCAATCAGACAGATTCACCTGAGAGCCAGGCATACGGAACTCAAACTTGTTGCCCGTAAACGCGAAGGGGCTGGTGCGGTTACGATCGGTGTTGTCCCTAAGGAACTGAGGAAGGACGTCGACACCCAAGTCCATTGCAACAGCTGCAGCAGACTCATAGTCCTCACCATTAATGAGAGCCTCAACGATAGCGCCCAGCTCATCACCCAAGAAAATGGAGATGATGGCAGGGGGTGCCTCGTTTGCACCCAGGCGATGGTCGTTGCCGGCAGAGGCAACAGACATGCGCAGGAGCTCCTGGTATTCGTCGACCGACTCAACAACACAAGCCAAAAAGACCATGAAGCGAAGGTTTTCGATGGGATTTTCGCCAGGATCAAGCAGATTGGTGGAGCCGTACGAAAGAGACCAGTTGTTATGCTTGCCAGATCCGTTGACGCCCTCGAATGGCTTTTCGTGCTGCAAGCAAACCAGACCATGATGAGAAGCGTCAAGCTTCATCTTCTCCATGGTCAGAAGGTTCTCGTCGATAGCGCGATTTGAATTAGTAAACAAAGGCGCAAGCTCATGCTGGGCGGGAGCAACCTCGTTGTGCTTAGTCTTAGCGGAGACGCCCAATGCCCACAGGTCATCATCAAGCTCCTTCATGAACTCGTTGACGGTGGGACGAATAGCGCCAAAGTAATGCTCCTCGAGCTCCTGGCCCTTGGAAGGAGCAGAGCCAAACAGCGTACGACCCGTCATGATCAGGTCCTGACGCTGCTTGTAGTCCTTTTCTGAGATCAGAAAATACTCCTGCTCGGCACCAACAGTGGTAATGACACGATGACCACCCTCACCAAAGTGCTCAAGAACACGCTGGGCCTGCTGATCGATAGCCTTCATGGAACGAAGAAGCGGGGTCTTCTTATCCAGAGCCTCACCGGTATAAGAACAGAAGGCAGTAGGAATGCACAACACTTCATCCTTGATGAAAGCATAGGAAGTAGGGTCCCAAGCCGTATAGCCGCGAGCCTCAAAGGTTGCGCGGAGACCACCATTGGGGACGGAGGAGGCGTCGGGCTCACCCTGACTTAG
>JAUNOE010000025.1 GCA_030537255.1 Coriobacteriia bacterium
CAGCAGCCATCTTGACTGCTTCCAGAGACTGCGAAGAACCATCATAGGCGACGACGATGTTGTCAAAAATCATGATGAACACCCCTCAAAACGTATTCAGTCCAACATCTGACCTACAAACGAACGCTCCTTGCCACGTCCGTTTGAACACGTTTCAAAGATAACACTACTCGCCCAGGAATGCCCCCCGGTCTTCAAGTGGCGCCAGAGAAAATTGCAGGTTAACATCCTTGTTTACCAGTGTGCACAGGTACGTGCGCAGCAGGGAGTCGGTTTGATAGGCCACATCAATGCCGCCCTTGAAGACACACCAGTAGAATTGGAGGCCCGTGACGATGGCGGCAATGCGAAGCTTGGCTTCCTCGACGTCCACGTCTTCACGGATAACGCCTTCCTCCTTGCCCCGCTCAAGGTAGCTGCCTACCAGATCGATGACGATTTCGTCTTCGGAGTCGCGATGCTTGAAGTCGAAGAAGGGGCTATTGGTGGCCGAGTACAGGCCGCTAACAAACTCCAAGCCGGCATCCTTGCAGCAGCGCACGTAGAAGCGATACACCAAAAGGCACTTCTCGACCACGTTGTAATCGGCGGCTTCTTCTTCTGCCGTGAGCTTGTAAGACTCGAAGGAGTGCTTCAGGTAGTAGGTAATTAGCTCGTCCTTGCCGGAAAACAGGTTGTAGAAACTGCCCGTGGAAAGGCCGGCCTCATCGCAGATGTTGCGGACCGTCAGCGCCTCCATGCCGTTTCGAGAAACGAGGTCAATCGCCGCGTTCAGCAGCTTTTCACGAGTTACCTGTGCGCGCGTTTCCTGCACGGAAACTACCTTATTGCGACGGTTCATTAGGGCTCCTCTTCAACCGTTAGGTCCTGGGCATCAGCAATCCCATATGCCCTGTAATTATATCGCCATGCTTAACCCAGCTTTTACGAACTTGAACATGTTTTCACAAGCGAAACATTGTTCGAAACATAAGAAAAGACCAGCCACACGGACGATGTGGCTGGTCTTTTTGCACCCTATCTGGGCGTATCCTACTTACGAGAAACGCGTGCACCCTGAGGAGTGTCCTCGATGACAAACCCAGCGGCCGCAAAGCCATCACGCACGCTGTCGGCGACGGCCCAGTTCTTTTCCTTGCGCGCTGCGGCGCGAGCATCCAGCAGCGCCTGAATGGCTTCATCGCCATTGCCGCCTTCATAACCAGCGACAGCGGAAGCCAGCTCGAAGATTTCCGCAGGGCAATCCTGATCGACGGACTCCTCTTCCAAGCTGACGCCCAAAACGGCAAGAAGCTCGACCACGGCGTCGACGGCCTGGTGCAGCAACTCAGCATCTGCGGGGCGCAGGGTACAAGCACCAACCAGGGCGTTTGCCTCGTTCACGAAGGTGAAGACGCAGCCCAGGGCGCCTGCGGTGTTGAAGTCGTCGTCCATGGCTTCCGCAAAGCCCTCGCGCAGGCCGGCAATAGCAGCTTGCAGAGCCTCGGCGTCAAGGCCTGCGCCCTCGACGTCATCGGACGCGTTGTCGGCAGCCCAGGCCGTGTTGGTGGCAAAGTTGCGAATGCGGGAAAGTGCCGTCTCGGACTCGCGCAGACGTTCGTCACTGAAGTCCAGGGGGCTGCGATAGTGTGTCTGCAGCATCAACATGCGCAGGACGGCGGCAGGGGTGGTCTCCAGAACGTCGCGCAACAAGAGGAAGTTGCCCAAGGACTTGGACATCTTTTCATTGTTGATGTTGAGCATACCGCCGTGCATCCAGTAATTGTTGAAGGTCACACCATAAGCGGCCTCGGACTGGGCGCGCTCGTTTTCGTGATGGGGGAAGCACAGGTCAGCGCCACCACCATGAATGTCGAAGGGCAGGTCGAGGTACTTCTTGCTCATGGCCGAGCACTCGATATGCCAGCCGGGGCGACCCTGACCCCAGGGGGACTCCCAGCTAGGCTCACCAGGCTTTGCGGCCTTCCAGAGAGCAAAGTCAAGAGGATCGCGCTTGCGGTCTTCCAGGCCTTGTCCATCAGCGCGCAGTTCACGATGACCGGACTCCATCTCGTCGATGTTGCGGCCCGAAAGCTCACCATACGCAGGATAGGAGCGAACATCGAAGTACACGTCGCCCTGAGTCTCATAGGCATGGCCTCGCTCAATGAGGAGCTTGACTAGCTCGATCATGGCGGGGATCTCCTCGGTAGCCTTGGGACGCACGTCGGGATCTTTCACGCCTGCAGCACGCATGTCGGAAACGAAGGCCTCGGTGTAGAACTGCGCAATGGCATCGGCCGTAGTGCCCTCTTCGTTCGCCTTCTTGATGATCTTGTCATCGACGTCGGTGACGTTCTGCACAAAGGTAACCTTGAAACCACGCCACTCTAGGTAGCGACGAATGGTGTCAAAGCTGATGAAGGTACGGGCGTTGCCAATGTGAATGTAGTTGTACACGGTAGGGCCGCACACGTACATGCGGACTTCGCCGGGATGCTCGGGGACGAACCCACGCTTCGAGCGAGCCTTGGAGTCATAGATCTTGATGGTCATGGAAACCTTTCCGTCAGAAAAGCCGAATATCTCAGATGGTGCGAAACAGCCGGGTGTCCTCTCGGGCCGACCGAGGCCTCACAGGGCTCATGCGCCCAAGAGCAAGGCAGTCACCACTCCCCGCCCAAGCCGGACACATTGGGGAGCTACAGCAGACAAAGGGACTAGCAACAGCGCTCGACAAGGGCGACGGCCTGCGCCGAAATGCCCTCTTCGCGTCCTTCGAAACCAAGGCGCTCGGTCGTAGTTGCCTTCACGCCAATGTTGTCTACGTCGATTTTCATAGCGCGTGCGAGGTTTTCCCTCATTGCCTCGCGATGAGGAGACAGCTTGGGGGCCTGCGCAGCAATTACGCAGTCGATGTCAACGATTTCCCAGCCGCCTTCGCGCAGAAGGTCAGCCACGGCTCCCAAAAGCACCAAGGAGTCAGCGCCCTTGTAGGCGGGATCTGTGTCAGGGAACAACTTTCCGATGTCTCCTCCGCGAATGGCGCCCAGCAAGGCGTCGGCAACGGCATGAGCCAGCACGTCAGCATCAGAATGACCCAGCAGACCCTGGGTATGAGGAATGTCCACCCCGCCCAAGATCAGCTTGCGGTTAGGGGCAAAGGCATGAACATCATAGCCCAGGCCGATACGCAGACCTGGTTTACTCATGGGGCTTTCCTTCCTTCATGGCTGTTTCAATGGCCGCACGAACGGCAGCGGAGATGATGCGGTAATCCTCGGGCACGGTGAGCTTCAGGTTGTCGCGCTTGCCTTCAACCATGAGAACCCGACCACCCAGGCGCTCGATCAGCGAAGAGTCGTCAGTACCCACAAAGCCGTTAGAGAGGGCATCAGCATGGGCCCTGCGGTAGACACCAGCGCGGAAGACCTGAGGGGTCTGGGCATTCCAGAACACGGAACGATCGGGCGTGCCCACGATGGCACCGTGCTCGACCACTTTCAAGGTGTCGATGGAGGGATGGCCCACCACGGCACCATCGGCGTCAAAGTTGCCCTTCAGCGTTGCGATGGTGTGCTCGACCAGCTTGGAAGAAACCAGGGGGCGGGCGCCATCATGCAGCAGGATGAAATCAAAGGTCTCGGGGACCATTTCCAGGCCATTGAAGGCGGACTCCTGACGAATGGAACCAGATTCGGCCATCACCAAGGGTGTTGCAAAGTTATAGGGGTCGATAGCGCGGGAGAGGTACTCGGCCGCGCGGTCCTTCGGAGCCACCACAACGATCAGGCCGATGTCGGGGACGCGGTCCATAACCTCGATGGAGCGAGTAAGCACGGGCTTGCCGGCGATTTCCACCAGCTGTTTGCCACCTTCGCGGCCAAAACGCTCGCCACTGCCACCGGCCAGGATGATGGCCGCAGTGGACGCTTTCTTGTCAACGATGCCCTGCGGGCGGTATTCCGCCTGCAGGGCATCAAAATCAGCATCATCTAGGGTTTCCAGAAGGTCTCGCAGCGCAAAGGGTGCAGATACGGGATCGACGATTTCCTTTGCCATGGGTCCTCCTGGTGATAATCAATGGGTTAATCAGCCGCCTGGCCGCCCTGAACCGAGCCCCCACCAGGCAAGCCGGCGTGACCCAGGTCATAGCCGGACAGCAGCAGCTCGGCTTCCTTGGCAATGGTATCACGCTTACGCGGAGCTGGGATTGAACCCGTGCCAGCGGTAAACGCAAGTTTGCCATCCTTGAGGTCCACATCGATGACAGAGCCAGCGCTCCACTCGCCCTCCAGAATCTGTTCGGACAGCGGGTCCTCCAACAGGCGCTGGATGGCACGACGCAAAGGACGGGCACCCATGGTCAGATCGGTACCTTCCTTCACCACGAAACGCGTTGCCTCGTCGGTCAGGTTGATAGTCATGTTCAGCTCGATCAGGCGTTCACGCAGATCGGCCACCATGAGGTCGACGATCTGGGATAGCTCTTCGGTGGTCAGGCTCTTGAACACGATGATTTCGTCGATGCGGTTCAGGAACTCGGGCTTAAACAGGCGCTTGACCTCGGACATCACGCGGCTCTTGATTTCGCCGTCATCCATGCCTCCGTTCTTCGCAGTAGTGAAGCCCAGGGGTGCAGATGCAGTGATTTCGCGAGCGCCAACATTCGACGTCATGATGATGACGGTGTTGCGGAAGTCCACAGATCGACCCTGGGAATCGGTCAGGCGACCTTCCTCAAGGATCTGCAGCAAGATGTTGAACACATCAGGGTGGGCCTTTTCGATCTCGTCGAAGAGAACCACCGAATAGGGCTGCTGGCGCACGGCCGTGGTCAGCTGGCCACCTTCGTCATAGCCCACGTATCCCGGAGGCGATCCGATCAGACGCGAAACCGTGTGCTTTTCCATATACTCGGACATATCGAAGCTGATAAGCGCACGTTCGGTGCCAAACAGGAATTCTGCCAAGGTCTTGGACAACTCGGTCTTGCCAACGCCGCTGGGACCCAGGAAAAGCATAGAGCCAACGGGGCGCTTGGGATCCTTGAGGCCTGCACGGCTGCGACGAATTGCCTTGGAGACGGCAGTCACAGCCTCCTCCTGGCCAATGACGCGTTCGTGCAGCACGGATTCCATGCGCAACAGCTTGTCGGTCTCCGCCTCGGTCAGATTAGACACGGGCACTCCCGTGGACATGGACACCACGTCGGCGATGTCCTCCACGGTGACCTCCGTGATCTTCTTTGCAGAATCTTCCTCCCAAGCCTGAACTGCGCGGTCGCGCTCGGCTTGAACAGCGACTTCCTTTTCGTGCACCTTGCCGGCGCGCTCGAAGTCCTGATCGGCGATGGCCTCTTCCTTCTGGCCGCGCAGGGTACGCAGCTTGGAGTCCAGGGCCTGGACTTCCTCGGGCAGCACCATGTTGCGAATGCGCAGACGGGCACCAACCTCGTCGATGACGTCGATTGCCTTGTCAGGAAGAAAGCGGTCCTGGATGTAGCGATGAGACAGGCTCACTGCGGCACGCAGGGCATCCTCAGAGTAATGCACGTGGTGATGGTCTTCGTAGCGGTCACGCAGGCCCTCCATGATGCGCATGGCCTGCTCTTCATTAGGCTCCTTTACGGTAAGCGCCTGGAACCTACGCTCGAAGGCAGAGTCCTTTTCGAGGTGCTTGCGGTATTCGTCAAGCGTGGTGGCGCCAATGATCTGGATTTCGCCACGCGACAAAGGCGGCTTCAGGATGGAGGCGGCATCAACGGATCCCTCGGCGGCACCTGCACCCAACAGGGTGTGGATTTCATCGACGAACAGAATGGTGTTGCCGTCGTCCATGACCTCCTTGATGCACTTCTTCAGGCGGTCTTCGAATTCTCCGCGGTACTTCGAGCCGGCGACCAAGGCCGAAATGTCCAACGTGACCAGGCGCTTACCGCGCAGGGTCTCGGGCACCTGGTCGGCCACGATAAGCTGGGCCAAGCCCTCCACGATGGCGGTCTTGCCCACGCCGGGCTCGCCCAGGATCAGCGGGTTGTTCTTCTGGCGGCGCGAAAGGATCTGCATCACACGCTCGATTTCGCCGGCGCGACCCACCACGGGGTCAAGCTGGCCGTCGGCCGCCTTCTGGGTCAGGTCGCAGCCGAATTCCTTGAGCATGCTGTCGGCCGAAGCGGCAACGGGATCAAAGCCGTTCGTGCCCGCATGGACGGGACTCTGGCCAACCAGGTCGTTCAGCGATGCACGAATGGCTTCGCCCGACACGCCCATGCGCGCCAGGACCTCGATAGCCGTGCCTTCGTTTTCGCGTACGATGCCCAGCAGCAAATGCTCAGTAGCAATGTAGGCCTGCCCCATCTGCATTGCTTCACGCAGCGAGTTTTCGAGCACACGCTTGGTGTGCGGAGTGAAGCCAAGATGACCCGAGACGTCGGCGGACTCGTCAATGGTGACGGTCTGCTTGATGGCATCGACCACGGCATCGTAGGTGACGCCCAGACGATCGAGCGTCTGGGCGGCGATGCCGTCGTCTTCTTTGAGCAGGGCCAGAAGCACATGCTCGGTGCCGACGTAAGGCTGATGGAGGGCGCGAGCCTCTTCCTGGGCCAGCACCAGCACCTTACGGGCCTTGTCGGTGAACTTGTCGAAGGGCATGTATCCCCTTTCGTTTCTTGCCAAAAACGCACGCAAGCGCCCAAACGGACGCTTGCACGCACTAGTACCTAGATGTTCGCCCAGACTGGTGGGCCTTCGTGTCCACGGAGGTCCAGGGTGAGCCTGGCCTCATTTGCGGGCAGACGTTTGTTCGCATCATCCTAGCACTCAGAAAAAGAGAGTGCCAAACCCCATTGATCCGTTTCGTACGTATACCAGACAAAGCACACAATGAGTGCTTTGAACGAAGCGGCGATGCCGCCAAAGCTGACAGCAGCACAGAATTGACGGTTTGCCCAAAGCTGGCGGCGGGCCAGGATTGGCGGTTTGCCCCTTGGCTCGCTGGCAGGCACGATGACACAGAACGAAGTACCCTGCTCCTATGCGCCTAGTTCATGAAATTGAAGCTCCGCACGATGGGGGCGTCCTTTGCAGTGCCGCTGCACACCTGGAAGAAACAAATACAGTGGACGACAAAGAGCGCCAACAGGAAGATGCCTGCGACGATGGGGACGATGATCGTCCAGAAAAGCAGACCCGTAACTATGCCTACGATGGTCTCCAGGATCAGCAGCTTCACCGCCTGACGAACATGGAAACGCGCGTAAGGCGACTGGGGGCAGGCAAGCAGCGTGACCACGATGCCAACCACGCTTAGAAGGTAGCCTAGCATCGCGTAGATTTTGTTCTCTGCAATGTCACGAGGGTCAAACTCGGCCGTGTGGTCGTTCGGGTCAATCGGGGCAGCATAGACAGATGCCTGGGAGTACTGCTGATATCCCTGCTGGTAACAAGCGTAGCCTGCTTGCTGAGCATAGGGAGCCTGGGAGGGATCGCCCGGGTTTGCTTCCTGCTGCCAGGCGGCATCGGACCTGGCCTGCCAAGGCTCAGAAGTAGACTGCTCGGCTGCGGCTTGGCCCACTATGGGCTGCTCGACTGCGGACTGGCCGGTCACGGACCGACCTTCGGCATGGCCGCCCCCAAGTCCTTCGTCGCCAAGCATCGCGGGCTGGCTTGTACCAGACGCCCCCGTTTCGATCTGTTCAACCGTGGCCTGGTTGGCGGCAGACTGACCAACGCCATCCTGAGCGACGACGGCGGGCTCTCCATTTGCAGGCTGTGCGGAGGTAGACAGGGGCTCCTCACCAATTGTGGGCGCGATTTGAGGTGCGCCACATGCGGTGCAGAACTTTGCTTCTTCCTCGATGGATGCCTGACAGTTTTGGCAGATCTTCATGATGGATCTCCTTATCTGATGCGAGCGGGACCCGCACACATGCGTTATTTGCCTTCTATCCTACAGGCATGCAGCCCGTGTTGAGTTTCCTTCTTCAGAAACCCATGCCCGACGACCGAACCAGATAACGGACCCGACAGGGCAAAAGCGTAAAAGTTGACTCGACCAATCGGACAAATATGAAACAAACCTAGAACAAACCTCAGCCAACTCATGCAAGACCGGCTCAATCCGCCTTCTGCCACAGCACCTAGTCCGCCGCGACGGACTTGGTGCAGCAGATGCCGTCAGCTCAATCTATCCCCTATCCCTAAGTTACGCCCGCTGAATTCAACCCAACTCGACAGGTTTGGCCAATCGTCGCCCGCCCAAACCAGCTTTCACCTCATCATTGGCAAAAACGCCGGCAAATGTGCGAAGAGACACACCTTCTTGAAACCCGCCTTTGGAAGGCGTAGTCGAACCTGCTCAAAGGCAAAGCTGTGACCTGGGGTTTTGTCAGGATGCAAAAATTGCCAAACCAGGGAAACCAGCCAGCAACAAGGCCCAGCCCTCCCAATTCGTACATTTGCGGCCAAAATTGCCTTTCGGGCGCCGTTTTGTGGTTCGAGTGGATCAGTGACCGCTAGGCAGGGTCACCCAGCAGTGCTATTTAGGTTCTCTTTTCAATTTGAAAGGACCAGATCCACTCCAGCCGATGGACCCGACCAACATGACCCGTCCCTTAGAACCCGGACTTGCCTCCTGTGCCCAGACGACGGTTCGATCTACCCAGATTCAGCCCGGCTCAACCCGGATTCTCCTCATCCGGCAGCTAGGTCATCCCAAACTAACAGCCAAGACCACTATCAGACCAACCATCAACCCTTCACCTGATAGACAATTCGACCAGAACCAGCAGCCGCGATTGGCGCAACCTATCCCATACAGCGATCAAGCCCAAACAAAAAAGAAGCTCTGGCACGAACGTGCCAGAGCTTCTTACTGCTCAATATCGTCCTTGCAGGCATCCGCTCCGTCTGGAGACGATCCGGCAAAGATGCGCCACCCTCAGACGCCTCCCCTCGGGTGCTTTCCCTCGGAATGGTCCGTTCCCTACAGACCGCATCCCTGTTGGTTGCGTCCGATAAGCACCCGTTCGGGCATGTCCCCGAATGAGTCCCACAAGCAGTCCCCGCACCTGGCGCCCGTTGTCCGAGCCCATCTCGGACACGCCCTCGAACAGGCCCCTAATCAGCCGGTCCCACAAGCGAAGCGCCTGCAAGCAATCACTTTAACAGGCAGACCCATCGCAAGGCAGGGACACCTACGTGCAGCCCCCCTACAAGCAGGCCTGCACGTAATTGCGCAACTACGCCTCAGGACGCATATGGGGGAACAGGAGCACGTCACGAATGGTGGGCTGGTTGGTCAGCAGCATGACAACTCGATCGATGCCGATACCAATGCCGCCTGCGGGAGGCATGCCATACTCCAAAGCACGAACGTAATCGGTGTCGTACTCCATTGCCTCGTCGTCGCCAGAAGCCTTTTCCTCCATCTGAGCACGGAAGCGGTCGGCCTGATCCACGGGGTCGTTCAGCTCGCTAAAGGCGTTGGCATACTCGTGGCCTGCGATGACCAGCTCAAAACGATCAGTAAGACGAGGCTCGTCATCGAAGCGCTTGGCCAGGGGGCTGACCTCAACGGGATAGTCGACAACGAAGGTGGGATTAACGATGGTGGGCTCACCAATTTCGTCATAGAGCTCGGCAACCAGCTTGCCAGCAGTCCACTCAGGCTTGACCTCAATGCCGTTCTTCTTGGCAAGCTCTGCCAGATGCTCGACGGGAGTATCCAGGGAAATTTCCTCGCCCAATGCGTCAGAGACAATCTTGGTCATGGGAATGGAGGGCCAATCGCCAGAAAGGTCGATGGTCATGCCCTGGTACTCAAGCTGCTCGGTGTCGTTCACGGCAGCGTTGGCTGCCTTGATGACGCCCTGAGCCAGAGCCTTCATGCCCTGCAGGTCGCTAAAGGCACAGTAAGCCTCCATCGAGGTGAACTCAGGATTGTGCGTGGGGTCCATTCCTTCGTTACGGAAGATACGACCGATTTCAAACACGCGCTCAAAGCCACCCACCAGCAGGCGCTTCAGGTGAAGTTCCGTGGCGATACGCAGATAGCATTCCTGATTAAGAGCGTTGAAATGCGTGATGAAGGGTTTGGCCGTCGCACCACCCTGGATAGTCTGCAGGATGGGGGTCTCAACCTCGTAATAGGCGTCTTCCTCCATGTAGCGGCGGAAAGCCGAAACGATCTTGGAGCGCTTGACGAAGGTTTCGCGGACGTCATCGTTAACCACCAGGTCAACGTAGCGCTGGCGATAACGGATTTCCTTGTCGGACAGACCATGGAACTTTTCAGGCAGAGGACGCAGGCTCTTGGAAAGAAGCTCAAAAGCGTCGACAGCAACGGAAAGCTGACCACGACGCGTGCGCATCATGCAGCCCTCGACACCGATCCAGTCGCCCATGTCGAGATCCTTGAGTTCAGCGAAAGCCTCTTCGCCAAGAGCGTTGATGCGGCAGAACAGCTGCATGCGACCCGTCGCGTCCTGCAGCTCCATAAACACGATCTTGCCCTGTACGCGCTTTGCCATGATGCGGCCAGCGACCCTTACGCGATCCTCGGTGTTCTGGCCGTCTTCAAGATCGCCATAGGCGGCCTCAAGATCAGACACGTGATGAGAATACTCGTAGGCACCGCCATAAGGATTCTTGCCAGCAGCAATGAGCGCCTCACGCTTGGCCTGGCGAACCTTGATGGGATCGTCTTCGATTACTTCGGGGGCAGCGGCGGTTTCTTCTGCCATTGCATCCTCCTTTACTCGCTGTGAGAAATCGACTCGCCGCAAGGAGTCCCTGCGGCGCCTGAGGAAGCTGGTCGAAGGACTCACGCAATACGAACCCTTCGAAAGAAGCTCCCTAAACAAAGAGGGTTCTCCTGCGCAAGCACAGGAGAACCCAAGGGGCCCAAAGCTGAGCCCGCCTAATTACTTGACGAGAGCGATGACCTTAAGTGTGATGTCGCGACCAGTGGGGCCAACAGCCATCAGGTTGTCGCCCTTCTGGGCGCCCAGCAGAGCGGCACCAACGGGAGACTCGTTGGAAATCTTACCCTCGGCAACGTTGCTCTCGGCAGCACCAACGATGGTGAAGGTACGCTCGCGACCATTCATTTCCACCTGAACGGTAGAACCGATATTCACGCGATTTGAGTTCTTACCAGCGGAAACGACCGTAGCCTCAGAGAGGATGCGGTTAATTTCGACGATACGAGCCTCGACCTGAGCCTGCTCGTTCTTTGCGTCGTCGTACTCGGAGTTCTCAGAGATGTCGCCGAACTCGCGAGCGACCTTGATGCGCTCGCCAATCTCTGCACGCTTCTCGGTCTCGAGGTAGCGCAGCTCCTCTTCGAGCTTTTCCTTGCCTTCTTCGGTAAGAATGTAGTTGTCCATGGTACCTCCGGCCACCTTATGTGACGCTCTTTCCATATTTCCCAGAAAACGCCCCAATGGGGCGTTTGTTTACCAGTGCACGAGGGCTATTCGGCCTTCTCCTTGGTTTCCTGCTCAGAAGCACGACCAGGTGCGGGCTTGTCGATGACCTCGACCAGCTCGGCAGCCTGAGCAGGCTCCTCGGCAGTCTTGGACTCTTCCTTCTTGGCAGCCTTCTTCGCGGAACCCATGCCTTCGCGGAAGTTCTTCAGCGCCTTGCCGAATGCCGTACCCATCTTGGGCAGGTTCTTGGGCCCAAAGACAAAGAACACCAAGAAGATGACAGCCAAAATGATGATGAACTCAACAGGGCCCATGCCAAAAATTTTCATACAAGTACCTCCACAAGAGGATCGGTTGCCGGCGCTGCACCTTGGCAGCACTTTCACCTTAGCAAAACAAGACGGCGCCCCTTGCGGGGCACCCCCTTAGCGGTTCATGGTCGGGATGACAGGATTCGAACCTGCGACCTCTGCGTCCCGAACGCAGCGCTCTACCAAGCTGAGCCACATCCCGCTAACACCCAAGGCCGTAAACGGCCGCTGAGTAAGCGCGTGATATGTTAGCACACTTGCCGCACGGGGAGCCAAAGCCGGTACGGGCGCTCCACAAATACCCAGTAATCTCTGTGCGCTCCCACGAAAAAGGCACCCGACGCAAAAGCGAACGGGTGCCTTCCTGTCTTAATGCCAATCAGGATTGCCTAGTAACGCACGTACCACATGTTGGAGGGGACGGGCGAGATCTTCACGACGTCACCGGTATGGGGCGCATGAATCATCATGCCATTGCCAATGTAGACACCCACATGGCCGCTGCGAACGCAGATATCGCCGGGGCGAGGGTTGGAAACGCGCGTCCAACCAGCGCAGGTGCCGGAGGTGCACCAACGACCCGTGGTGCCCTTGATGCAGTAGCCGACCAGACCAGAGCAGTCGAAGGAGCTCATGCCCGTTGCACCCCAGACGTAGGGCTTGCCCAGCTGGGCGTAGGCGCGGCTCACGACGCTGCTGCCAGAAACGCTCTGAGGCTTGCTGGAGCTGGCCTGTGAGGAATCGCCGTCATCGCCATCGTTGGAGCTGCCGCTGGAGGAAGAAGCTGCCTGCTGCTCACGCTCCTGCTGTTCGGCGCGCTTGGCCTCTTCCTGCTCGCGCTTGGCCTGCTCGGCTGCAGCTGCGGCACGAGCTGCCTCGGCTGCCTTCTCCTTCTTCAGAAGGTCCTTGGCCTCCTTGGAGAGCTTGGTGTAGGTTTCCTGGGCGTCATCGGCAGCAGATGCTGCTGCTACCTTGGCGCTCTTGGCGGCTGCAGCCTGCTTGCTGGCCTCAGCAGCCTGTTCCTCAAGCTCGACCTTGGCAGATTCGAGCTTTTCACGAGAAGCCTTGGTCTCCTGGACCAGCTCTGCGTCATTTTCATTCAGAGTCTCAAGCAGATTCCAGCTGGTTGCAAACTCGTCAAAGCTGGTAGAACCCAGAAGAACGTCGAGGAAGTTGTTGCCGCCGGAGCGGTACATGGAGCGAGCACGATCGCCGAGCTCCTTCTGATAGCCCTCGATCTTCTTGGTCTCGGTGGCGATTTCTTTCTTGGCCTTTTCGACCTTGCCTTCAGCCTTCTTATGAGCAGCCTGAGCCTCGTCACGGGCAACAACGGCGTCGTTGTAGGCCTCTGACTTCTGCTCTGCGACTTCGTAGAGCTCGTTGAGCTTTTCCTTGGCCTGTTCGGCCTCGGCCTTCTTTTCGGCTGCGGTGACGGCGAATGCGTCATGCGCGGGAACCGAAACCATCAATCCCATGCCCAAGGAAAGGACAAAGGCAGCACACACAAGGGAGCGTTTATTGATGTTTGTCAGATGCTCGATCATAAGTTTTGAATCCTCCTCACGAGTGAGCAATCACGTGTGCGTATGTACAGATATACGTCCGCTATGGTAGCAAAACTCAGGAATCATGCCCTCCGAATATGAAGAAGGGCTTCATATCTCCAGGTCATAAGCACATACCTTGTACGTGCAGCCTAGGTGGCACAGCATGAAGGAGGCCTAATCGACCAACAAAAGGGGCCCCTCTGTTGGCAATCACAGAGAGGCCGACACCTGTCAAACTCGTCCGAAGCTACTATTCCTTCAGGCCCTCCGCGCAGCGAGCCTGACGCGCTGCTTCATGGGAGACGTGCGTCTGCAAGTTGGTGGATTCGGGGATGTGCGTGACGAAGTGGTCGCCCTTGGCCGCAGCGCCACGTGCCTGCAGGAACAAGAAAGCAAAGCCCAGCACGCCTGCAAGAAGCGACGCCAAAAGAATCGCCATCTTCGCAAAGGCCACGTACGAAGCGTCAACAAACGCCAGGTTGGCAACGAAGATTGCCATGGTAAAGCCCATGCCGCCCAGCAGCGACGCACCCAAGACATGTGCCCAATTTACGTTTTCGGGCAACTTGGCCACGCCCGTCTTCACGATGACGAAGCTCATGAGCATGATGCCTGCCGGCTTGCCCAAAAGCAGGCCCAGAAGCACGCCAAGGAACACCGGGCTCGTAGCTACGGACATCAAATCGACGCCCAAGAGCGACACGTCAGCATTCGTCAAGGCAAACAAAGGCAGGATGGCGAAGTTCACCCAGGGATGAAGGGCTCGCTCCAGTCGCGTCGCGGGGGGAACGACATGGCGCGATACGGCAGCCAGCCGGCTCACGCTTGCCAGATAGTCACCCTGCCCAATGACCGGAACATCGGGCTCATAGCTTTCCTTGGCCTCGCACACACGCTTGCCCGACCAATCAACAAAGCCAGCCAGGTTCACGTGGGAACCAGAAGGAATGACGAAGGCCAGAAGGACGCCAGCAATGGTGGCGTGCACGCCGGAGCTGTACACGCAGAACCACAGCACCACGCCACCGATCAGATACGGTACCAAGGAATACACGTGGCATTTGTTCATGACGGCCAACACCACGAAGGTCACTCCTGCGGCAAGCAGCCACATTACGTCAGGGCTCTGTCCGTAGAACACCGCAATAATAAGGATGGCGATGATGTCGTCTGCCACAGCCAACGTGGACAAAAACACGCGCACACCACTCGGAACACGGTCGCCCAAAAGGGCCAGAACGCCCAGCGCAAAGGCAATGTCGGTGGCAGTAGGAATGCCCCAGCCCATGACGGTGTCGGGCGACGATGCGTTGCAGGCGACGAAGATTGCCGCAGGCATGGCAACGCCACCAACGGCAGCCATGACGGGAAGAATTGCCTGGCGAATGTTGGTAAGCTCGCCCACCGTCATTTCGTACTTGATTTCAAGGCCAACCAAAAGAAAGAAGATGGCCATGAAGACATCGTTGATGACGTGACCAAGGCCCATCCTGGCGGTGGCATCACCAAAGCCCACAACCACCTCGGTGTGCCAGAAATGCGTAAAGCCCTCGTGGGCTCCCGTGCTGGCGACAATCAGGGCGGCGATGGTGGCAAGCAGCATGACGCCTGCGGCTTTGGTAGACGAGTGGGTCAACTCGATTACGCGAGCGCGGCGCTTGCGATGCTTGCTGACCTCATCGATGTAGGCAGCGTCGTCCTGGCGATGGGGGCTCATAGTGGGGCTCCTTCTTGAAATTTAACCTGAACTTGTAAGTCTATCAGCCACCAGGGTGAGCCTTCCTGACGTCCTTGCGCTTCGCAAGCTCCCCATGAAATGCCTTATGCATCTCAATGGGTTCAAGCTACATAAAACCTGGTTATTGGCCCCTTAAATTCATGAACACGCTCACTATTTTGGCCGAGATGACACAAACAGGAGTAAACTGTGGGCATAAGATAAAAGCGGTTTTCGAGGGGAAGATTGACCGCTCTCAGACTGGATACCCAGCATCATGGGCTATGGTCGTCGTCCCTTCGTTTACTTGAGGGACCCCTATTCTGAGAGGTGAACCATGGATATCACCATCACCGGCCGCAAGATGCCCGTCACCAACGCCCTGCGCGACTACGCCGAGGAAAAGATCGGCAACTCCATGAAGGTCATGGACATCGACCCCCTGACCGCAGAAGTTGTTCTGGAAGTCGAAAAGAATCCCGCAAACCCCACTCCTGCACGTTGCGAAGTCACCATGCGTGCCCGCGGCCATGTCATTCGCGTCGATGAGACCGAACAGGACATGTACGCAGCCATCGACGTCGCAGCCGTCAAGGTTGCTCGCCAGCTGCGCAAGTTCAAGACCCGCGTCATCGACAAGAAGGCACCTGGCGCCATCGTCGACAAGACCGCTCCCGTCTCCGAACTCGACGTTGACGGCCTGATGGCTGAACTCTCCGCCGATGATGAGGTCGTCCGCGTGAAGGAGCTTGCACTTGAGCCCCTGACTGAAGAAGAGGCACTGATCCAGATCGACCTTCTGGGCCATGACTTCTTTGCCTACATCGACCGTGACACCAGCGCCGTGCACATCCTGTATCGCCGCGACAACGGCGGTTACGGCCTGCTGAAAACCGTTCAGTAGGTTTTAGGCATCACCTTCCCAGTGCGCCACCACACACGAAAGGGGGCGGAGGGCATCAAGCCTTCCGCCCCCTTTCTTTTGGCCCTGACGGACCAAAGCATGCACGAGGAACACCAAAGGGAGAGCCTCTTTTTTGGGGGTCTCCCGCTTTCGCAGTGACGCCTAGCGCAGGAAATGAACTCAAACAGGCAAACAATCCAGACGATGCCATCGACAAGGCTTCCAGGACCAACGCCCGTACAGTCATCAAACAGGCAAGCCACGTTGGCAACGGTGTCAACAAGGCCTCTCAAGTCGACACTCGAAAGAAGCCGAACAGACGAACCGTCTGGAAACCACTCATGCGGCACCACAAATCAAAAGCACGTAACGAGCCGCTCCGATACGTCCATCGCGCCCATGCGCAACTGCAAGACCAGAAATACGCAACAAGGCCTACCGCTCCGAGCATCCACCGAATCCACACGACACTGCGAACCGAAAAACCGAATGGGCAGAAACGCATTTGGGCCATACGCTACCTATCCGATGCTGTGGTCATAGGCAGGACATGCCCAAGCTCCAAACGAATTTTGGCTGCATGAAGCCCATGCGGTGCTACAAACCGGGAAATTTGCGACGCATCGAGTGCCGCTGGGGCCCATTGATGCCGCCGATGCCCGCATGTTGCCGCAAATCGGAAGACATGCGACGCATCGAGTGCCCTTGATGCCCACGCAGCACCCAGCGACCACCCGTACAGCGCGCATGCAGCGCTACAAATCGGGAGATATGCGATCGGCCCCTGGAAATGGGCTCCCATGCGCG
>JAUNOE010000107.1 GCA_030537255.1 Coriobacteriia bacterium
CATGGCGACCCGCAGACGCATGGTGCCTGGCGGGCTAGGCGCGGGTGGTGTCCCACTCGACGATGCCGCTGTTCAGGAAGGGCTTTCCTTCGGGAGCGTCAGCATTGACCATGCGGAACCGTGCCTCGCCGTCGCCAGTCTTCCACACGATGGTGCGCAGGTGCACACCGGGAAGGACGGGGGAGGTGAAGCGGCACTTGAAACGAGTCATTGCTTCGGGCTTGCCGGGGAACAGCAGGGAGATGACGTGGCGCATTGCGACGCCTGCGCTGCTGACGCCGTGGGCGATGGGACGCTCAAGACCGGTCTGCTCGGTGTAGGACCAGTCGATGTGCTGCTGATGCCAGTCGCCCATCATGCGGTATACGAGGGGCCAGTTGTAGCCGTAGGTCTCTTCGTAAGCGAAGTCGGGCTCACGGTCGGGATAGTCGACGACGTCCTTGGGAGGAAGCTCGCCGCCCCAGCCACCGTCATAGATGCAGCAGTCATAGGTGTCGACGGTGCACAGGTGGGTGCCGTCTGCGGAGTAGGACTTGCCAACCTGCTTGGAAAGAGAGCCGCGGCCTTCGCCACGGTCCCAGATTGCTTCCTGGGTGACGTAAGTCTCAATGTGGTCAGACATCTTGAAGGGTGCATGGAAATGCACGTCAATGCCGTAATGCAGCGAACCGGAATAGTCGAAGCCGTAGTCGAGGGTGGTGGTCATCTCCTCGTTGACGGTCAGGGGCACTGCGAAGATGGGCAGAACCTTGAGGTCGGGGTTCTTTGCGTCGTGCTCGTTGACGTATTCAAGATCGACGCGGCCATCCCAGCCAGCGCCGCATCCGAGTGCGCAAATCTCAAGATCCTTGAAAGTGTAGTCACGCACGAAAGGCCCGAAGGTCTTCCCTACGATCTCGGTCGAAATTGCCATTAGATTCTCCCTTCAACCTTGCGAGCTGCGGTAATTAACAGCTTGGAAACAAGCTACCACACTTGATTCGAGTGGTCAGTTTCTTTTTTTTGACCATTATCGATTGGGGGGCGAATAGGCGCAGCGGGCTTGAATTTGCTTGACGCCCGCCTGCTCCGCCTAAGCAAAGCTGTCACATTTTTTGCCTGGTGGGGAGGCAATACCTAAGTGCGCCCAAATGCTTGGGTCCCCGGGGGCTATGCGGGCGTCGTTCGTTATTTGCATGAATGCAGGCATGTCGCAAAGGGAGAGGGGCGGGGCACATACGGATAAATCTTTGCTACTGCCCCTTGGCATGACATGTTCGAATGCTATTTTTGCAAGGTTACGGTTCATTTAGAGAGGGAAGCGAATGACGAAAGAAGAACAAGAGGAGGCTTCGAAGGTTCAGGAAGAGCCCTCGGCAGCTTCTTCTGCGGGCGCCGAAAAGAGCGCCCGTTCCTTGGGAGTGTTCTCGTTTGAGGGCGACATTCCCCTGACGCAGGCTATTCCGCTGGGCCTGCAGCATGTTTTGGCGATGTTCGTAGGCAACCTGACGCCTCTGCTCATCGTGACGGGTGCTTGCGGTTTGGCAACAGCCGAATTTGCTGACGTCCAGTTGGCCCTGCTTCAGAATGCCATGTGGATTGCTGGCGTCGTCACTTTGATTCAGCTGTTTGGCGTGGGTCCCGTTGGTGGTCGTGTGCCCATCATCATGGGAACGTCGTCGGGCTTCATTGGCGTGTTCAACTCCGTGGCGGCTTCTATGGGTGGTGGCCTTGTCGCATACGGTGCCATCATGGGCGCATCGCTGATCGGCGGTTTGTTTGAGGCGGTTCTCGGTTTCTTCTTGAAGCCCTTGCGTCGCTTCTTTCCGTCCATCGTTACGGGTACCGTGGTTTTGTCCATCGGCTTGAGCCTGATCAGCGTAGGCGTGAACGCCTTTGGTGGCGGCAACAGCGCAGCAGACTTTGGCTCCTTCGAAAACCTTTGTCTGGCTCTGCTGGTGCTGGTGGTCATCTTGGTGGTCAAGCATGCGACCACGGGATTCGTCAGCGCTTCGTCCATCCTTGTGGGCATCATCGTGGGCTATATTGCGGCGGGCGTCATGGGTCTGGTTTTGCCAACGACGGGGGTCACGGCAGACGGTGCGGAATACACCAAGGCCTGGGTGCTCAATTGGGACAAGGTGGCCGAGGCTTCCTGGTTTGCCGTTCCTGAGCTGATGCCTGTTGCTCCCGTGTTTGACATGCGTGCCATTGCTCCGGTGCTGGTCATGTTTGTGGTTACGGCCGTCGAGACCGTCGGCGACATCTCTGGCGTCACGCAGGGCGGCATGAATCGCGAGGCCACCGACAAGGAGCTTTCCGGCGGTGTTGTCTGCGACGGCGTTGGTTCGACTGCTGCAGCACTGTTTGGCGTTCTGCCCAACACGTCCTTCAGCCAGAACGTTGGTCTGGTTACCATGACGAAGATGGTCAACCGTAAGGCCCTGGCTTGTGGCGCTGTATTCCTGATCCTGTGTGGTCTGTGCCCGAAGCTTGGCGCGGTGGTGTCCATCATGCCCCAGTCCGTTCTGGGTGGCGCGGCTGTCATCATGTTTGCCTCCATTGTGGTGAGCGGCATCCAGCTCATCACGCGTGAACCTCTGACGCCACGCAACCTGAGCATCGTGTCCGTTGCTCTTGGTCTGGGTTACGGCATTGGTGCAAACCCTGCCATCCTCGCTGGCGCTCCCCAGATGGTGAGCCTGGTCTTTGGTGGTTCGGGCATCGTCGCTGCTGCGGCAGTGGCCATCCTTCTTAACGTTCTGCTTCCCAAGGATGAGGAGACCTTCCAAAAGGACGCAAGCATTTAGTAGGAAATGCGCTCTCTTTTGGCGGCCTTGCTGCTGAAGCAAGGCGTGCGTTCCCGTGCGGCCTTGCTTTTGGCGGGAGGCGTGCGCTCCTCTGCGGTCTGGTTGCTTGGTGGGTGGCGTGCGTCCCTTTGTGGCCTTGCTTGTTTGGCAAGAGTCACGCGCTTGCCCAGGCGGGGACCGACGGGGATGTGGCCTCTGAGGCCTGCTTGTTTGGCTGGAGGCGTGCGCTTCTCTGCGGTCTTGCCGTTTAGCGAGTGGTGCGCGCTCCTCTGCGGTCTGGTTGCTGCTTAGCGATCGACGTACGCTCCATTGCGTCATTACTTTGCTGTTCGGTAGGAAACGTGATTTCCCTTGCAGCGTTGTTGCCGTTGTGCTGCCCCTCGTTTTGCCGGTAAGTGCCGGTCAAAGCGAGGGACAGCTTTTTTTGTTGGCTATCGGCTTGTCTGGGCTGGTTTTTGGTCCTTGTGCCGTTCCGCTGGTGCTGGCTCTCG
>JAUNOE010000108.1 GCA_030537255.1 Coriobacteriia bacterium
GTAACTGAGGCACTCAAGCCGGAGTTCCTGAGCTTGCTGGAGGCCCGTGGCGTGTCCCGTCGTTCCTTCATGAAGCTCTGTGGTTCTCTCGCCGTCGCTGCTGGCCTGGGCGAGCTCGCTGCTCCCCGCGTCGCCAAGGCTGTCGAGCAGAACTGGATCGGCGCCAAGGAGGGCAAGCTGTTCCCCGTCGTTTGGATCGAGGGCGCATCTTGCTCGGGTTGTACCGAGTCCTTTGCGCAGGTTGAAGCTCCCAATCCCGCAACCGTGGTTCTGGACATGATCTCCCTGAACTACTGCGAGACCCTCTCTGCTGCCGCTGGCTACTCCATGGAGGAGGCCCGCAAGCAGACCATGGAGGCAGGTAAGTTCATTCTTATCTACGAAGGCGCAATTCTCGAGGGCTGGGAAGGCAACGCTCTGCGCGTCGCTGGCGAGCCTGGCACCAAGACCCTGATCGAGACTGCTGGTTCCGAGAACTGCGCAGCTGTCGTCGCTCTTGGCTCTTGCGCCGTCAACGGTGGCTGGATGGGCGCTAATCCCAACAGCTCTGACGCTCTGGGCGTCAAGGCCTTCCTGCAGAAGAACAAGGTCGAGACCCCCGTCATCAACGTTCCTGGCTGTCCTGCCAACCCCGAGTGGGTTGAGGCCATCCTGGTCGACGTTCTGATGCTGGGCGCTATCCCCGAGCTCGATGCCAACTACACTCCCGTCGGCATGTTCGATTCCTTCGTGCATGACAACTGCGAGCGTCGTGGTCACTTCGAGAACGGCGAGTTCGTCTACGCCTTCGGCACCGAGGAAGAGGCAAAGAACTACTGCTTGTATCCCATGGGTTGCCGTGGTCCTCAGACCAAGTCCAACTGCGCAATCATCCGCTGGAACAACCGTCGTTCCTGGTGCGTCGCTTCTGGCGCTCCCTGCATCGGCTGCTGCACCGCTCAGTGGAACGATCCTGGCCACAACTGGGTTGAGGTCAACACGCCCTTCCGCGCTCGCTTCCGCGATCTGCGCATCGGCGGCCTGATGATTCAGCCTGAGGCTATCTGCGGCGGTCTTACCGCTCTTGTCGCAGCTGCTCTCGTGGTCCACGGCTTCGGCATGAAGATCACCGGCCGTACCGACGGTGGCGCCGACTTTGAGGAAATCCGTGAGTGGGACGCCAAGCATCCCGAAGAGGCACTTGGCACCTACGACGACGACGTTTGGAAGGGAGTGAAGCACTAAATGGCAAAGAAGACCTCCATCATCGACCCCATTACCCGTATTGAGGGTCACCTTCGTGCAGAGATGACCGTCGAAGACGGCGTTGTCACCGAGGCATGGGTTTCCGGTGGTTGCTTCCGTGGCATGGAGCTGGTCGTTCGCGATCGTACCCCCGAAGATGCTGCTCACATCGTTCAGCGCATCTGTGGCGTCTGCCCTGTTTCCCACGGTCATGCTGCCACCATCGCTGCTGAGCATGCATACGGCATCGTCATTCCCAACAATGCCCGTATTCTGCGCAACCTCATCGAGGGCGCACAGTACCTGCACAGCCACATCCTGAGCCTCTATACGCTCACCGCTCTTGACTATGTCAATCCCCTGAATGCCCTCAAGGCAAACGTGGCGGATGCCTATGACCTGGTCGAGGCTGGCGGAACGTCCATCGACACCGACCTGAACGCCCTGAAGGCAAAGCTGAAGACCTTCGCCGACAACGGCCAGCTTTCCATCTTCTCCGGCGGTTGGTTCCTGGATGACAAGGTTGCCAAGGAGTACAAGATGTCTCCTGAGGCTGACCTGATCTGCACCGCTCATTACATCGAAGCTCTGTCCATGCAGGCCAAGGCTTCCGAGGTCTGCGGCCTTCTGGGCGGCAAGATGCCTCATGTCATGACGCTTGCTCCTGGTGGCATCATGTTCATGCCCACCGCTGAGAAGCTCGACGATCTGTGGTCCATGGTTCATGACCTGAATGCTTGGGTTGAGAACACCATCCTTCCCGACATCAAGCTGATCGCCTCCTTCTACGGCGATGCTCTGAAGTTCGGCAAGGGCTGCGGCCGCTACGCTGCTTGGGGCGTCTTTGAGGGCCCTGACTACTCCAAGGAAGTCACTCCCGAGGATCTGCAGTGGGGCGACGGCTTCGTCAACAAGATTCTGAACAAGCGCTACATGCCCGGCGGCATCGTCGACGAGAAGCTCAAGGTTCATGACGTCGACTACAGCCTGTTCAAGGAGTACGTTGGCCACTCTTGGTATGAAGGCGAATCCGACCTGCACCCCGATGAGGGCGAGACGAACCCCCTGTACACCGAGTACTACAAGGACGAGGAAAAGCAGATCGTCAACGATCGCTACACCTGGTCCAAGAGCCCCTCTTACGATGGCAAGCCCATCGAGGCTGGTCCCTTCTCCCGTGTTCTGGTTGCTTACCTGCGTGGCGTTGAGGGCATCAAGAAGCCTCTCGATGGCCTGATGAAGGACCTCGGCATTTCCGTTGCCGACCTTCAGTCCACGCTTGGCCGTACCGCAGGTCGTCAGGTTGAGACCCTTTACGTTTCTCGCCTGATGTGCGAGTGGGTCGACGAGCTGTGTGCCGCCATTAAGGAAGGCGACTCCAGCTACTTCGTCGAGCCTGCCCAGCTTACCGGTCGCGGCGTTGGTCTGTGGGAGGCACCTCGTGGCGCTCTTCTGCACACTGAGCACGTCACCAATGGCAAGATCGACGATTACCAGATCATCATTCCCACCACCTGGAACATCGCAGCACGCAATGTCGAGGGTGTCATGGGTCCCATGGAGCAGGCACTGGTTGGCTGCCCCGTCAACGACGTCGAGATGCCTATCAACGCTCTGCGTACGGTTCACTCCTTCGACCCCTGCACCGCTTGCGCCGTGCATGTGACCGATGCGAAGACCGGCAAGCACTTCGAGACCGTCACTAATCCTTGGGGGGTGAGGTAATATGGCACATGCAGCTCACTACAAGGAGGCACATAACCTCCTGGCAGTCATCTGCCATTGGGTCAACCTCGTCGCGATGTTCCTTCTGATCATCACCGGCTTCATGATCCACTTCCCCTTCCTGTCCGGTACTATGGGCATGGTTCGTGGCGTCCACATCTTCCTGGGCTTCGTCATCCTGATCAACTGGATTGTCCGTATTGTCTTCTCCTTCTTTACGCAGTCTGCCCCCGCTGGTGGTACGCGTAACATGGTCCAGGACTACAAGACCTGGCTGCCCCAGAAGGACAACCGTCATCAGCTCATTCCTTGGATC
>JAUNOE010000026.1 GCA_030537255.1 Coriobacteriia bacterium
CGTAGGTCAGGAGCTTCAGGATGCCGGCATTCGCGCGGGGCGCTATCATGCTGGCCTTTCGATGCAGGAGCGCAATGCCGCTCAGGCCGATTTCGTCAACGATGAGCTTGAGGTCCTGGTGGCCACGAACGCCTTTGGCATGGGTATCGATAAGTCGAACGTGCGCTTCGTCATCCACAACAACATGCCGGGCTCCCTGGAGGCCTATTACCAGGAGGCTGGTCGTGCAGGGCGCGATGGCGAGCCTGCCGAGTGTGTCTTGCTGTGGAATGATGGCGACATCGGTACCTGCCGCTTCTTCATCGAGCAAGAGGTGGAAAACGATCGTCTGGATCCCGAAGACGTCGAGCTTGTTCGCATGGGGAAGCGCCGTTTGCTGGGTGCCATGATTGGCTACTGTCTGACCACGGATTGCTTGCGTACGCATATCCTGAGGTACTTCGGCGAACAAGGCGATCTTTCCTCTTGTGCGGATCGGCTAAGTGCTGATGCCGGCTGTGGGAACTGCTCTAACTGCTCGGGGGACTTCGAATCCGTTGACGTCACGCAGACGGCCCGTGCGATTATGCGATGTGTGCAGGAGTTGCGGGGTCGCTTTGGCAAGGGCGTCGTGGTGGATGTGCTGCGTGGTGCAAAGAACGAAAACGTCCGTCGCTACGAGCTGGACAAGTGCTCGACCTATGGCAGCTCCGATGAAGCGATTTCCGTGCTCAAGGAGGTCATCGAGCTTCTTGCCTGCAGGGAACATCTGCTGATTACCGAAGGCAAATTCCCGCTGGTGGGCTTTGGCCCGAAGTTCCGTGAAGTTGCCGATCCAAGGTTTTCTTTGGGCATGAAGAAGCACTTAGTGGCCAGGCCTGACCGCACGCCTCGTTTTGGCGGCATGGGCAGTGGGGCCTCGCTCGATGGGGCGGGGCAGGTGCGCGGCATTGCAGGCCTGGACGAAATGGATGCTGAGTTGTTCGAGCGTCTCCGCGCGTTGCGCAAGCGCCTGGCCGATGAGGCGGGAGTACCGCCCTATATGGTGTTCAGCGATGCCACCTTGCGCGGCTTGGCTCAACGTCGGCCTAAGAGCAAAGAGCAGATGCTTGATGTCAGTGGTGTGGGTCAGAAGAAGCTTGAGCGCTACGGGGCGGAATTCCTTGCTGAAATCGCTTCTTAGGCAAATGTCAAAACGCCCCAGCAGAGTTCAGAGACGAGAAGGGACGTTGCGTCCAAGGTGATGGGGAGCATCGTATCTGGCGCAGCGTAAACAAAAATAGGCTTTTCTGGCCAAAAATCGAAGCTATGGACGATTGAGTAAGACCAAATTGCTGAAAAGCGCATTCCAGGTTGATCAGCGTCTGCAAAAGTCCAGGTCAGAGAGCTGAGTAGATCACGGATCAACTTAGCCGCAAAAGCAAATCGTCCACAGCCTCATTTTTTGTCCAGAAATCGAAAAATACGGCGACGCTGAGTCCTTCTGTGGGCCCTGAACGGACTGCGCTGGGCGAAGGTCCTGGGGCGAATTGTGTTTGCGCAGGCTGCGTCTTGCGGGGCTGCGTCAGGCAGGCTGCGTTGCGCGAGTTGTGTAGGGCAAACCGCATTTGCGCAGGCTACGTCGTGCGAGCTGCGTCGGGCGGTTCTCGTATAAACAAAGGGGGCTCCTCGACAGAGGAGCCCCCTTCTGTGTACTCATCGATGCCCACGGATTGCGTACCAAAAGGCTTCTCAGCTGGGACAAGAGCGGTAGATACGTGGGCCGGAACACCACGGATTGCGCACGAAAAGGGCCCCTCAGCGGGGCCCTTTCTGGCGATATGCTCCTGGCGCCTATTTGACGATCAAGACCGGAACTTCGGCCGAGCGCAGAACCGCAAAGCTGACCGAGCCAAGCATGCCACGCAGGGCACCCAGGCCGCGCGAGCCCATGGTGATCATGTCGCAGTTGTAGCGCTGGGCGGCATCCAGGATGGTGTCAACCGTATAGACGCCATAGACCACTTCGGCAGTGAGCTCGCCTTCGAAGCCTTCCGTGAGGTCGGCAATGCGCATCTTGAGCTGGTCGTCTTCGTTGGCGGCGCGACGCTGAAGCTCTTCGGCGAACTCTTCCTGTTCTGAAGGGTCATTGTGGCCAGGCCCCATGGAGCTGCGAATGAGATCCTGTGGGGGAGCTACAACCTCGATCACGTGAATCTTTGCCTCGGGGCGTCCTTCGCAAAGCTCGATAGCCTTTGCAAGGGCGTTCTTGGCATGGCTTGAATCATCAAAGGGAACAAGGATGTTGGTGCACGACATAAGAAACCCCTCTCTATCAGTCGAAACCTTGAATCATTTGAGCCTCATTATACGCCGAACGCGTTCAGTTGAAGTCTTGCGTAGGCCCTCCTTCTTTTCGTTGCTTTATCACTCTACTGTGGTAAAGTGACTAACACCAAGAAGCCGGTTCCGACACACGGAGAAACGAACGGTGCTCCGCATTTCATGCGGGGAAGCTTGGCTTCGCAATGAAGTCGAAACCGTTCATCGACTACGATTATCCAAATACGCTTGCAACGAACGAAAGAAGAAGCATGAACTACGTGACCCCCGTTGGCTTTCGAGACATCATGGGCGCCGAGGCCCAGGTCCGTGAAAGCCTGACGTCAAAGGTGCGTGCGCTGCTTGACGCGCAAGGCTATCGCCCCGTCGAAACGCCCACCTTGGAAGTGCTCGACGTGATGAAGGCGGGCGGCCATGTTCCCAACAGCCCCTTCCGCTTCTTTGACTCTTATGGCGACCTTCTGGCCATGCGCCCCGACGTCACGATGCAGGTGGCGCGCATGTGCGCAACGCGTGTCGAGTCCTTCGACGAGCCGCTGCGCTTGAGGTATGCCCAGCGCGTCTTTCGCGAAAACACGGCCGAGGCCGAAAAGCGCGAGGTTACTCAGCTGGGCATCGAGTGCATCGGCGCTTCGGGCGTTGCTGCTGACATCGAAGTGGTCAGCCTGTTTGCCCAGTGCATCGAGGCATGCAGAGTGAAGTCCTACACCATCGCTTTGGGTTCCGCCCGCGTGCTGCGCGACCTGCTTTCCAAGAGCGGTGGTTCCCTTGCCTGGCAGAAGAAGGTGATGCAGGCCTACCACGAGTCGAACTTCGTCGATCTTGCCGAACTGGTGCAAGCCGGAGATGCGGGCGTGATGCCTGCCGTGGCTGCGGCAATTGGGGCGCTGCCCAAACTGCGCGGTGGTAAGGAGGCCCTGATCCAGGTTCGTGAACTGCTCGTTCCTCTGGGTTGCACCGAAGGCCTGGACGAGCTCGAAGCCATCTACGATGCCCTTTCCGCCAATGATGCGCTTGAGGGCAAGCTGCTCATCGACTTCAGCGTGATGAGTTCCTTCGACTACTACACCGGCATGGTGTTTGAGGCCTATGCGCCTGGCTTGGGCTCTCCTTTGGGCGCGGGCGGCCGTTACGATAACCTGCTTGCCAACTACGGCGCCGGCACCGTTCCCTCTGCGGGCTTTGCCTTCTATCTGGAAGAAGTCATGGAGGCCGTTGCGGTGGAAGAGCGCCATGCAACGCATCCCTTGCGCATTGCCGTGCCCAAGGGCTCGCTGAACAAGGACGCCGTTGCGTGTTTGGAGGCTGCTGGCCTAGACGTCAGCGGCCTGATCGATTCAGGACGAACCCTGATGATGACCTGCGGAGACGTCGAGTACATCATCGTGCGACCCACCGATGCGCCCGTGTTTGTGGCAACGGGTGCTGCCGATTGCGGCATTTGTGGCGAAGACTCCCTGGTCGAAGCCGACCACGACGTCGTCGAGCTGGTCGACCTCAAGTTCGGTGCTTGTCGCTTCGTGGTTGCCGAGCAGGCGGGCTCGGCCGAGCGCGTGCAGAACCGCTACAACGAGCTGGGTTCCATCCGCATCGCCACCAAGTACCCCAATATCACGCGTGCGCACTTTGGCAAGGTGGGCATGCAGGTCGAAATCGTTCAGCTCCACGGCAACATCGAGCTGGGTCCCATCACGGGCATGGCCGAACGCATCGTGGACATCACGGCAACCGGCACTACCCTGCGTGAAAACAATCTGGTGGTGGTCGAAGACGTGCTGGCCTCTACGGCCCGCTTCTTCGCCAACCCCTGCGCCTTTAGAACTAACCCCTGCGTCGGTCAGCTGGCAGACGCTCTTTCCGCAAACGTCAAGGAGGACTAGGAAATGTCTATGCGTCGTATCGAACTCACCGAAGGACAGGTTTTCGAAGAGGCCCAGCTGAATCGCACGGGCGCCTTCAATGCCCAGGCAATGATTGCCGCCACGAACATCGTCGAGGATGTGCGCAAGCGCGGCGACGAAGCACTGCGCGAATACACGAGCCGCTTCGACGGCGTCGACATCGAGAACTTCCGCGTTTCGGACGAAGCAATCGCGGCAGCACTGGAAAAGGTCGATCCCGTGGTTGAGGCAGCACTGGAAAAGGCCGCTGCCCAGATTCGTGACTTCCATGAGCGCCAGAAGCAGCAGTCCTGGATCAACGTTCGCCCTGATGGCGCCATGGTTGGTGCCAAGGTGCAACCTCTTGATTCCGTGGGCGTCTATGTTCCTGGTGGTCGTGCGTTGTACCCCTCTTCCGTGCTGATGAATGCCGTGCCTGCCTCCGTTGCCGGCGTCAAGCGCATCGCTTGCGTGACGCCTCCCACCAAGGACGGCTCGCTGGATTCTGCCATTATCGCTGCCTGCAAGCTTGCGGGCGTTACCGAGATCTACTCCGTTGGTGGCGCACAGGCAATCGCCGCTTTGGCTTATGGCACCGAGTCTATCCCCAAGGTGGACAAGATCACCGGTCCCGGCAATGCCTTTGTCGCCGCCGCAAAGAAGATCGTCTCAGGTGACTGCGGCATCGACATGATCGCAGGCCCCTCCGAGGTTTGCGTGGTGGCTGACGAATCTGCACTCCCCGAAATGGTGGCCATCGACCTGATGGCCCAGGCAGAGCATGATCCTCTGGCCAGCTGCTACCTGGTCACCTTCGATGCTGACTATGCCGATCAGGTGGAAGCCGCCATCGCCGAGCACCTGAAGCGTTCGACCCGCGCCGACATCACTTCGTCTTCGCTGGAAAACAAGGGCCTGATTGTGGTGTGCCCCAGCCTGGCAGCTGGCATGGAAGTGGTGAACGTCATCGCCCCCGAGCACTTGGAGATGCACGTCGCCAATCCTTCCGAGCTTTTGGGCCAGATTCGTCATGCGGGAGCCATCTTCATGGGCGAATGGACCCCAGAGGCCGTGGGCGATTACGTTGCAGGCCCCAACCACACGCTTCCCACGGGTGGCACGGCTCGCTTCTCTAGCCCGCTTTCCACTGACGAGTTCGTCAAGAAGAGCTCCATCATCCAGTACAGCCCCGCATCGCTTTTGAACGACGCGTCTGCCATCGTGACCATCGCCGACCACGAGGGTCTGTGGGCTCACGCCGAGTCCGTCCGTCTGCGCCGCAGCATGCTTGAGCAGGGCGGCGCCGTGGCTCTGGAGGACTAATGGGGGCCCTTCGCAAATCGCAGGATGCTCTGGACGACATCGTTCCCTACGACCCCAAGTATCTGCCTGCGAAAATCCTTCTTTCGGCTAACGAAAATCCCTGCTCCGTGCCGTCAGTGGTCGAAGAGGAAATTATTGCGGGCATGAAGGGCTTTGCCTTCAACCGCTATCCCGATCCTTTGGCCAATGAGCTGCGTGACCTGATCGCCGAACGCGAGAATCGCGCTCTGGCGGCTCGGGGCTCTAAATTTGCCTTGACGCGCGACAACGTGCTGGTGGGCAATGCCGGTGATGAGCTTCTGTTTGACTTTGCGCTTGCCTGGGGTGGCCCGGGTCGTACCCTGCTGAACGTGGTGCCCACCTTCAGTGTCTATGCGGCAAATGCCGAGCTTACGGGCACGCGTGTGGTGAGCCTTCCTCGTAAGGCAGACTATTCGCTCGATGAGCAGGCAATTCTAGACCGCGTGTCCAAGGGTGACATCGACCAGGTGGTCATCACCAGTCCCAATAATCCCACGGGTGACGTGGTAAGCGAAGACTTCATGGTGCGCTTGCTCAATGCGACCGATGCCTTGGTCATGCTGGACGAAGCCTATGTCGAATTCGCCGAGGGAAGTTTGGTGCGCCTGGTCGAAGAACATGAGAACCTGCTGGTGCTGCGTACCTTTTCGAAGGCCTTTAGCTGCGCCGGCGTGCGTTTGGGCTATATCCTGGCTCAGCCAAGCGTTATCACGGAGTTCATTAAGGTGCGTCAGCCCTATTCGGTGGATGCCGTTTCGCAGCTGATCGGTCGTGCCGTGGTGCGAAATTCTGACGCCTTTACGCCTGGCATCGAAGCCATCAAGGCACAGCGTGCCGTGGTAATCGAAGAGCTGCGCAGTCTTTCTGACATCATGGATGTCTACGATTCGCATGCGAACTTCGTGCTGGTGCGTATGCCGGATGCGGGCGAGGTATGGCAGAAGCTCTACGAGCGTGGCATCTTGGTGCGCGATTTCAGTCGCTCGCGTGGCCTGGAAGGCTGTCTGCGCCTGACCATTGGTACCAAGGAAGAGAACCAGGCTCTGCTCGAAGCGCTCAGGGACATTCTGGCTGATTAGCCAGATATATAGCCAGTCTGGGTGTACTTAACGAGGTTTATGCAGGGGTATCCCGGCTGACCGGTCAGGCATACCAACGGCTGGTCGGTCGGACGCTCCAGAAGGCTGGCTCCGGAAAGTCGCTCGCCCCAGAAAGCTATCTCCAGAAAGCCATGCGCTGCAGAAAGCAAGCCGGAAAGCCGGCCTCAGAAATCTACTCCTGGGAAAAGCTATTCCCAGAACAGCTTCGTTAGGCCCACGCGCGACTGGGAGTCGGTCTTCTTGTAGATGGACGTCAGGTGGCGCTGAAGCGTTCTGAGCGAGATGCCCATGTCTTCTGCAATGTTTTTCAAAAGGGCATCGTCGGCGGTGACGGCGGCCACCACCTTGCACTCGCGGGGCGTAAGGCCATAGGTCTTGCCAAAGGCGGCCAGGCGTTCTTCGGGGCTTGGCCCCTCGGCCTGTTCTCTCTCGCTGTTGTTCGATCCCTGCTTGGGGTCGGCCGCAGCGCCGTCTTCTTGCAAAGGGGTTTCTGCTGCCAGGGAAAGGCGGGCTTCCTGCTTTGCGGCGAAGTCTTCGGGGGAAGGCATGTCGCCATCCTTGGCTTCCTTGAGGGCGCACGCAAGGATATCGAGCTCAGTGGAGTTCAGGCCGTGCGATTGACGGTTGTTTCCGACGCGAGCTTTAAGCGAAGCGGCGCCCTCCCTAACAAGGGGAATCTCTAGAACACTCTCACGCGCTCCGCTGGCTGCTTTGCGGGTGAAGGTGCGGGCGTTTTCGTCTGAAGCGCCAATATGCAGGTCAAGCAATCCCAGCTCGAAGAGAACGGCGTTGATGCCGATCAACAGGGGCAACATCAAAGTGACGATGCTTAGGGTGCTGCTGGTCTGGGCAAAAAACGCAAGAGGTGCCGCAAGCGCCAGCGAGCTTAGGTTGCTGATGACACGCCCCATGCCCGCCCATAGGGCAGGTATACGCATGTAGGGTGAAATCCAGACGAAGGTGGCCGTGTAAAAGGTGACGAAAGCGCCCGACCCCAAGAAGAAGGTGGTGTCTCTGATGATTTCAGGTACGCCCGCTTCCAGGCCGAAGATGGCCGCGATGGAAAGGAGCGACACCCAAAGCATGGTGATGCCGGCAAAGCGTCCACGCTTGATGTCGAAGAGGAGTCCAGCCCCAAGGCCTCCTATGGCCAGCGTGATACGGGACATGACATCGGTGTACTGACTGGTCCAGACTCCGTCGTTTTCCGTCAGCCCGTAGAGGGTGTTGAATAGGACGGACAACATGAGTATCAGGCAGACGAGCAGGGTCATTGCCTTGGTGGGGGAGAGGTGTTCGAGCTTCCAGCCAATTTGGGGGGCGGGGACAATCTTCTGCTTGCCCGAGGCGGTTCGCAGCTGTGCCGTGAGCTGGGTCTCTTCGGGGCTGGGCCAGTTCTTGATGGCAAGAATACCCAGTGCAAGGATGGCAAGGACAAGAAGGGCCACTTCGGCCTCTTGGTTGGGGACCATGCCGAAGAAGGGAATCTGGGCGATGACACCCAGGGCATGACTTCCTCCTATATAGGTAGCAAAACGCTTGCTGAACCTTAGATGTACGCTGGCAGACCAGTAAGCTGCGCCACCGACCAAGCCCAGCAGGAAGAAGGAAAGGGCTCCAAGAGCCATAAGGCATTCCGGGTTTGACGAGGTAGTGATCCCCATAAGGGTGCTGATGCCGACAAGGGTCAGGGCTGCCGTGAAATAGGGGCGCAGTTTTGGGGTGATGTTGCGATCGATCAAAGCAAACGCCAGAAGACCAAGAGCGCTCGTTCCCTGGATGGGCAATTGCGGGAAAAGGCCTCCAGCCGAATCGGTCAAGTCCGCTATTTCTCTTTGATAGAGCAGAGACGATTCAAGCAAAACAAAGAAAAAGAGGGTCAGGGTAACGAAGGTCAGACGCTTCTTTCTGCTGGTATTCATGACGTCCCCCCTTTGCCCCTTGCGCGTGCCAATTGTACAGAAAACGTCATTTTCTTGGGCTTTTAGCGGGTTAAATCTTGGTCAATGGCGGTTTTGGCGCATATGCGACCCCGTTTGTCGGCCGTTCTGAACCTGTTCTGACGTAAGCTTGAAAACCAAATTATGCACTATTGGGAGAGACGGGTCCGTAAGAAAGGTCGGATGGGCCCGCAGGACAATGGAGGGACTATGAGACATCTGAGAATGATGGTGGCAGTGATGCTGGCGCTCGTGCTCGCTCCTTTCGGCCAGGCTCTGGCCGCAGGGGACAGCTCGGGTGCAGCAACGCGTGCCGCTGGCGACGCAAACGTGGTGGTTGACCTCAACACCATGGGTGACTGGGAAAGCCAGATCCAGTACGATACGGCCAACGTTGGTCGTATCTGGACCGACAAGACGGTTTCCGACAAGGACCTTACGGCAAGTGATGGCAGCACGGTGGCCAAGGGCAACGCATCGTTTTTGACGGCGCTTTCCGCTCTGTCTTCGACGTCTAGCACCACCTTCAAGACCAACCAGCCGCTTGACGTGGTGATGGTCTTGGATGCTTCGGGCTCTATGGATGACCCCATGGGCAATGGCGACCAGACGAAGAGGATTGACGCCCTTAAGACGGCCGCCAATTCATTCATCGAAAAGATTGCCAAAGAGAACAAGAATATTTCTGATGCAGCAAAGCAGCATCAGGTTTCTCTGGTCAAGTTTGCAGGCGCTAGCACCGACATGGTTGGAAACGATACCTATACGTCTCTTGGATTTAGGTACAACTTCAGCCAGGTTATGAAGACCTTGGCTCCCTGCACCGAGGACACCAAGGGTTCTTTCACGGACTTGATCGGGGGCATTAAGCCCGCAGGTTCGACTCGGGCTGACTTTGGTCTGAATCATGCCAAGGGCCAGCTCCAGTCTCAAGGTCGCGAGGGCGCCAAGAAGGTCGTTGTCTTCTTTGCGGATGGCTCGCCTACGGATAGCAACGGCTTCGAGTCGAGCGTTGCAAGTACCGCGGTCGACCATGCAAAGACCATGAAGGCTGCCGGTGTGGACATCTATTCCATCGGTATCTTTAGTGGCGCAAATGCAAGCGCCGACCCCACGGCTAGCGGCACGAGCAATGAGAACAAGTTCATGCATGCCGTTTCCAGCAACTATCCCACGGCTACCTACACTCAAACTGGTCGTTGGATCTGGAACCTTGGCGATCGCGCAAAGGACGCTGATGGCAATGATGCCCAGTTCTACAAGTCTGCAAGCACTGCTGGCGAGCTGAACAAGATCTTCGACGATATCGCCGGCGAAATCACGCACGGCGTGGGCTTCCCCACCAAGGTCACCGAAGGTGCTGACCTTGAGTCGGGCTACATCACCTTCAATGACCCCCTGGGCCAGTACATGCAGGTTAAGGACATGAAGGCCATTACCGTGAACGGTCAGACCTTCACCGAGAAGACTACGTCCAAGGCAACCGAGGGCAAGAATACGGTTATCACCTATTCCTTCTCGGGCACGACCACCATGAACGGCAAGGAAGCTGAGCTCTCGCAGGTGATCATCAAGGTCACGAGCTCTGCCGACCCGAAGACGGGCGACGTCGTTGAGGTCAAGGTTCCCGCGGGTCTGATTCCTCTGCGCAACTTCAACGTTGACACCAAGAACAACACCATGAGCGTTAACGATGCTCACCCCATCAACGTCTTCTACACCTCTGGTCTGAAGGAGGGCGTCTCCGATCTTCTTGCTGACCCCGATGAGACCATGCAGAAGTACCTGGCAGACAACACGAAGGACGGCCAGGCCCGCTTCTATGCCAATGACTGGAATCGCGCTACGGATGAAGGCGATGACAAGTGGCTGGGCAAGGTTGTAGCCAAGTTTGAGCCCGCTGCAGAGAACAACTATTACTTCTTTGCCAGGAATACGCCCATCTACACGGACGAAGCGTGCACTCAGCGCGCCAGGACCGTGGAGAGCGGCAAGACTTACTACTACAAGCGCGTGTACTACACGCTTGAAAACGCTGGCGAGGCCCAGAACGGTGTTGTCAATGGTAAGGCTACCGAGCAGTCCGAAGTGTTTGCTTTCAAGGGTGGCAATATTGCTGGCTATGAGGACGCGGTGACCATCACCGATGAGGGTGCCTTTGTTTCTGCTGGCATGCCGCGCCTGAACTACATCACCGACCTGTATAAGGAAAAGACTGAAAACCCCACCGAGACGGCAGGCGACGTCCTGAATCCTCGCTGGACTGACAAGTCTTCTATGTTGGCCGCCAAGTATATTGCTTCCTATCTGGGCAATAACGGCAGGATTTCCGTCGAGGTTGGCGGAACCCTGACCGTGACCAAGAAGTTCGAAGGCTCCGCTCTTGATCAGTATGCCAACGAGCAGTTCACCTTCCGCATCACCGATACGGACCTGGCCGGCAAGAGCTTCAAGGCCCAGGTGAAGGACGCCGACGGCAATTTTGTAGGCAATTCCTTCCAGCTGGCCTTTGGCGAGGATGGTACCGCTCAGCATTCCCTGAAGGCTGGCGAGACCCTGTATGTCTATGGCTTGTCCGCCAATACCGAATACACGGTCGAAGAGCTTGACAGCAACCTCTTTGCAGTTGCCGACGAGTCTGGCACCAAGGGAACCATCGTGGCTGGCGGCGTTGCCAATGCCGTCGTAAAGAATCGCTATGTTGGTCAGGTTGACTACCAGGCTGCTGGTGGCCTGAACGTGTCGAAGACCCTGACGGGTCACGATATGGCTGACGGTCAGTTCAAGATTTCTGTCACGCCTCAGGATCAGGAATCCGCTGACGCTTTGGGCCTTTCCCTCAATGGATCCGTCATTCCTATGCCTGCTGCCCAGGATGGCGCCACGGTGACCAAGAGCGTTCTTGGCAACAACAACGTCGTCTTCACCAAGGCAAACATTGGCAAGACCTACACCTACAAGGTCGTCGAGCAGAATGATGGCGCGACGGGTTACACCTACGACTCCTACGAGTACACGGTGACCATCACCGTGGAAGACAATAATGGCCTTGAAGTGAAGACCATGGTTTCCGGTGGCGATCAGGGAGACCAGACCTACATCTACAAGCAGGGCTCTGCTGCAGCCAATGGCGCTGTTGTTCCTTTCTCCAACTCTTATGCCGCTAGCGGCGAGACCGGCGATGCGATTGTTGGAAAGAAGGTTCTTGAGGGCCGTCCCCTGAGCGCCGGCGAGTTCTTCTTTGCCCTCAAGATTGTTGGTTCCGATGATGACCTTGCCACTGCTCAGAACGATGCCGATGGCAAGATCGACTTTGGCAAGCTTAGCTACACCACCGAGCAGCTGGAGTCCCTGGTCAAGAAGTATCCCAACTCCGTCACTAAGCAAAAGGCTGACAATGGCGCTACTGTGTGGACCGTCAGCTATGTTGCTTACGAGAAGACCGATGATCTGCCCGCGGGCGTGAGTGCTCAGGTTGACTCCAAGGTCTTTACGGTTGAGGTAACGGACAACGGTGACGGCACCCTGTCTGCTCAGGTAAAGTTGGATGGCGGCTTGAACTTCAAGAATGCCTACAAGACCAGCGGTCCCGCCGAGGCTAATCTCAATGGCGTGAAGCTCCTTGACCACGCCAACGGTCTGGTTCCTGGTGACATCACGGGCAAGTTCACCTTCACGGTGACCTCCGATGATGAAAATGCTCCTATGCCTGAAAAGACCGAGGTCAAAAACGATGCCGCAGGCAACGTTGACTTTGGCGCCATCAAGTTTACGCTCGATGACCTGAATAAGGCGCTTGGCGCAGATGAGCCTTCCATCACCAACGATGAGGCTGACAAGGCTGATAAGGCCAAGGCCGACAAGGCTGGCGACAAGGCCGATAAGACCGGCGATAAGGTAGACGGCAAGGCCCAGGAGTCTGATGCCGATTCCGCTAACGAAGCAGGCAAGAACGCCTCCGACGATAAGGCCGACTCTGCTGACGATGACAAGGCCGAAGGCGATGCCAACGAGGCTGATGCTGACAAGTCCGCTCAGTCTTCCGAGCTTGGCGTGAGGGCTGCCTTTGCTGACGAACCCGTTGCCAAGGCTGGCACCGCTCGCTCCCATGTCTTTACCTACAAGATCACCGAGGCGGGTTCCGCTGATGGCGTGACCAACGACTCCGAAGCCACCAAGGAGGTCTCCTTCAAGGTGACTGACGATGGTAACGGCAATCTGTCGGTTGAGCGCCTTGGCGCAACCGACCTGGCCTTCACCTTTGTCAACTCCTACGACGTTGACTCCAAGGAGTCCAGCGTCACCGATCAGATTGAGGTCACCAAGACCCTGGAAGGCCGCGACATGAAGGCTGGCGAGTTCAAGTTCGAGCTCGTCGAGGGCGACAAGGTGGTTGCCACCGGCAGCAACTCTGCTGAAGGCACCGTCACCATGAGCCCCGTGAAATACACCAAGCCTGGCACGCATTCTTACGTGCTGCGCGAGGTCCAGGGCAACGCTGGTGGTGTTACGTACGACACTCATAGCTACAACGTGGTTACAACGGTCACCGACAAGGGCGACGGTACCCTGAGCGTCACCCACAAGCTGGATGGCGCCGAGACTGCCGTGTTCAACAACACCTACGGCGTGACGCCTACTGATTCCAGCGTTACCGACCAAGTGAAGGTCACCAAGGCCCTTGATGGCCGCGACCTGAAGGAAGGCGAGTTCACCTTCGAGCTCGTCGAGGGTAATGATGTTGTGGCAAGCGGTACTAACTCCGCCAATGGCGAAGTCGCGCTGAGCTCCGTTACCTACACCCAGGCTGGCGAGCACACCTACGTGCTGCGCGAGGCAGCAGGCAACATGGGCGGCATCACCTACGACCAGGCTACCTTCAAGGTGGTCACCACCGTCGTTGACAACGGTGATGGCACCCTGAGCGTCACCCACAAGCTGGATGGCGCCGAGTCTGCCGTGTTCACCAATACCTACAACGTTGAGCCTAACGAGTCCAGCGTCACCGACCGGGTCAAGGTCACCAAGACCCTGGAAGGCCGTGACATGAAGGAAGGCGAGTTCAACTTCGAGCTCGTCGAGGGCAGCAAGGTTGTTGCCACCGGCAGCAACTCCGCCGACGGCACCGTTACCATGAGCCCCGTGAAGTACACCCAGGCTGGCGAGCACACCTACGTGCTGCGCGAGGTCCAGGGCAACGCTGGTGGCATTTCCTATGACGGCAGCTCCTTCACGGTGAAGACCACGGTCACCGACAAGGGCGACGGCACCTTGGGTGTCACCCACGAACTGAGCTCGAACGATGCTGATTCTGCAACGTTCAAGAACACATACAAGACCGAGCCCAAGAGCTCCAGCGTCACCGATCAGATTGAGGTCACCAAGACCCTGGAAGGCCGTGACATGAAGGCCGGCGAGTTCACCTTCGAGCTCGTCGAGGGCGACAAGGTGGTTGCCACCGGCAGCAACTCCGCTGACGGCAAGGTCACCATGGACCCCATCACCTATACCGAAGCTGGTGACCACACCTACGTGTTGCGTGAGGCAAACGGCGGCACCCAGAATGCTGGCGTCACCTACGACGGCACGACTTACACGGTGAAGACCTCTATCGTTGACAATGGCGAAGGCGAGCTTATTGCTACGCATAAGCTCGAAGGTGTCGAGTCTGCCGTGTTCAACAACACGTACAAGACCGAGCCTACCGACTCCAGCGTCACCGACCAGGTGAAGGTCACCAAGAGCCTCGAAGGCCGTGACATGAAGGCCGGCGAATTCAGCTTCGAGCTCGTCGAGAATGACGAAGTGGTGGCAAGCGGCATCAACTCCGCCAATGGCGAAGTCGTGCTGAGCCCCATCACCTATTACGAGCCTGGCGAGTACACCTATGTGCTGCGTGAGGTACAAGGCGACGCCGAGGGCATCACCTATGACGAGCGCACGTACACGGTGAACACCACGGTTGTCGATAACGGCGACGGTACGCTGGGAGTCACCCACAAGCTGGATGGCGCCGATGCTGCCGAGTTCGTTAATGCCTACCAGGAGCCCGAGGAGCCCATCGCTCCTGAGGAGCCCGTGGCTGGCGATGATGACCAGGATGAGCCTGCTGAGCCCGCAAGCGTCATGGCTCAGACCGGAGACGTTCTTGGCCCCATCGCTGTTGCAGTGGCTGCACTTGCCGCTATCAGCGGACTGGTTCTTTACTTCAGCTCCCGCCGCAAGCGTAACTAGCGCTCGGTTTGCAAGAGAGAAGGGAGCCGGCATCCTCTAGCTATTAGGGGATGCCAGGACAAGGCGGGGTGCCGACCGATGAGGTTGGCACCCCGCATTTGTGTTGCTTGGGACCTTTGGCGCCCTTGGACTGGCGCGCTGAGCTTGCCTGATCCATGTGTTCCTGAGGTTCCTAATTCGTTCGGGATGTGGGTGCCCTAGGTGCTCATCTGACAGGTCTGGGGACAGGTGCTCCATCCCCTGCTTGGCAAATGGGACGAAAAAAGAAGGGCAGGAAGCTTGGTGCTTCCTGCCCTTCTTTCGTGTATGCGCTAGCAGCTTGGGTGTGGCTTACTTGTCCCAACCCTTGCCAGCGCAGCCGAACTGCTCGATGAGTTCCTTGGCGCGAGCAACGACGGCGTCGGTGCCGGGCTTCATGATCTTGCGGGGGTCGTAACCCTTGCCCTCGAGGTCCTTGCCGGCCTCGATGTACTCACGGACGGCCTTGGCGAAGACAACCTGAAGATCGGTGTTGACGTTGATCTTGGAAACGCCCATGGAGACGGCCTTTGCGACCTGATCCTGAGGGATGCCGGTGCCGCCATGGAGGACCAGAGGGAGGTCGCCAACGAGCTCCTTGATTTCGGACAGGCGGTCGAAGGACAGGCCAGCCCAGTTGTCGGGGTACAGGCCGTGGATGTTACCGATGCCGCAAGCCAAGAAGTCGATGCCCAGGTCTGCGATGGCCTTGCACTGAGCGGGATCTGCCAGTTCGCCATTGGAGGTGACGCCGTCTTCGGTGCCGCCGATGCCGCCGACCTCAGCTTCGATGGAGATACCCTTGCCGTGAGCGAGCTCGACGAGCTCCTTGGTGCGAGCGACGTTGGTCTCGAAGTCTTCGTGGGAGCCGTCGTACATGATGGAGGTGAAGCCAGCGTTGATGGCCTTGAAGCAGTCTTCGTAGGTGCCGTGGTCAAGGTGCAGGGCGACGGGAACGGTGATGTTCATGGTTTCGACCATGGTGTGGACCTGGTCGGCAACTACTTCGAAGCCGGTCATCCACTTGGCAGCGCCAGCGGAGCACTCGATGATGACGGGAGACTGAGTTTCCTCAGCGGCAGTCAGGATGGAGCGGGTCCATTCAAGGTTGTTGGTGTTGAACGCAGGGATTGCGTAGTGGCCGCGCTCGGCGGCCTGCAGCATTGCGGTTGCGTTGACGAGCATAAAAGACCTCTGTTCTCTATGTCGTATGTTTCTAGTTGTCAGCAGTTTACCAGCATCTATGTTCCAAGGGTGCGCAACGACGCCACTAAGCAGTGTTTTTTCACCGATGTTTTA
>JAUNOE010000027.1 GCA_030537255.1 Coriobacteriia bacterium
TTGCCCCAAAAAACAAAACTACCCGAAATGGTCGGGGCGACAATTTTTGCGGAAATTGCTGCGCCCCGGTGTCATTTCAGGTCACCTCAAGGATACTCCTTTCGGCTGCCGCCGTCAGGCAACATTTATAAAAGCAATGAGGCGAAAACCCCTTCATTGCTGGGGCTTTGTAGTGCCGTTCCGTTGTTCCGATGACAACCTGAAAGCTCGCCTGATTCGGGATGCGTCTCTGGCCGATGGGGTTGCCCTGATGAAGAAACCGTGGAAGCAACTATGGAATCATTTCGAATAAGTCAATAAATAGTTAAGGTTCTCAGCTATCTTGCATTTCCTTATGATTTGGCTTGGCCAGGGGCCCTGCGGGAGATTTGCGTCCTTAGGGGTGGAGACCTTCTTTGTGTGGTCTCAAAGTTGCTTGCATATGCTGTACCCTGGTCAAAACACAAGATGACTAATTAGAAAGCACGTGCTCCATGCTCAGTCGATTCAGCGTAAAGCGCCCCTACGTCATCATCGTCATGGTGATTGTGTCTCTCATTTTGGGAGGCGTCTCACTGTCAAAGATGAAGACCGATCTTCTGCCCGATATGGACATTCCCTATCTGGCGGTCATTACCACTGACCCTGGTGCGAGCGCTGAAAAGGTCGAGGACGAAGTGACGGACGTGCTCGAAAGCAAGCTGTCTACCGTCAGCGGCGTCTCCAAGGTTCACTCCACGAGCTCCGACAACGTGAGCATGGTGTTTCTGGAATTCCAGGATGGAACCAACATGGATTCCGCCATGGTCAAAGTGTCGAGTGCCGTCAACGAGCTTTCTTCGAGCTTGCCTGACGGAGTAGGCACGCCAAATCTCATGGAAATGAGCATGGACATGATGGCAAGCATGTACCTGTCCGTTTCCTACGACAAACATGACATCTACGAGACCTCGTCCTTTGTTGACGAAACCGTGGTGCCGGCCCTTGAGCGCGTCGACGGCGTGGCCGATGCTTCTACCACGGGCAGCGCCGAAAAGTCGGTCGAGGTTCGTCTCGATGATGACAAGATCGAGCAGATCAACAACAAGCTGCTTTCTCATGTGAACAGCAAGCTCTATGACTCCAAGAAAGAAATCGACAAGGGCAAATCTCAGGTAGCGTCCGCCGAATCTCAGCTGAAGAAGGCAAAGAAGGAGCTGCAGAAGAAGCAGGACAAGACCTTTGACGAACTCGGCAAGGCCGACTCTCAGCTGACGGCGGGCATCGCAGGCCAGACGTCGGTGGCATCAGCGTATGCTTCACAGATTGCAACCCTTCAGGCTCAGTCGAAGTCCCTTGAGGCCCAGATGGAGGCCGCCACCACCGAAGAGGAGAAGGCGGCAATTCGGGCCCAGATCGATGCTTTGAACAAGCAGGTCCAGGAGGCTCAGGCGGCCCAGAAGAAAGCCAGCGACGGCCTGACCAAGCTGACCGAGACGAAGTCTCAGACCACTACGGGCAGCCTTTCCGCAGCTACGGGCTTTGCTGATGGCGCGGCTCAGATTGCCGACAGCGAAGCAGCCCTGGCCTCCAGCAAGTCCCAGCTCAAGGAAGCCGAAAAGCAGTACAAGGAAGCTCGTAAGACGGCCCTCAAGAATGCAAACATCGACAAGCTCGTCGACAAGGCAACGCTCGCCCAGATGATCAAGGCCCAGAATTTCAGCATGCCTGCCGGCTACGTTGACGACAAGGACGATAACCAGTGGCTGCTGCGTGTGGGCGACAACATCACCAGCTCCAAGGAGCTTAAGAACCTGCTTCTGACCCGCATTGATGGCGTTGGCAACATCCGTTTGTCTGACGTGGCTGACGTTACCACCGTGGACAACGTGGGTGACTCCTACATGAAGGTCAATGGCGAAGATGGCGTCATGATCAGCGTCTTCAAGAACTCCACAGCATCGACGTCTGAGGTGTCGAACCAGGTCAAGGACCAGATCGCTAGCCTTGAGCAGGCCAATCCCGGCCTGACCATTGCGGTCATGTCCGACCAGGGCGCCGCCATCGACAACTACATCTCCACCGTCTTGCAGTCGCTGCTGTTGGGCGCACTCTTGGCCATCGTGGTGCTGGCCCTGTTCCTTCGTGACTGGAAGCCTACCGTCATCGTTGCCTTCTCGATTCCGTTCAGTGTGCTTCTGGCTTTGCTGATCATGTACTTCACGGGCATCGACCTGAACATCATGTCCCTGGGCGGCCTTTCCATCGCCATCGGTATGTTGGTGGATAACTCGGTTGTCGTGATGGAGAACATCTATCGTTTGCGTAGCCGCGGCATTCCTGCTGCTCGTGCGGCTGTGCAGGGCGCAAAGCAGATTACGGCAGCAGTCGTTGCTTCTACCCTGACCACCATCTGCGTGTTCCTTCCCATGGTGTTCACCACGGGCATGGTCAACCAGATGCTTATGCCTTTTGCTCTGACCATTGCCTATGTTCTGTGCGCTTCGCTGGTGGTTGCGCTCACCCTGGTTCCCGCTGTGAGCTCCATGGTGTTCAAGAATTATGAGCCCAAGCCCAATCATGCCTTTGAAAAGGTGCAGGAGCTTTACGGCCGATCTCTTGCTTGGGCACTGCGTCACAAGGTGGTGCCATTGGGCCTTGCTACGGTCCTCTTGGTCGTGTCCGTTGCGGGTGTGGTAAACATGGGCATCACCATGGTTCCTGACATGACCACCAAGACTATCTCGGTGCCGCTTCAGCTTGATGACGATACCGAAAAGGATGACGCCTATCAGATGGCCGATGAAATCATGGAGCGCTCCATGAAGATTGATGGCCTTACCTTGGTGGGCGCCATGGACGGAACGGTGGCCGTGAGCTCCGTTTCGAGTGATGCAGCCCAGGCTAGCGACAAGTTCGTCACGTCGTTGCAGTTCTACGCTCAGACCGACCCTGAAAAGGTGACCACCGAAGAGCAGGTGTTTGCCATTAGGGACCAGATTCAGCAAATCGCAGCCGACGTGACCGGTCTTGACGTGGAGGCAGTTGCCAGCGACAGCTCGATGTCGTCCATGATGGGCAGCGGCCTTTCATTGACTCTTTCGGGACCCAACGCTGACGAGCTCGAAAAGCTTTCACACAAGGTCATGAAGGTGGTCAAGCAGGTCGAGGGTTACGAGAAGGTCGAAAACGGCATGGAGGACGCCAGCAAGGAACTCCATCTGGCTATCGATCGCGACAAGCTGACGAAGGCGGGCTATACCGTCGCTCAGCTGTATTCCGACCTTTCTGGCAAGGTTTCCGAATCGACTGATGCAACGCAGATCACGATGAACGACACCGATGTTGACGTGACAGTCGTGGACAAGACCGCATCGGTCACCAAGGAGAACTTGCTCAACACGAAGATCAAGATCGATCAGACCCAGGAAGACGGCAGTACCAAGACCAAGACCTACAAGCTGCGCGACTTTGCCACGGTTGAGCAAACTACGGCCTCTCCTACCGTGAGCCACCTCAATGGGCAGCGCACCATGACCGTCACCGCAGACGTCAAGGACGGCTACAACAATGCGCTGCTGTCTCGCCAGCTGACGGAGAAACTGGACACGCTCGAGATTCCCGAGGGCTATTCCGTCACCACGGCAGGCGAAATCGAGAACATCAACACCATGATCGAGCAGATGCTTCTGTTGCTGCTGCTGGGCTTCGTCCTGATTTACCTGGTCATGGTCGCCCAATTCCAGAGCCTGCTTTCGCCCTTCATCATTCTGTTCACGGTGCCCCTGGCCTTTACCGGTGGCTTCATTGGCCTGTGGGCGGCCAATGAGCAGCTGACCATGCTTTCGCTGATGGGCTTTGCGGTCCTAATGGGCACCGTGGTTAACAACGGCATCGTGTTTGTCGACTACGTGAATCAGCTTCGCATCGGTGGTCTGGAAAAGCGTGATGCCCTGGTGGCTACGGGCCGTACCCGCTTGCGCCCCATCCTGATGACCGCGCTTACCACCATCCTGGCCATGGTCCCCATGATCGTCAGCACGCAGGTTGGTTCATCCATGGAACGCGGTATGGCGCTGGTGGTTGCCGGCGGCCTGCTGTACGCAACCTTCACTACGCTTTATGTGGTCCCCATCATGTACGACCTGCTGTATCGCAAGCAGCCGCGCGAGGTTGATCTGGGCGACGAAAGCATTGACGACGACCCGGGCGACGCACAGGCCCTCTTGGAGGCACTGCGGGGTTCGCATGCCGCAAGACCCGCAGCTGCGCTTGCTGGCGAGGTGGCACAAGACGGCGCGACCAAAGGCAGGCATGCATCCGTCGCCTCTGCGACTTCTTCGAAGGGCATTTCCTCTGGGCCCACTCAGGTAATGGACGCCGTGGTGGCCGACGCCGAAGAACGCGGGTTCAAGAAGAAGCCTCGCTGGTTTGGTCGTAAGAAGTAAGAGGCAAGAAGGAGCGCTCTAGTCACGCCTTAGACGACGTCCAACATTCTTGCAAGGAACCCCCGATTCTTTCGGGAGGTTCCTTTTTCTTGGGGCTTTTGAGGGGACGGGCTTCAGGCTCTCCCTCCAGGTAAAAGGGGGTATCATTAAGCCAAAGAACAAGTTCGTCCGTGAGGGGTTGGACGAACGGCCCTAAGGCATGGAGCCTTGGGGCAGGCAACATGAGAGGGGAAATCATGGCTGGTTTGCAAGACATCTTCCTGGCAGGTATTGGCGCCCTGTCCATTACCAACGAAAAGGCAAAGGAAACCATCGACAAGCTCATTGAGCAGGGTCAGATTTCGCTCGAGCAGGGCAAGGCCTTCAGTGACGAACTTCAGCACAAGGCCGAAGCAGCAGCCAAGGATGCTGCCGCCACGGCAACCGAGACCGCCAAGGACGTGTCCTCCTTGGCAGGTGATGCTGCTCGCGCTGCAACGGCTCGGGCTGCAGGCTTCGTGTCTCCTATCGAGGAGCTTTCCATCGAGGCGCGCATGAAGGCTATGTCCCCCGAGGATCGAGCAGCCTTCGTCGAGCGTATCCAGAAGATCGCAACCGACATTGATGCCTCAGCTGCAGAGGTGGCAGAGGCCGAGGTTTGCGACGACGCCGAGCCTGCCGCTGACGCAGACAAGAGCGCCGAGTAAGGGTCATTTCGATTCCTATGGCTGAAAACCCCCTGATCAACAAGGTCTTCAACGCCAAAACCATCGCCTACGAGGAGCGCTTCGAGCTCACGAGGAAAAACCGCACGATGCGCATGCGAGAAATCCTGCGCATCGTGCGTCGTCATGACGTGATGAAGGGCATCACACCTGCCGAGTTCCGCGCAATCCTGGAAGACCTAGGCCCCACCTTCATGAAGATCGGCCAGGTCTTGTCCACCCGTTCCGAGATTCTTCCTCAGGCCTATTGCGACGAGCTGTCCCACCTGCAGGCAAACACGACGCCGCTTCCCTTCGAAAAGGTGGTCGAGGCGCTTGACGTGGTGTATGGCGATCGTCGAGGTCGCATCTTCAAGTCGATTGACCCCAAGCCCCTAGGCAGCGCCTCGTTGGCGCAAGTGCACAAGGCGGTCTTGCTGAACGGCGACGAAGTTGCCGTTAAGGTTCAACGCCCTGGCGTTCGCATGATCATGGCGCAGGACATCGACGTTCTGCGTTCGTTGGTGCATCATCTCGAACGCTTCTTCCGCGGAGATCAGATGCTCGACTTTCATGCGGTGGTCGAGGAGCTGTGGGTTGCCTTCATCGAGGAAACCGACTTCACGCGTGAGGCGGAAAACCTGAGGGAATTCGCCCTCTTGAACAAGGACGTCCCCTTCGTTTCGTGCCCTGAGCCCTATCTTGAGTACTGCACGCCCGACGTCCTGGTTATGGAGTACATCGACGGCTTTTCCATCAACGACACCGAGAGCATCATCGAGGCGGGCTACGACCTGTCCGAAATCGGTGACAAGATGATGGACAACTTTGCCAAGCAGATCCTTGACGACGGATTCTTCCACGCTGACCCGCATCCGGGGAACATCGTCATCAAGGACGGCAAGATCGTCTACCTTGACTTGGGCATCATGGGGCGCTTGAGTCCGCGTGACCGCGCGGCTTTCGGGGAAATCATCAAGGCGGTCGGTACTCAAAACGCAGGTGATCTGAAGGATGCCCTCATTTCGTTTGCCGTCGACGTGGATATCAACGGCATAGACCATCCGCGTCTGCTGTCCGAGCTTGATAACGTTTTGGGTTCCTATGCTTCGTGCGATGTTGCCGACATTGACATCGGTGCCTTTCTAACCGATATCCTTGCGCTCACGCGTCAGTGCAAGGTGACCCTGCCTTCTTCGGTGACGGCGGTTTCCCGCTCCTTGGTAACGCTGGAGGGCACGGTTTTGGCCTACGTGGGAAGCTTCAACATCGCTGACATCATTAACCGGAGGCTTCGTCGTACGCAGGCAAGGCCCGACGTATTGAAGCAGTCCTTGGAGGAACTGGTCTTGGAGCTGAGGTCGGCAGGCGAGGGCTTGAGCACGGCTGCCTCCTATTCGGGCGAAATGATGCGTATGCTGACTCGCGGCCAGCTGAAAGTGAACATGAACATGCTGGGTTCCGAGGAGCCCTTTGCCAATCTTTCGCGCATCGTGAACCGCATGACTATGGGTCTGATGATCGCGGGTCTGCTGGTGGCGGGCGCACTCATTAGCTCGATTCAAGGCATGCCGACCGTGTGTGGCTTGCCTGTTTTGGCCGTCGTGATGTTCGTCAGCGCCTTCGTGCTGAGCGTCATCGTGGTGAGGGACATCTACCACCATCTCCGCAAATAAAATCATAGGAACAGCCTATTAATTGCGTTAAGTTTATCGGCAAATGGACCTCTGACGTGCCATAATAAAGAACGAAGAGGCCGCCTTCGGTCTCCGCGGCAGCAATACCCCTCTTGCGGGCCGCGCTGGGAGTCGGATCGCTAGTAAGCCAGAGGGTACGAAGAGTCGTGCCAAGGTCGAACGGATCCGGCTCCCTCTATGTGCGCTTGCTTGTATGGCTGGGGTCTTCCTTGGGGCAGTGCCGCTGGAGTACAGAGGGCGTGTTTGCGTTTGGGCTCGTGTGATGCGGGCCCTTTTTGTTGCGTTCGCGGATTGGAGCAGTGCCCCAAGGGGGGCAAAGGCGCGTCTGCTAGAAAAAAATTAGCCTAAGGAAACTTCTTTGGGAACATCTGTTGACAGGTATCTAGTGGCGGGTTAAGTTATCTATGGTTAACTTCTGAAGGGGCAAAGAGCTCCTCGAGGGGGATCCTTCTGATCTACCTCTTCATCATTCGCAGGAGTCCTCCAGCTCCGCGTGCTCGCTTCGCCCCCTTTGTGGGAGCTGCGCCCTTCAGGCCAAGACAAGAGCTGGGTGTCCCGAATCGTGCAATAGCGGACATCTGGCCGCCCCCTTCCCCAGGGGAGTGTGAACGACGAAGGGGCCCTTTCGTGGGGCCCCTTCGTCATGTTTGTCTTGGGTTTGGTGCGAGCAGCGGGTAGGTGGCGGGCAGGCTAGCTGGCGCGCTGGTCGCGTGAGCCGTGCTTAAGCGCAAGGCAGATGATGAGTGCTCCCAGGAATGCGGCCACGGTATCGACCAGCCAGTCGACGGGGTCGCATGAGCGGTTTGGGGTAAAGATCTGGTGGAGCTCGTCGCTTACGCCGTACAGGCTGCATAGAAGGGTGGTGCTGGCGAGCAAGCGCGTCGTGGATAGGGAGATCTTTGCAAGCGCCGCTTTACTGCTGGGGAGCGAGAGCGCATTTGCAAGGCAGGCGCCAAGCACGAGGTATTCCGTGAAGTGGCCAACGGGAGAGACGTCGATGGGGGCTCCGAAAAGCGTGGCGGCACTTGCGGCAAGCCAGGCTTTGAATTGGGAGACAAGCCCCAGGTCTTCGTTGAGGTTTTCTCCGGTTTGCGCCGAAAACCAGAAGATGAGTATCAACATGAGGGCAACGGCTGCCCAGCTTGCTGCCTTGAATGTCTGGCTGTTCCTGTTGACCTTTGGCATGGCTGCTTTCCTGTCTATTCCTGCTTTCCGTCGTGCTGAATGGTATCGTTTTCCCAGTTTGAACACGGCTTGGAAAGGTGTTGTGTGAGCATGGCTACGAAATCTGCGCAAAGGGGCGTCATTGCCCTGATTGCGGTCATCATTGCCATTTCATGCTTGGGCAACCTGTCTCAAACGGCTTTGAACGCCATGCTCATCTCGGTAAGTCAGGACCTTGGCGTAACGACTGCGCAAGGCCAGTGGGCAACCACCATTTATATGCTGGTTTTGGGGGTCGCAGTTCCCGTCGTTCCCTTCCTGATGCGTCGCTTTGCCCTGAAGAAGGTTATTGTTTCGTGTGCGCTGCTCATGCTCGTGGGAAGCCTCATTGACTGGATGGCGCCAGGTTTCGAGATTCTGGTGGTAGGCCGTGTATTGCAGGCAATCAGCGCAGGAATCACGGTTCCCATGCTGATGAGCGTAATCATGCAAAGCTTTCCGCCCGAGCGACGCGGTGGAATTATGGGCATCGCAGGTATTGCCATGGGCTTTTCACCCAACGTTGGCCCAACGGTAGGCGGCCTGTTCGTTGACCTTTGGGGGTGGCGTAGCTTCTTTGCTGCGCTTCTAGTGCTTTCCGTGGTGTTGAGCCTTTGCTCGGTCTTGCTTTCGCGCGGGGAAGATGAGGTGGACCCAACCGCACGATTGGACTTCGTCTCCCTGCTTCTTTCGACCTTTGGTCTAGGTGGCCTGTTGTTGGGTTTTTCTAACGCTTCTTCCTTTGGCTTGGTGCACGTGCTGGTCTGGGGCCCCGTCGTGCTTGGAGCAGGCTTCTTTGGCCTGTTCTTGCGCCGCCAGCGCAGGGTTGCCCATCCGCTCATTGATCTGAGGATCATGGATTCGTGGCGCTACCGTGCGGGATTTTGGTCAATGAACTTGCTGTGGGCGAGCTTTATGTGCGTGACCTTGATTACGCCTCTGTTCATCCAGAACGTGCAGGGGGGCAGCGCGCTTGATGCCGGCTTTGCCCTGTTGGTAGGAGCTGCGGTGGCCCTGGTGGGCAATCCCGTTGCGGGCTTTGCGTGCGACCGATTTGGCGCACGTCCCGTGGTGTGCGTTGCCAGCGTCTTTTTGGTTGCTGGTGCCGTTCCGATGGTTGCCGCTGACGTGGACATGCCCTTCTGGCTCATCGTGGTGCTGCAGGGTGTCCGTCAGGCAGGTGTCTCCTGCTTGATCAGCCCTATGAACACCTGGTCGATGGGGGACTTGCCAGGTCCTATGACGAGTGATGCTTCCTCTTTCGCGACCGTGGTGCGTCAGGCGGCGGCCTCTTTCGCGACGGCAATCGCGGTCTTCTTTGTGACCTCTGCCTCAGGTGCGGCAGGTTCTGCGGCACTGGGGTATCAGCTGGCATTTGGCTTGTCGGCAATCTGTGCTCTGGCAGTTGCCGCCATCAATATTGCAAAGGTGCGCTAGCGCTTCTGGCTGCCCGCCATCTAGGAAGATCTCAATAATTGAACACATTGGGCGCCCCTGTTTCATTAGCCACTTGAAGCTATGGATTTGTGTGTTGCAACGATGAAAAAGGCTCTCCAAAACCTTGAAGCTGACTTCCGCATTGTGCAGTATGGTCATGAAAACTGACTGACTGGTCAGTCAAAAACGAAGAACAGGTGCTTGTCTTCGTTGGCTGATCTCTGCAAAACGGAAGGAGTCCCTCTTGGACGCCGAAGACACTGTCCGGATGGAGGAGAAGCCCTTCATCATTGCCAAGGATCTGGGCCTCAAGAGCCCCCTGGGCACTCCCTTCACGGGGGTAAACGTTGAGGTGCCTCTGGGCACCTTTCTTGCCGTTACCGGAGAACACGGCGCCGGCAAGACGCCTTTGGTTTTGACTCTCGCTGGTCGCATGCGCTTCAACCGTGGTTCCTTGACCATCGATGGTCACGCTCTACCCAAGGGAGGTCACAAGGTGCGCCGATTGGCGGGTCTGGGCCTGTTCCATGGGCTGAACGACGTGGAGACCAATCTGCATGTTCGCGCGGTCACGGCGGCGGAGCTCGAGCTTTTCAAGAAGCCCCATCGCAAGGCTGACGTCAGGGCGTATCTGGATTCTTGGGGATTGGGTCACCTTTGCGATATGCGCGTCCGCGAACTCTCTGAGCCCGAATTGGTTCGTTTCGGCATTGCCCTTGGTATGGCAAACGACCCCAAGATTCTGGTGGTCGACGACGTGGAGCATAGCCTGAGCCACACCCAGACGCGTGAGCTTCTGGACCTTCTTCGTAACCTTGCCCATGATCGCAACATGATCGTTGCGGTCGCCCTGACCGAGCCGAGCTTCGCCGCTGACGCCGATCAGGCGATTGCCCTGGAAAGGAGCTAGTAGCTATGGCCTTTCGTGGAGCACGCTTCGCGGCAATGATGGCAAAGAACACCACTGCCACGACTGCCATGAAAATCGCATTGGCGGGCGTCATCCTGATTCCCGTCATCTTTGCCGGCTTCTATCTGTCGGCATTTTATGACCCTTATGCCCATCTGGACGAGGTTCCCGTTGCCGTGGTCAATAACGACCAGGGTGCCACCATTAATGACGAACAGCGCAACCTCGGCGACGAAGTGGTGCAGCGCCTCAAAGACCAGCCAGCCGACGAAAGCCTGGGCTGGCACTTTGTGTCCGAAAAGGAAGCAAAGGAGGGCATGAAGAACGGCGACTACTACATGATCTGCACCTTGCCCAAGAACTTCTCCAAACAGATCGCCTCCGCGGACACCGATGACCCCAAGAAGGGCAAGATCACGGTGACCTATGACAAGTCGGCCAATATGCTGGCAAGTCAAATTGGTGCTACGGCCTGGGAAAAGCTGGTGAAGAAGGTCAACGAATCAGTGGTCGAGGAATACTTTGGCACGGTGTTTGACGGCATCAACGACGCAGGCGACCAGTTGCAGGACGCCGTGGATGGCGCACTCGATCTCTATGACGGCCTCTCTGACGCAGAAGAGGGTTCGGGCAAGATCACCACGAATCTCTATACGTTGGTTAACGGCTCTGATGAGCTGAAGGCCGGTTTGAAGAGGCTGTCGTCTGGCGCCAAAAAGCTTTCCGATGGTGCTGGCCAGCTGAAGTCAGGAACTGCAACGCTTGAGGACAGCACCCAGCAGCTTGCCGATGGTGCAAGCAACTTGAAGGATGGTTCGAGCGATCTTTCGTCTGGCGCAACCACCGCGTTGATGGGAGCGACGCTTCTGAAGGAGGGGTCGGTCGACCTGGACACGGGCGCCGCTAGCGCACTCCAGGGCGCAACCGACCTCAAGGACGGCGCGTCCACCCTTGATGCGGGTGCTTCCAAGGCTCTCTCTGGGGCAACCTCTGTCTATGATGGCCTCGTTAAGTTGAAGGGCTCAAGCCCTAAGGTGGACGCATCGGGCACGGTGACGGACAAGGGCTCGGGTCTCTTGGCTGCACAGGCTGGTGCCGCAACCATTGCAAATAAGCTTTCTGGCGTTGGCTCTTCTCTGACGGACCTGCTTACGAGTCTCGGCTCCGCCTCTTCGGACCTTTCGAGCGCGGCGGGTGATACCTCCGCTGCCATCAAGAGCACCGAAGCTTCCGTGAATGATGCCAAGGCGGCCCTTGATTCTGCCTCGAGCGCGCTCGATGACGTCAAGGACCCCCTGAAGACCGCTTCTGACGGCGTGACGGCAATCACTGCGGACGTGAACGATGTGGCAAATTCGTCCAAGTCCGCCAAGGATGCTGCCGATGAAGCCGCGTCCAGGATTTCTTCGGTTGACTCCGATGCAACAAAGGCCAAGTCCGAGGCGGATTCGGCAGCAAATGCCGCAGACAAGGTCTCCGACGAACTAGGCAAGGTCAGCAAAAAGACCACAGTGGATGGTGACGAGGTTTATGTTCTGACGGAATCTCAGCTCAAGGCGCTGAAGGAAAGCGCTTCTTCTGCCAAGTCTCATGCGTCCGATGCGGCAAGCAAGGCAGCCTCGGCAGCCTCGGCAGCAGGTACTGCTTCCTCTGCTGCAACGGGGGCGGCAAGCAAGGCCGATGCGGCAAACGCCTCCGCCAAGGCTGCGACGAGCTCGCTTTCTGCCGTAAGCAAGGTTTCAGATGCGTCGGGCAAGGTTTCTGATGCTGCCGATAAGGTCTCTCAGGCCAAGAAGGACGTATCGGGCATTGATCTGAGCGACGCTTCTTCCAAGGCATCTGGTGCCAGCAAGACCGCTGCCACCGTCGGCAAGACGGTTCAGGGCATGAGTGCCCAGGCGGGTTCCTTGAGCTCATTGGCCGCTGGCGCTAATGATCTTTCTGCAGGTCTCACCGACGCGGTGAATGCCCTGGGCAGCGACACGACCGACCCTGAAAAGACCCTGATTGCAGGCTCCCGTGAGCTTAAGGGCTATGTGACCGTTGGAAGCGATGGCAAGCCTACTGCCACGGGTCTGACGGCCCTTTCCGCCGGCGCAAGCAAGCTTTCCGCCGGCGCAAGTGACCTGGTGGGAACCAAGGGTGTGGGCTCCAAGAAGTCCACGGGTCTGACGGCCCTTTCCGCAGGTGCGACTTCCATCCACGAGGGACTTGAGTCTTTGGTGGGTAGCGAAGCAAGCGGCTCCACGAAGGCTACCGGCCTTACGGCATTGGCATCCGGTGCAGCTGCGCTTAACACGGGTGCGGGCACCTTGTCTGCGGGCATGGACCAGCTGAATCAGGCAACGCCCACCTTGGTTGGCGGCATTGATCAGCTGGCATCGGGTACCAAACAGCTCTCCGAGAGCGCTCCCACTGCGGTTTCTGGTGCCTCGAAGATTTCGAATGGCGCAAGCCAGCTTGCCGAGGGCTCCAGCAGCTTGACCGACGGCTTAAAAACGGCGAAGGATGGCTCTGCCGAACTGCACGACGGCTTGGCTGATGGCGTCAGCGAGATGAGTTATTCGGACTCCGAGGTTACCGCCAAGAAGGAAATGATGTCTGAGCCCGTCGAGCTCAACGAGGAGAACTACACCAACGTCGAGAACTACGGCACGGGCTTCGCACCCTTCTTCATCGCCCTGGGCGTCTGGGTCGGTGCGATCTTCAACTGCTTCCTGTTCCGTAGCCTGAATGCTCGCCTGGCTCTGTCGGGGGCAAATCCCTTCGTCAACGCTATTGCCAGCTACCTGCCCATGGTGTGCTTCTCTATCGCGTCGACCGTCATTGCTCAGGCCTTCGTTCAGTTTGGCCTGCATGCGCAGATCAACAACGTGGTGGGGTATTACGCAATGGGAATCGTTGCGGCAATGTGCTTCACGGCAATGGTGCAGTTCCTGGTAGCAGCCTTCGGCTTCCCCGGTCGTTTCATTGCGGTTGTCATTCTTACCCTGCAGCTGACTTCTTCGGCAGGCACGTTCCCCATCATGATGGAGCCCGACTTCTTCAACGTGCTGAATCCCTGCCTGCCTATGACCTATGTGGTCGAGGCCCTGCGTCAATTGATGACCGGCGTCGGTACCTTCCCGGCAAGCCTCGATGCCCTTATCGTTCTGGCTTTTGGTGCGGTTGCCTTCCTGCTCACGGTGGCTACGGCGTATGCCAAGCGCTATGTCACCATGGCAGACATCCATCCCCTGCTTGATCTGTAGGAGAGACGCATCATGGGTATCATCAAAGGAAAGGGGAGGGCCAAGTCCGAGGCGACTCGTCAGGCCCTTCTCTCCGCAGCGGTTAAAGTGATTGGCACGAAGGGCTACACCGCGGCAACGGTCGACACCATTGCCGAGGAAGCCGGAGTGTCGAAGGGCGTGGTCTACTACTACTTCAAGACCAAGGCCGACATCGCTACGCAGGTCCTTCTGGCTGTGCTTGATCAGCTGATTGCCAGGTTTGAGGCAGATGTCGATACGGCTCAGAGTCCGCATGATGCAATGAGCGCGATCATCCACGATTTTGCTCGAAGCATCTTTGACAATCGAGAGGCCGCACGTTTTGTCCTGAACGAGCTCTGGCGTCAAGATCGCCTGTGGAGTGACGAAATGCGCACGGCGGAAGAGCGTCTTTCCGTCATTATCGTTGGTTTGCTTCGGCGGGGCATCGAAGAGGGATCCGTCCGCGCCGACTTGAACCTTGAATTCACGGCAGCTGCCGTCACGGGAACGGTGCTCATGACGGCTCAGTATTACCTATTGCGTAACGAGTCTCCCGATGTGAACGTCTTTTCTCAGCTGTGCATCGACCACATTGAGCATGCGGTGCAACTTCGCTAGTGTGCGTTTGCGGTGGCCTGCCGTAAGGGGTCATTGGACATATCCCCATGAATCCGGTTCGTGGTTCATGGGGTTTGTCTTTGGTTCGCTCAGGCGTGACAAGGCCTGGGTGGTGCTGTGATATAACACTTTCCACTTTGAAGAGGAGCAAGGGGGAACAATGCCAGAAGAACGGAAGGGCCAGTCGCCCGAAGCCGGCCAGCAGGTGCCGGCGCAGCCAAGCCAACCGGCGCAGCCAGCGGGCCAGCAGCCCGTGAATCCATCGAGCCCGGCCTTCGTGCCGCCCTCGGGCCAGCCTCAGCCAGGCCAGCAGCCTCCTTCGGCGGGGGCGCCCATGTCGGATCCCTGTGGCGGGGGTCAGCAGCCTCCTTCGCAGCCTCCCTACCAGGCGCATCCTCAGCAGACTTGGTTGAGTTCTGAGCCCGGTCAGGCTCCCTATCGGCAGCCCGGGATGGGCATGCCTCCCGTCAAGAATCACGAGACTTCTTCGTTGGTTCTTGGCGTGCTTTCCATCGTGTTTGGCTTCATCAGCCCGCTTGTCGCCTGGATACTTGGCGGCATTGGCCTGAACTTTGCCAGCAAGGATCGTAAGAATTTTGGACCAAATGCGTCTCGGGCTGGTCGAAACTGCTCGATTGCGGGTATCATCATCGGGCTGATTATGTGGCTTGCCACGGTCGCCCTCCTGATTTCTAGCGGCGATTCCGTTATGCCCATCACGACTTCTACTTCCACTTCGATCTTCTAGGGGGAAAGACATGCTCAATGCAAAGGACGCAACAATTCGTATTGCAACGGTCGCTGACGCAGAGGCCATCCGTTCGATATACACCCCCTACGTTCGAGATACTTGCATCACCTTTGAAACCCACATTCCTACGGTCGAGGAATTTCGCGGTCGCATCGAAAACACGTTGAAGACCCATCCTTACTTCGTCGCCGAAGTGGAAGGCGAAGTGGTGGGCTATTGCTATGCGGGCTTCTTCCGTCCTCGCAGGGCCTATCACCACTCCATCGAGACCTCCGTTTATCTTCGTGGTGATCTCAAAGGCGGCGGATTGGGTCGTCGTCTGTACACCTTGCTCGAAGAGGTGTTGCGCATGCAGAACGTGACCAACGCCTATGCCTGCATCGCAACACATGAGCCTCCCTGCAAGGAGGCTCCTGAGACCAGCAAGCTCTTCCATGACCGCATGGGATATCGCAAGGTCGGCACCTTCTATCGCTGTGGCTACAAATTCGATCGCTGGTTTGACATGATTTGGATGGAGAAGTTTCTTCAGGAAGACCATCCCGACCATTGCGCCCCCTTCGTTCCCTTTGCCGAAATCGATCAGGACAGGGTGGCTTCCCTGGCTGCTCAGGCCTAGGTCGTGCCCTTGGGCCGTGCAGGGGCCGAGGTCCGCAGGTGAAGGACTCCCTGCCGTTTGAAGCTTAGTCTTGTCTCCGAGTTGGGCGATTTGCCCCGACGGCTCGGGGCTTATTCCAGGCATCGTTTCGCTTGCTTTTATGAGGCGCTACTGAACAAAGCGAACCCGGCCAGGTCCTACGGGACTTGGTCGGGTTCTTTCGTCTGTGCGCTTGCGTCTGCTCCGTTTGTGCTGGTTTTTGGCCTTCGTGCTATCTGGTTCTGGAAAGTGCCTTCTATGAACGATTTTTGCCGCGAAAAATCGTCGTAAATGAGAATTGGTCGCGATAATGGGGCATTTTCTGCTCCTTTTTGCCTTTCGTGTTCGAAATGGGCGTTTCACATGACGAAAAGTCGCGCATGGGAGCCCATTTCCAGGGGCCGATCGCATATCTCCCGATTTGTAGCGC
>JAUNOE010000028.1 GCA_030537255.1 Coriobacteriia bacterium
ACGACAGCGGAATCACCTCTGCCGTTGCGACATCAGCGTGTCGGTGACGCCTGGGCAGTAGCGGTGCTGGGCGTAGCTGAGCGTGATAGGGCGCGGCTGGGGCTACCCCAGGCGCCCTTTTGCCTGGTGGTGGGTTCGCGGGCGAAGGATAAGGGGCGCAGCTGAGGCATCAGCGTGGCAGCAGGGATGCCATGTCCGCAGGAAGGGGGGCCTTGACCTCGACGAATGCACCCTTCAGCGGTTGCAGGAAGGAGAGCTGGTGGCTGTGCAGGGCAGCGCGGTGGATATACGGCGAGGGTTCACCATAGAGCTCATCACCAAGGAGGGGGTGGCCCAGATGCGCCAAGTGCACCCTGATCTGGTGAGTTCGTCCCGTTTCCAGCTTCAGGCGCACCAGGCTCAAGGCGCCTGCTTGGACGGAGGTGAAGGCATCCAGTACCTGAAAGTGCGTGATTGCCTGCTTTGCCTGGGTGGGGTCGCAGGGCGCATCGCCCAACACGGTGAAGGTGGTAGAGGTGCGGTCGGTTCTCCTGCCAATGGGGGCTTCTATGGTGTGCCAGCCATCCTTGCTGGCGGGCAGGGATTCTTCGTCAATGAGCCCCGTGCAGAGAGCCAGGTACTCGCGGTGGAAGCTCTTGTGGAGTTGTCGCTGAAGCTGTGCCTGTGCGTATCCACTGAGCGCAAACACCAGAGCGCCCGACGTTCCGCGGTCGAGCCGGTGGACAGGGTGGGCTCCGCAGTTGATTCCCTGTTCCTGCAGATAGAAGGCAAGGTGATTGGCGATGGTGCCAGAAGTGTTGCCCACGCGGGGATGCACCACCTTGCCTGCGGGTTTGTTCAGGATCACCACGTCTTCGTCTTGGTAGAGCACGCAGACCTGGCCAGGTTCTGGCCTTACGGATGAGGGAGTTACCAGGATATCTGCATCGCTGATGGCGACGGACAAGGTCTGCCCTGCATGGGCAAGGTCATCGCTGCGAGCGGCTCGTCCATCAAGAAGGATTGCGCCGTCCACGTATTTGGTGTGACGGAGCGCCTTGCGTCCGATGCCCAGCTGTTCGCGAGCCACCTGCGCCACGGTGGCGGCTTCGAATTCGTCGGCTATGACGCAGCTCGCATGACGCATGGGCGCTCCTCTCGAAGAACAGGTGTCAGTGGAGATTGGCTGGGCAGAGACCAGCGGTGCTTATAGCCAGGGCAAACTCTCGAAGATCGAGCGTCGGCGGGACTGACGGGGTATTGGCTCGATGTCCCGGTTGGTGCCTTGGCGGATGCTTTGCCCGTTCTGCTACTTTTTGGCTTCTGTGTTAATCGGTTCTGCAAAGTGGCTTTTGTGAACGATTTTAGTGACGAAAATCGTTCGAAAACGGGGTTGAGCCGCAATAACAAGGTATTTTCTGCTTCTTTTGGCCCGCTGTGTTTGAAATGCACGTTTTCCGCAGCGAAAAAACGTGCATAAGGGGTCTTTTCTAGGAAGCGATCACACAGCTCCGGATTTGTAGCAGCATATGGGGCGGTTCAGGGCGGTTTGGGGTGGTTCTTCTAATTGGCGTTTGTTGCTTGTGCCAGCGCCAATGACGAACGAAGCGCTCCTCGTGTGATGGCGCACGGAGTACCCCTCGTGTGGTTGGTCAACTTGGTGACCACATGAGCCTTGGCGACCACACGAGGAGTGGCGACCACCCCTCTGCTGAGCGGGGGTACGGAATCGGGGTCAACTTGGCGACCACACGAGCGACCAGCTCGTATGTGCGGGTGATTGCAAAAGCCATCAAGCCTCGCTCACGAAGGCTTTAGGACAAAGACCTTGCTTTTGTGCGGTGCCTGCAGGGGTTCAACCGGTTCCGGCTTTTCTACAGAAGCGTCATGAATACCTGTGCCAGCACGAAGCCGATTACGCCGCAGCAGGGGAAAGTGATGACCCAGGCGAGCATCATGTTCTTGGCGATGCCCCAGTCCACCTTTTTCAGGCCGCGGGAAGCGCCCACACCCATGATGGCCGAGCTGTTGCAGTGGCTGGTGGAAACGGGCATGCCGGTCAGCGAAGCGGTGATCAGCGTGGACACGGTGGAGAAGTTGGCGGCAGAGCCCTGGTGGATGTCGAGCTTGGTCATGCCAGCGACGGTCTTGATGATGCGCTTGCCGCCGATGGCGGTGCCGAGCGAAATTGCCAGCGAGCAGATGACCATCAGCCAAAGCGGGAAGCCGCTGGCATCAGGGACGGATTCGCCAAAGGAAAGCGAAATGCCCAGGATGCCGATGGCCATGAACTTCTGGCCATCCTGACCGCCATGCAGGAACGAAAGGGTGCAGGCACATACGTCCTGGCAGCCACGGAAGAACTTGTTGGTGCGTTGGCGATTCATGCTGCGACAGACGGTTTCGACTAGCTTGTTGAAGAACCAGCCCAGAAGGAAGCCGGCGATCAGCGAGAAGGCCATGCCGATAAGAACCTTGGCCCACTGGTCAGGGATCACGCCGCCAAAGCCGTTCATGGCGATGGCTCCACCCGTGACGCCTGCGATAAGTGAGTGAGATTTGGAACAGGGGATGCCAAACAGCCAGCACACTATGCCCCATATGATCGCCGCGACCATTGCGGCAAGCACCGCCATTAAGGCACTGTGGGTGTCGCCCGAAAAGTCGACCATGTTGAACATGGTGTAGGCAACGGAGGTGGAAATGTAGGTCATGCCGATAAGGCCCACCATGTTGAACACGGCGGCAAGGGCGATGGCGGTGTTGGGCTTCAGGCAGCGGCTGGCGACAGCAGTGGAAATTGCGTTGGGAGCGTCGGTTGCGCCTGAGACGGTGGTGACAAGAAGAACGAGAATGATGATGAGCCACAAGACCGGGTATTGCATTGCCTGGTCGATAAAGCCCATGAGGGTGAGGTCCATTGCCCCTCCAGTAAACGTGAAGTTTCGAATGTGGCGCCAGGCGGTGCGTGTGCGCCCAGCAGTAGAAACTGGTGCGCACAGGGTCGAATCAACCCAGCTCCGATAGCATAGCAAAACGAATTCTACGCAAGGGGTCCATTGTCCGTGTGTAAAAGCTTCGTGCTCACATTTTGCAGAACCTTTGCAAAAGGAGTCGGCAACGTAGCGCTTGGGCGTTCCCCATTTTGACGAATGTGGGAAAGGAAGAATTGGGGGCGCTTGTTGGTTGTGGAAGCGGCTTGTCAGAACCTCGTTTGATTGAGGGGCATCTCAGGCGAAGAGGCCCTGCCTTGGAGAGGGGGCGCTTCAGGCGAGGGGTTCCCGTTTTGGGCAAGCTTTGGGGCCTTGTCTTGGGCGAAGGGGTCCCGCAGTCTGAGTCTTTTGTTGTCTCGAACAGACGCCTGCGGTCCCAAGGCAAGAAAAGGGCGGCCACCGCTCGCATGCAGTGGCCGCCTCATATTGGAGCTAATTTAGTCCAGGACCTCGACCAGCTGGATGTCAAAGTTGAGATCCTTGCCAGCCAGTTCGTGATTCATGTCAAAGACGACCTTTTCATCATCGACGGAAACCACCAGGGCAGGGAAGGGCTGGCCACCGGGGCCCTGCAGCCACACCTTTTCGCCGACGGGCAGCTCAGAAGCGCCAGGGAAGTTTGCGGCAGGGACGGACTGCACCATGGCGGGGTCATGCTCGCCGTAGGCCTCTGCTGCGGGGATGTGGACGGTTTTGGTCTCGCCAACAGCCATGTCGATAACGGCCTTGTCGAAGCCAGGAATCATCTGGCCGGCCATGCAGACGAACTCCAGGGGATCGCGACCTGCGGAAGAGTCAAACACGGAACCGTCGTCCAGGTAACCCTTGTAGTGGGTGCGAACCTTCTTGCCCTCGTTGCTCATGGGGCCTCCTTTTCTGCCTGCACTGTGCAGGAATGCGTTGCTTAGGGCAGGTACGTAGCCTGCTTTTAGGAATGCGCATCAGTCTAGCAGGAGTCCTTGTGTTTGAAGCAAGTTCACCCAAACCACGTAACAGAAAAAGGGTATTCTGGGCATTACCTATTTTTATGTACGGATGCCGACTCTGTTTTTATGGCTGCTTCGTCTTGGGTTTTGGTCTAGGGCAAGCGCTTGATCAGGGCTTGGCATTGGTGGGGCGGCAATGGACCACGCGAAGGAAAGGTTAGTCATGTTGAAGGTCGGAATCATCGGAGCAGCAGGGTATGCAGGCGCGGAGCTTATGCGTATCGTCTTGCGACATCCTGAATTCGACCTGCATGTGGCCACCTCCAATTCTGATGCGGGCACGCCAGTCGCTCACCTGTATCCCGCATTCCAGGGCGCTACCGACTTGGCGTTTTCCCGTCACGACGACCCTGCGGTCTACGAGTGCGATCTGGTGTTCATGGCAACGCCCCACACGGTAGCCATGAAAAGTGCCCCTTCGTTCTTGGAGCACGGCATCACGGTCATCGACCTTTCTGCGGACTATCGTCTGCGCAACAAGGATGTCTTCGAAGCTTGGTACAAGGTGGAGCACACCAGCCCTGAATTGTTGGAGCGTGCTTGCTTTGGTCAGCCTGAGACCCATCCGGAGGAAATGGCTCGAGCTGCGGCTGAATATGCCGCGGGCAAGGCAGTTCTGGTAGCCTGTGCCGGCTGCTACCCCACGGCAACCTCGCTTGCTGCCGCGCCGGGCGTGCCCTTCTCCCAGGGCGTCATCGTGGTTGACGCTATCAGTGGCGTTACGGGAGCTGGCCGTACCGCCAACGGACGTACCCACTTCTGCTCCGCCAACGAAAACTTCGAAGCCTATGGCGTCGGCTCCCATCGCCACACTCCCGAAATCGAACAGATTCTTGGCATTGAGGGCCGCTTGGTCTTCACGCCTCATCTTGCTCCTGCATCTCGCGGTCTGCTTTCCACGGTAACGCTGCAGCTGACCGAGGAAGCCCGCGGTATGGATCTAGGGGATTTCCGACGACGATACGAGGAAGCCTATGCTGCTTCCCCCTTCGTTACCGTGCTGCCGGAAGGCCAGCAGCCCAAGACTTCGTCGGTCGTGGGTACCAACCGCGCTCATGTTGGCGTGGCCCTGAATCCCACTACTAACTGCCTTATTGCAACCTGCGCCATAGACAACATCGTCAAGGGCGCAGCTGGCCAGGCGGTTCAGTGTGCGAACTTGGTTCTGGGCCTTGCTCCCGACACCGCGCTCACTCTTGTCGCAAACCCCTCCTAAAGGAGCTCTTATGAACATCGAACTTACCGTGATCCCCGAAGGTGGCGTCACGTCTCCCGCTGGCTTCAAGGCAGGTGGCATCCATGCGGGCTTCCGCAAGAATCCGGGGCGCTTGGACATGGCGCTCCTCGAGGCCGATGAGCTTTGCCCTGCAGCCGGCGTCTTTACCCAGAACGTCTTTTGTGCAGCGCCCGTCACCGTCTCGCGAGCCCACCTGGACAACCAGGGTTATGGCTATGCCCGTGCCTTGGTCGTGAACTCGGGTATCGCGAATGCCGCAACGGGCTCGGTCGGCCTGGAAAACGCCCGCAAGATGGCGCAGATCGTGGCCGACACGGTTCAGTGCGCTACCGAAGACGTGCTGGTGGCCTCCACGGGCGTTATTGGCACCCATCTTCCTCTGGAGCCCTTTGAGACTGGTGTTCCCGAGCTGCATGCCCGCTTGGGCAAGAACGGTCATGATGCCGCATGTGCCATCATGACCACGGACACGGTTTCCAAGGAAGCTGCCGTTAGCTTTGTCAGTACTGACGCCGACTTTGAGGGCGTGACCTTCACGGTGGGTGGCATGTCCAAGGGTTCGGGCATGATCATGCCCAACATGGCAACCATGATTGCCTGTATTACCACCGATGCTCCTGTTTCCCCGGCTCAGCTGCACGTCGCCCTGGCTACCGCTGCCAATGCGAGCTTCAACAAGGTCACCGTGGATGGTGACACTTCCACCAACGACACCTGTGTTGCCTTCGCTTCCGGTAAGGCTGCCCCTAGTGCCGGCTTCTTCAAGGAAGGCTCCGTTGCCCTGGCTGAGTTCACGACTGCGTTGAACGCCGTGTGCCAGAACCTGGCACGTCAGATGGCGCGCGACGGCGAGGGAGCAACCAAGTTGGTCACGGTGAACGTCAAGGGCGCCGCTACTGACGAGGAAGCTGATCTGGCCGCTCGAACCGTAGCCAATTCGCCCCTGGTAAAGACCGCCATTGCTGGTCACGATGCCAACTGGGGTCGTATCGCTGGTGCCCTGGGTCGCTCCGGTGCCCATTTCGAACAGGAGGGCGTCGACATCGACATCATGGGCATGCCCGTTCTGCGCTCTGGCTTGCCTGTAGGTTTTGACGAAGACGAAGCCCTGCGTCGTTTTGAGCAGGACGAAATCATCATTGACTGCAACCTGGGTGCAGGTAAGGCCGAAACCACGGTTTGGACCTGCGACTTTACCCATGAATACATTTCTATTAATGGAGACTACCGCTCATGAAGTACGCAAAAGACCGCATTATGAAGTCGTCCCATACGGGCGAAGTTCTGACCGAGGCCCTGCCTTGGATCAAGATTGCTACGGGCAAGACCGTGGTCATCAAGTATGGCGGCGCGGCCATGGTGGACACCAAGCTGCGAGATGCCGTCATGAGCGACATCGTCATGCTCAAGATTATGGGAATGAATCCCGTCATCGTGCACGGTGGTGGTGCCGCCATCAGCGAAAACATGGAGCGTTTTGGTCTTCCCGTCGAATTCAAGAACGGCCAGCGCGTCACTACCGATGAAGCCATGGACATCGTTAAGATGACCCTCATCGGCAAGGTGAACGAAGAGCTGGTCTTGGCCGTGAATGCGCATGGCAACCTGGCTGTTGGCGTGAATGGCGCTGATGCAGGCACTCTTACTGCCGTGCAGAAGAGCGCCGATCTGGGCCGCGTGGGTACCGTCACCGACGTTGACCCCACCTATATCCAGGCACTTATTGCCGCCGACTACATTCCCATCGTGGCGACCGTTGCCAAGGGAGAAGATGGCGGCTCCTACAACGTGAATGCCGACGCCGCCGCTTCGGCATTGGCTGCTGCACTCGGCGCCCACAAGATCATCTATCTGACTGACGTCGACGGCTTCTACGAGGACTTCAGCGACAAGGATTCGCTAGTTTCTCAGATGTCGCTTGCCGAAACGCGCGCCATGCTGGCCGAGGGCAAGGTTTCCAAGGGCATGATTCCCAAGCTCCAGAGCTGCGTGGCATCGCTGGAAGCCGGCGTCCCCCGTGCCCATATCGTCAATGGCACCAAGCCTCATTCCATTCTGATCGAGCTTCTGACTACGGGTGGTAGCGGAACGCTGATTCACGAAGACGAGTCGAGCCATGTTTCTTTGGACGATATGGCTCCTTTGGGCAATCTGGCTTCACGTCTGACGGAAAACCGCTAAGGTTTAGAGGAGTGCCCCAAACGGGGTTCCTAGGGTCTACATCTGCCTGGTATCCTTCTTGGGTGTTTGGCGGTTCCCACGAAGTTAGTTCGGCAACGCGCTTCTTCGTGGTTTGCGATCGGCTCATTCGTCGGTCCACAGAACGCATACAGTTGTGGCCTCCTAGTGCCACGAGAAAGAAAGGAACGAATAAGCTATGGCTCAAAGCGAAGCCAAGACGTTCGAAGAGGCAAAGGAGCTTGACGAAAAGTACGTCATGCATACCTTCGGGCGCAAGCCTGTCATGCTTGTCGAAGGCAAGGGCATGACCGTCAAGGACGACACGGGCAAGGAGTACCTGGACTTTATCGCCGGCATCGGCGTTGATTCCTTGGGTCATTGCCATCCCGCCGTCGTTGACGCAATCAAGGCTCAGGCCGAAAAGCTGATTCATGTCAGCAATTACTATTACATCGAAAAGCGCGGTGAAGTGGCCAAGATGATCAGCACCATGGCCAACGAGGACGTCCCCAAGTTCTACCGCGCTCCCTGGCTTACCTTCTTCGCAAACTCGGGTGCAGAGGCAAACGAGTGCGCGATCAAGTTGGCCCGTGCCTATTCCAAGCGCTTCAGCTTGGGTGGTCAGACCATCATCGTTTTGACCAACAGCTTCCATGGCCGCACCCTGGCAACTCTGGCTGCCACGGCTCAGCCTGCCAAGCAGGAGCTGTTCAAGCCCCTGCCCGAAGGCTTCATTCCCGTTCCCATGAACGACATGCATGCCCTGAAGCAGGCTTTCGCCGATGCTGACGGCATGGTTGCTGCCGTCATGGTTGAGTGCATCCAGGGTGAAGGTGGCGTGCGTCCTTGCGACGAAGACTACCTGTGCGACGTCATGCAATATGCTCGTCAGTTTGGCGCCCTGGTCATTTCCGACGAAGTTCAGACCGGTGTTTACCGTACGGGTAAGCCCTTCGCCTTCCAGAACTTCGGCTTTACGCCAGATATTTTCACTATGGCAAAGGGCATCGCTTCGGGCTTCCCCATGGGCGCCTGTGTTGCTCGCGTTGAGGTTGCCGAGGCCTTCCAGCCTGGCGACCATGGCTCTACCTTCGGTGGCAGTAACCTGGCAGTTGCTGCAGCTCATGCAACCTTGTCCACTTTGATGAAGGAGCCTTTCGTCAAGGAAATTGATGACCTGGGTTGCTACTTCGCTGACAAGCTCGAGGCACTTGAGGACATCACCGAGGTACGTGGCATGGGCCTCATGGTGGGCGCTGACCTGGTTGATGACCTGGATGCTAACCAGGTGGTTCTGGAAGGTTTGAAGAAGGGCTTCTTGTTGAACGCAACCAGCAAGAACACCCTGCGCTTCCTGCCTCCGCTGATCTGCACCGAAGCAGAGATCGATACCTTGGTGGATGCGCTGCCCGGCCTGTTTGCCGATGCTCGTGCCACTATGGCCGCAAAGGCAGCTGCCGCCGCCGAGGCTGACGCGGCAAAGGCCGAAGCCGAAGCAATGGCTGCCCAGGTTAAGGACATGCTTGGCTAGCCTGGTAGCCGCTACTCCCTATTCGTGATCAATGCGGGTCTGCGTGACCCGCTTGCCAAACAAGGCAAATTTAGAAAGGAACAGATAACTATGGCAAAGGATACGTGCGTTCTTGCATATTCCGGCGGTCTTGATACCTCCGTGTGCCTGAGGTGGCTCATGGACGAGAAGGGTCTCGACGTCATCTGCGTTGTGGGTGAGGTCGGTCAGGAACATGAGGGTCTCGAGGAAATCCGCGAGCGCGCTCTGGCCGTTGGTGCCAAGGACTGCATCATCGCCGACATGCGTGAGGACTTCGCCAACAACTATCTCAGCAAGGCCCTGGCAGCAAACGCCATGTTCGAGAACAAGTACCCCCTGCTCTCTGCACTGTCCCGTCCTCTGATCTCCAAGTATCTGGTGGACGTCGCACATGCCAATGGCGCAAAGTACGTTGCTCATGGCTGCACCGGCAAGGGCAACGACCAGGTCCGCTTCGAGACCTCCATTCGTGCTCTTGACCCCACCCTGGAAATCATTGCTCCTGTTCGCGAGTGGCATATGCACACCCGTGACGAGGAGATGGAGTGGGCAAAGGCTCACGGCGTGCCCGTACCCACCACCAAGAAGAAGCCCTACTCCATCGATGACAACATGTGGGGCCGCGCTATCGAGTGTGGCGTTCTTGAGAACCCCATGAATCGTCCTCCCCTGGACATCTACACCATGACCCGCGACATCGCTGATACTCCCGATGAGGCTCGTGAGCTCACCATCACCTTCAAGGGTGGTATGCCTGTTGCCATCGATGGCCAGGAGATGTCTATGCACGAGGTCATCGTCGAGCTGAACAAGATCGCTGGCGAGCACGGCTATGGCCGTATCGACATGATCGAGAACCGTATGGTCGGCGTTAAGTCCCGCGAGTGCTATGAGTGCCCTGCAGGTCTGGCCCTGATCGCGGCTCATCGTGCACTGGAGGACATGTGCCTCGAGCGCGAGGTTCTGCGCTACAAGCTTCACATGGAGCATGACTGGGCCATCAACGTCTATAACGGCCAGTGGTTCAGCCCTCTGAAGCATGCCATGGACACCTTCATGGCCACCACGCAGCAGTGCGTCACCGGTAATGTCCGCATCAAGTTCCACAAGGGCAACTTGATTGTCACTGGTCGCGAGTCTGACTACAGCCTGTATGACTACGGTCTGGCTACCTACGATGCTGCCGATACCTTCGACCACAAGGCCGCAAAGGGCTTCATTGACCTGTACAGCCTGTCTCTGCGCACTTGGGCAGCCAACCGCGCAGGCAAGGAGGCAACCGACGGCGAGTAGTCGTTTGGTCCGCACAATTGCAGATGCGTTTTTGAAGGGGTCTTCGGACCCCTTCTATTTACGCAGGGGCAACGCTCTTCGGGCGCGTGAGCAAGATAAGCGCTAGAAGAGCCGGAAGGTATTGATATCGAAGCTCGCGGAGGGCATGTGAAGAATCGCCAAGAACGTGAAAAGAAGGTCGTCGAGCTGATGATTCGTCTGTATTGCAAGGGCAATCATCAAAACGTCGAGACAGGTGTGGTTCGCATCAAAGGTCAGCTTTGTGACGAATGCGCCGAGATGCTTGCCTATGCGCAGCGTCATGTGGAGCACTGTCGTTATGGGTCCGAAAAGACCTTCTGCGCCCATTGCCCGAAATCTTGCTACAAGCAGGCCATGCGTGAGCTCATTCGGGCCACTATGCGCTATTCGGGACCGCGCATGATGTTTCATCATCCCATCGTTGCGGTGCGCCACCTCATTGAGTCACGCGTCGATAAGAAGCGTTAGGGCGAACTCAAGGATAGGGGGGTGTCGTCCGCTGAGGCTTTGGTGCAATTTGGATGCATGAGGGCGTTGTGAGCGAATAGGGGGTCGTTAGCTAATTCGCTCAAGAGGAAGGGACATTCCTTTACCTGGCTTGTCTCTTGAGTTGGGGGATCAGGACAAGGACGCAGAAAGCCAAACCGGCGGCTGTGAGGATTCCTCCCACAATGCCAATACCTTCAATCCCAATGGTGTCGACAACGTGGCCACCCAAGAACGCGCCTGTTCCGATTCCAAGATTGAAGAGGCCTGAAAAAATCGCCATAGCAACGGTCTGCTCTTCGACCGGAGTCACGCGAATGACTTCCGCTTGGATGGAGACGGAATAGGAGGCTGATGCTAGGCCCCAGAGGGCACATGCTGCAAGGATGGTTGGCAGGAAGGCGGCGAAGGCTTCGAGCCCCAACAGGGCGATGCTGATTCCCACGAGCACCAAAACGATGAAGGGGAAGCGGAATCGACTGTAGCATTTGGCGTAGATCACGCTGGCAACAAAACCCATGACGCCAAATACGCAGAGTGCCAGGGTGATTTCTGCGCTGGAAAAACGTGCCACCTGGGCCAAGAAGGGTTCGATGTAGCTGTAGGCGGTGTAATAGCCCAGCGAATAGAGGATCGTTAGGACGAATATGGCTACGAGCGCTTTGTTTTTGAAAAGGCTGCCTAGCTGGCGGATTTCGAACTTTTCGGCCCCGGAAACAGGTGGCATGACCCTGGCCATATAGAGGATGAGCAACGCAGTTATGGCTCCCACGCAGGCAAAGGTGAGCCTCCAGCCAAGGAGAACGCCAATGGAGCGGCCCAGAGGTAGGCCGGCCACGAGTGCCACGGCCGTGCCGACCTGGATGGCGGAAAGGGCGAGTGCCTGATGGTTCGGGGCTACCACGCGTACTGCGATGGGCGCCGCGATAGCCCAGAATACCGAGTGGGCACAGGCAACCACGAGGCGTCCCAGCATGAGGGCGCCAAAGCTCGGTGCGCAGGCCGATGCTGCCTGTCCGATCAAAAACACAACGAGCACCAGCAGAAGTAGCTTCCGGAAGGCAATGCGGGTGGCGGCAATCATCAAGGGAAGAGAAAGAAGCATGACGGCCCAGGCATAGATGGTCACGAGCATGCCGGTCTGCGCTTCCGAGGTGCCAAAGCTTGCTCCGATGTCGGTAAGAAGACCGATGGGCATGAACTCCGACGAATTGAACACAAAGGCTGAAGTGGTGATGCCTGCCAGGGGTAGAAACTCACGTATGAGGGCCCTGTTCGTCACGATTTCCTTTCCTTCGTCCGATGTGTTCGAAAGCGCGAACCAATGATGAAACCAGCATGTTTCGGTTTGGTCAAGAAGATTGCTATGATGAATCCTTGTTCGTAGAGGTAACGAAGGCGGCGCCAAGTGCCGTCTCGGCTTTGGGCTGGCGGGCTTTGGCCCCCTGAGGCGTCAAAGCCTGTAAATAGATGGGAGCTTAACCGATGGCTTTGTGGTCTGGACGTTTCGAAACGGGTGTCAGCGAATTCACGCAGGAATTTGGTGCATCCCTCATGGTCGACAAGGCCATGTACAAGCAGGACATCGCGGGCTCCAAGGCCCATGCCACCATGCTGGCACGTCAGGGTGTCATTTCCGAGGCTGACCGTGATGCCATCGTTTCTGGACTTGACCAGATTCAGGCTGACATCGAAGCTGGCAACTTCGAGTTCGACATCAACAACGAGGACATCCATATGTCCATCGAGAAGGTCCTGACCGAGCGCATCGGCGATGCAGGTGCCCGCCTGCACACGGGTCGTAGCCGTAACGACCAGGTCATTACCGACACCCGCCTGTATGCCAAGGAGCTCGCCGACGAGCTCATGGCCGCCAACCTCAAGCTGCGCCGCACGCTGGTTCGTGTTGCCGAAGAAAACTTCGATACCATCCTTCCTGGTTACACGCATCTGCAGCACGCCCAGCCCGTGCTGTTGAGCCATCACTTCCTGGCTTACTTCTGGCAGCTTACCCGCGACTTCAAGCGTCTGTCTGCCGCCAAGGATGCCGCCGACTTGAACCCCCTGGGCTCTGCGGCTCTGGCAGGCACCACTTATCCGCTGGACCGATCCTTCACTACCGAAATGCTGGGCTTCGCTGGCACCATTACCAACTCGCTTGACGCTGTTTCTGATCGCGACTTCCTGCTTGACCTGGACTATGCCTGTGCCGTCAGCATGATTCACCTGTCTCGCCTGTGTGAGGAAATCATTCTTTGGTCTACTTCCGAGTTTGGTTTCATCACTCTCTCTGATGCCTTCAGCACCGGCTCGAGCATCATGCCCCAGAAGAAGAACCCTGACTTCGCCGAGCTCATTCGTGGCAAGTCGGGTCGCGTGGTGGGCGACCTGGTGGCTCTTTTGGTCACCTGCAAGTCGCTGCCCTTGGCCTACAACAAGGACCTGCAGGAAGACAAGGAAGGCGTTATTGATGCTTGCAAGACCCTGTACGACTGCCTGGTGTGCATGGAGGGCATGATCGCTACCTGCGCCATCAACGCAGATGCCATGATGGAGCAGGCCAAGAAGGGATACCTGGCCGCCACCGACGTTGCCGACTATCTGGCAAAGAAGGGCCTGCCCTTCCGTAAGGCCCATGAGGTCGTGGGCCACCTGGTGTTGTTGTGCGACAAGCGCGGCTGTGACCTGGACGACCTGACGCTCGAGGATTTCAAGGCCGAAAGCGATCTGTTCGAGTCCGACATCACGCAGTGTCTTGATCTAAAGAGCATCGTTGCTGCCCGCACCACCTTCGGCGGCACGGGCAACGAAGCCGTCGCCGAACAGCTCGAGCTTGCCAAGAAGACGCTCGCTTCCGACGAAGCATAATTTCCTCTAGGCTTCCGTGAATCAGTCTTGTAGTGGCCCAGCCTGCAACCCTAATGGGGGAGGGCTGGGCCACTCTTTGTGATGAGACCCTGCAGAATTCACCGAGGGGAGCGTGAATTGCTACAATGGCAGGAACTGTACCTTTGGAGGTTCGATGTCACGTAAGAACAAGAACTCGTATAGTGCTCGCAAGAAGCACCCCGTCAGGAACGCACTGATCGTTCTTTCCTGTGTCCTGGTGTTGTTTGGTGCTGGCGCTGGCGCCGTGTATGCCGTTGGCTCGTCTTGGCTGCAGGACTTGCCCAATTACGAGGATGCTTCTAACTACAACTATTCCGGCAAGACGAAGGTGTACGCCAACGACGGCAAGACCCTTCTGGCCGAATTCTTCATGGAGAACCGCGAGCCGGTCACCATGGACAAAATCAGTGACTACGTGCTTGAGGGCACTGTGGCTACCGAGGACGAGCGTTTCTACGACCATCACGGCATCGACCCCGTGGGTGTTGCCCGTGCGGTCATGGTCAACCTGACCCACACGGGTTCCGAAGGTGCGTCGTCCATCACCCAGCAGTTCGTTCGTAACACTGTTCTGGCCGACGAGGCCCAGGAACATAGCCTGAAGCGCAAGGTTCGCGAGGCTTACATCGCCCTTCGTCTGGAAGAGACCTATTCCAAAGATGAAATCCTGTTGATGTATCTGAATACCATCAACTATGGCAAGGGTGCCTACGGCATCCAGGCCGCAGCTCAGAAGTACTACTCCAAGAACGCCAGCGACCTGACGCTTGCACAGGCCGCCACGCTTATCGGCATTCCTCAGGCGCCCACCAACAACAACCCGGTGGACAATCCCGACAAATGCCTCAAGCGTCGCAACCTGGTCTTGGACCGTATGCTCAGCAACGGCTACATCACCCAGGAAGAGCATGATGCGGCTCAGGCTGAAAAGCTCAAGCTCAAGGTTTCCAAGAGCAAGACGGCGGCTGATGGTCTGTACAAGTACAAGTACTTCACCAGTTACGTGCGCGATCAGCTGCTGGACAAGTACTCTGTGGCCGAGGTTTACCGCAACGGCCTAAAGGTCATCACTACGCTTGACCCCAAGGTCCAGGATGCGGCAGAGGCTGCCGCCAAGCGCAAGGAGCAATCTCTGGCTTCGTCCCAGGAAGTTGCTATGGTCGCCGTTGATCCCGATACGGGCTACATCAAGGCTCTGGTGGGTGGTCGTGACTACGACAAGGATCAGTACAACCTGGCAACTCAGGCAAAGCGTCAACCTGGTTCGGCCTTCAAGACCTTCACTCTGCTTGCTGCCCTGAAGGAAGGCATCTCTCCCCAGACCAGCGTAGACTGCCCCTCCATTGCTCATTTTGACAACTGGACCGTGCACAATTATGGCAACGCTAGCTATGGCACCCGCTCCATCGCTTCGGCCTTTGCCGTTTCGTCGAACACTGGTTTTGCTCAGCTATGCGTGTCCGTTGGTGCCGACAAGGTGGTCAACATGGCCAACACCTGTGGCATCAGCCAGACCCTGAACGCCTATCCTTCCATCACCTTGGGCGCCCAGGAGACTACCGTACGTGACATGGCCCAGGCTTATGCCACTATTGCCAATGGCGGCACGAAGCATGAAGCCGTCTGCATCGAGCAGGTCCAGGATTCCCAGGGCAACATCGTCTATTCTGCCGACACCAAGGGTGAAAAGGTGCTTGACACCGAGCTGACCCAGGCCGCAACTCAGGTCATGGAGGGCGTCATCACCAGCGGTACTGGTAGGTCCGCTGCTCTGTATAACGGTCAGGCCGTTGCGGGCAAGACCGGTACCTCCCAGAACTGGCGCGACAAGTGGTTCTGCGGCATCACGCCTCAGCTGTCCTGTGCCATCTGGATTGGCGACCGTAACGAAAAGCCCATGTCTTCGTCCATCAACGCTACGGATGTCTATCACAACTTCATGACTTCCTGTTTCAGCTCTTGTGGCTGGGAAGTCGAGGAATTCCCCACGTCTGACAAGCAGCTGGAATACACCACCACCGATATCGGTAGCGGCAACAGCGGCGATGACGTCCATGACGAGGGCGTGACCAACGAGGGTGAGACCTCTAAGGGTACGACGACCGAAGAGCCCTCCGAGACCGAGGAAAAGCCTGCCGCCACTAAGAAGCCCACCACCACGACTGGCGGAACCTCAGGGACCACTACGGGCGGATCCACGGGAGGCGCACCGAGCGGTAATCAGTCCGGAACCACAGGCGGCGCTTCTGGATCCCCTAGTGGC
>JAUNOE010000029.1:0-13876 GCA_030537255.1 Coriobacteriia bacterium
TCGTTGGCGTGTTGATGGTCATTTCTCACATCGTTGCCTTCAAGTGGTTCTATGATGGCGCATCCCCGCGCACCACTCAGGTGCTCTTCGGCATCCTTGGTCTGGCATCGGTGGCCTTCCTGGTTGTTGCCTTCGTGGCGGCGCGCGTTCCCGATCCCATCTCGCTGGGAACCTTGCTGCTGTTGTGTGCCTGTGTTTTCACCATGCATGGAGTGGATGCCGAGCGACCCACGCTGAAAAAGGCAGAGATTGCCTCCAAGGTGGTCAAGAAGAAGTAGCGCTGGAAGACTCGCCGAACTGAGCCCCTATCCCCGGACCCGGAACGTCACTTCGTTCCGGGTCCGCTTGCATTAGGAGCCGGGGTCATTGGGTGTCAGAGCGAAGCGGCGAAATCTCTTGCGAGGATTGCCGAGCTGTTCTTTGGTTTGTCTGTTCTTTACCGGTCATCGACGGATTTGATACACAGTGCCCAAGCTTTGTGGTGCATGATAGCCACTAGGCTGTTGAGGGGAGTTTGTGTGGACGAAAAGAGGAAGAGCATTCCGAGGCGCATGGCGGAAGCCCTCCCCTTTGTGCTGTTCTTTTCCGGCCTGTTCTTTTTTGAGGCTCAGGTGTTCGGCATCGCTGATGCCCTGTTGGGCATCGTGTTTCTGTTCTTTGCGCACACCATGGTGCACGAGCCAGGTCTGTCGGTGCGCAACTACGCCGTCCGGGTTGCCTGGTTTTTGGTTATGGCCCTGTGTGCCAGCCTTGCTGGGCTGCATCCTGTGGCGATGGTCGTGGGAACGGGAGTCTATCTTTTCCTGGTCACCATCATCAATTCTGACGACTATCTGCCACGCAACCATTTCTGGCTGGGCCTGGGCTATTTGATGCTGCTGGTATACCCAGTCACGCTTGACGAAATCGCGCCCAGGATGTGCGCGACCCTGTTGGCAATCGCGGCAACTACGGCGTTTGTTTTCGTGGCTCGATACCTTTTGTCCAAGACGGGTGAGCTGGACGTATTTGCACGCGATCGCTCATGGATGCGCGAGGCGCTTGACGAGGTGGGTCGCCAGCTGGTCAGCCTGGCGGAAGGCAGGCTTGATTCCATCGACCCCCGCAGGCTCTTCGACCTGACTCAGCAATATGCAAGCATGGAATATGGCACGGTGTTCAGGCAGAATGGCCTGCTTTCGGGGCGTCAGGCCTACACCTTTGCCTTGCTTCTTTGCGTCGAACAGGTTGCTTACAACATTCGTGCGGCATCGAACAACTACGACAAGTTCGACGAGCAGGAAAAGAGCTACTACCGGGACTTGTCGGAGCTGTTCTTCGCCTTTGGCCAGGGTCGAATTCGCTCGGTTTCCCAATTTGCTTCGGAGCTCAACGCCTTTCTTGAGTCGCATCACCTTGACGTAGTCGACCATGACGAATCGTGGCGTGCCATCCTAGAAACCTTGTTGCGAACCGTGGAAGACACACGCTTGTCGCACGACAACACCACGCCTCTTCTGAAGAGCTTGGGCTATCGCTTGTACTATTTGCGCGACAACGTGAACCTGCGTAACACCCAGACGCGCTTTGCCTTGCAGCTGTCTCTAATTGTCAGTGTGGCCATGACGGTGGACGTGCTGTTGACCGCCTACGCAGACGTGGTCTTTGGCATCTGGATTCCCATGGTCGCCTTCACTCTGATCAATACTTACAGTGACGAAACCTTGCGCTCGACCGTGCGTAACATCGCTGGCACCATTCTTGGCCTAGGTATCTTCGTCATCTTGGTGAACGTTCTTCCGCCTGAGGTACGTATGCCCGTTGCCGTCGTGCTGGGCTACGTCGTGATCCTGGCAAAAGCCGGCCCCTTTGTCAGCGTGGCTGCCGCAACTCAGATGGCTCTCGGCGCGCTGTTCCCGTATGCAACGCTGGGAACCACCCTGTTTACGCGTTTGTCCTTGGTGGTTATCGGTGCTCTATGCGTGGTTTCCTTCATGTTCTTCTTGCTGAATACCCGCAGGTCAGCCACCGTCAGGACAAAGCTGACCGAAATGGAGCGCATCGACGTCCACCTGATGAAGGTGGTTCAGAAGGGCCTCAGGCGCGGTTACGTCAACTTGTGGCGTACTGTTCAGCTGCTCTACTACATGCATTTGAATGCCGGCCTGTTGTCGCGCCTGTCGCACTCGATGGAGAAGGGCCAGAAAGGCCTTTTGGGAAAGAGGAAGCAGAAGCCTGCAGACCAGCAGTTGGCGGCCGACGTGAACCGCGTGTTGGACCTGAACTACCGATTTACCATGGATGCGGCTCATGCTGTGGTGTTGCTTGATCCGCGTCGCGCCCGTGAGGATCTGTGGCGCACAGGTGCCGTGTATCCTGATACCACGGGCCGCCTGGAACATCTTGACCTCACGGCCGAAAAGCTGGACGAAGAGCTGCATGACCTGGAGGGCATGCGCCATCTCGAAGAAGGGGAGTGACGCAAGCTTGTTTGACCCAAAGGACGAAGCCCTTGTCAATGCCCTGGCAGCTGCGGGGCTTGAGCTCCGACAGACCGCGGCGGGCTTGGCGCTCGTGGGTGACGGCATGGAACTCGTTGCCGACCTGGCCGATATGAAGAAACGCCTGCGCCCCGATCGTCTGGGTCAGGAGCTCTTGGTGAAAGCGGCCCGCGTGAAAGGGGTCGAGCACCCCTTCGCCGTGGATGCCACAGCGGGCTTGGGGCAGGATTCTCTGCTGCTTGCCGCGGCAGGTTTTTCGGTGCTGCTATTCGAGAGCGACCCTGTCATTGGCGCACTGTTGCAGGATGCCTTGGAGCGTGCTGCCCTGGATCCCAATCTGGCATCCATCGTGGGGCGTATGAGTCTGGTTCGGGGTGACAGTATTGGCGGCATGGCCGAGCTTTCCCAGGTGCCTGACGTGGTGCTGTTGGACCCCATGTTTCCCGAGCGCCGCAAGAGTGCTGCCGTAAAGAAGAAGTTCCAGCTGATCCACCATCTGGAACGTCCTTGCTCCAACGAAGAAGAGCTCCTGCGGGCTGCCATAGAGGCGGGTCCACGCAAGGTCGTGGTGAAGCGGCCGCCTAAGGGGCCGCATCTGGCTGGTCAGAAGCCGAGCTATTCAATTACGGGCAAGGCCGTGCGTTACGACTGCTTGGTGTTCGCACGTTCCTAGTGCCCAGGCGGGTCGGGTATGCGGCGGAGTGGGTGCTATTCATGGCCGGTCATGCTCTTTGCGATTGTTGCGGTTGCTTGCGTGTGGGCAAAGTGCGTCTGTGTGTCGTTGTGCTTGCTATTTGAGGAGGGCCTGCTGCCCTTATTCCAGGGCTCGGGTTTGTTCCGTGGTTGCGTCATAACCGCATCGTGATTGATCGGCTTGGCCTTGGCAGGCTGTCCATATTGCGCATACAACGAGGGACCACCCCAATGGGATGGTCCCTCGTTTGCTTCTTTGGCTTTGAGCGGGAGGCTCGTGTTTGCTAGGCCTTGACGTTGGGGTCTGCGACGTTTTCGAACTTGTCTTGGACGCCGCTCTCGCCCACTTCGTAGTCCTTGCCAGGGTCGACGAAGTCCTCGAGGTCCTCAGGTTCATCGGAGCTGATGAGGGAGTCGGTGTCGATGGGAGCAATGGCGTCGTTATTAAAGACGCTCTTGTCCAGCATGCCCGTGACGGCGGCGATGCAGGTGGTGACCACGCCATCGCCCGTGACGTTGACGGCGGTGCGGCCCATGTCAAGGATGCGGTCGATGCCCATGATCATGGCAACGCCCTCGGCGGGAAGGCCAATTGCGCTGAAGACCATGGTCAGCATGATGGTGCCGACGCCAGGGACGCCTGCGGTGCCAATGGACGCCGCCGTTGCCGTGACGACGACGGTAAGCAGTGCTGCGGTGGTCAGGTCAATGCCGAAGGCCTGTGCGCAGAACACAACGGCAGCACCCTGCATGATGGCGGTGCCGTCCATGTTGATGGTGGCACCCAGAGGGATGGTGAAGGAAGCGACGCGGCTGTCAACGCCGATGCGACGCTCGAGCGTCTGCATATTCAGGGGGATGGTGGCGTTCGAGGAGCTGGTGGAGAAGCCGAAGACGGTGACGGGCCAATACTTCTTCAGGAAGTGGATGGGGTTCAGGCGGGTGAACAGGACCAAGATCAGCATGTAGACTACGAAGAGCTGGATGAACAGGCCCAGGTACACGGTGCCGATGAGCTTGATCATGGGCATGATGCCGTCGATGCCCAGGTTGCAGAAGGTACGGGTGATCAGGCAGAAGATGCCGATGGGGGCGACCTTCAGAATCCAGCCGATGAGCTGCATCATGATGCCGTTGAACTGGGTGAAGAAGCGGTTTACGGTAGCAACCTTCTTGCCCAGGCTGCCCAGCAGGAAGCCCAGCACCAGTGCGAAGAAGATGATCTGGAGCATGGTGCCGTCAGCCATCGCAGCAAAGATGTTGGTGGGGATGATGTTGAGCAGGATGTCGGCGAAGGAGCTGTCGGTTGCAGTTGCCGAAGGCTCGACCTTGGTGATCGAGGCCATATCCAGGCCAACGCCAGGCTGCGTGACCTGCGCAAGGGCGATGGCGATGATGATGGCCAGTGCCGTGGTGCACAGGTAGATCAGGATGGTGCCACCGCCGACGCGACCAAGCATCTTGGGGTCGGACATGGAAGCTGCGCCGCAGACGATGGAGCAGAACACCAGGGGAACGACGATCATCTGCATCAGACGAATAAAGCCCTGGCCCAGGACGTAGCACACGCCTTCGATCAGGTAAACGTCAGCCCAGGATCCGTCAGTCACGACGAAGCTGGATGCGATGCCGACGATGATGCCGGCAACAAGGGAGATCAGAATCCAGGAGGTCATGCCCAGTTTCTTCTTCTGGGCAGGCTCCGTTTCAGGAGACTCGCCCACTTCGGTCTTTGCCATGAGACCACACCGCTTTCTAGTAGGGGATGGGTTTGATATGTGCGGAAGCAATGTTGTGCGAAGTGCCAAGTCTGGTCAAATGCATGCAAATCACGCTGCGTGAGCGGTTGTCTCGTTAGGCATAAAAGGTAGGGCCACCGAGTTTTTCGGTGGCCCTACAAGAGGGATTTGTTACTTGACTACCGTGCGCTTTGAGCTGATGTCTTCGTTTGCAGAAAGTCCTTGCGCGCGGTGGAAGGGCTGGTGCTCGACGAGCGTGATGTGTCCGCCTTCGTCAACGAGCGTGATGCCGGCAATGCCCGTGGTGGGTTGGTAGGCTTCCGAAAAACCGCCATCGATGTTGAAGTGGCGACCGTTGCAGCGGACGGGACTTTCGCCCTTCTTGATTTTTACGGGCACGTGACCACAAACCAGGTAGGAGTGCTCGGGATCCATTCCAAAGTCACGGAAGATGGTGTCGTGCGCAGCCTCGTCATCGAACAGGCTGAAGAAGGCGTTCTTGGGTTCGGCCTGGGCTTGCTTGTCGTCGACGACGTAGCGCTCGAAGGTTGCCATCTTCTTCTTGCCGAAGAGCGGAGAACCTTCTCCGAGCCACAGGTACCACAGAAGGTCACGCCCCTGCTTGGCCAGGATGGGATCCTGTGAGTCGAAGGCGTCGCGCACATGGGCATCCACGGCGTCAAAGAGCGCCTTGCCGGAAAGCGTTTCGCCGAACAGGTTGACTTCCATCAGGCTTCCGTCGGGGTTCAAGGGAACGCAGGCGTGGAACATCAGGGCGTTGCCGTCGATCCGGTAAAGACCGCCGCGGTCCAGGAACAGGCGGATGTGCTGCTGGAGCTTCTCGCATTCGAGGAAGGTCTTTTGTAGGTAGGCAAGGACTTCAGCCTCTTCAGGAGTCAGTCGATAGGGGTCGTTCGGATCGACGGTGGGGAACACCTTGTCGGTGAGTTCGTATTCGATGCCTTCGATTTCCACGGTGCCACGTTCGTAATCGATGCGGTGGAGCAGCTTGCGGTCTTCCAGTGCAAACGAGGGGTTTTCGTCAATGAGCTGGCCTTCTACCTTGTACTGAATGATGGCCATGGCCTTTTGTACCTTGATGTTGGTGTAGCGCTGATCCTCGGTGAGCTCGGCTGACCCCTTGAGGCCATAGGCGGCACAGGGGTCGTCGGCGTAGGCCTTGCGGGCAAACTCTTCGACAGGAGCAAGGTCCATTCCGTAGCGTTCGGTCAGGATAGGCAGGTTGCTGTAGCGCGAGCAGATGCGCATGACGTGTCCGATGCAGCCAGGCTGGCCCAGGGCGGCACCCATCCACACAATATCGTGGTTGCCCCACTGAATGTCGCCATCGGGGATGCTGGCCAGCTCGTCCATGATCAGGTCGGGGGCGGGGCCACGGTCATAGATGTCGCCGACCAGATGCACTTCTCCCAGGCAATAGTTACGGAGCAGCTTAGAAGCAAACGAAAGGCGCTCCTTCTGGCTCAGGTCCTCGAAGGGATCGGCGGGGTTAGGCGCACCTTCGAATCCCAATTGCGTCCAAGCATGCTGGGTAAGGCGGGCTCGCTGTTCGTCTGCCACCTCGGCACAGCGGGTATAAACGAGCTCCATGAGCTTGTTTACGGCGTCGTCGAGCCAGGCATTCGCCAAGGAGCCTTGTTCCGCACGCACGAGTGCGGCCTTTTCTTTGGGATAGCATGCCAACATCAAGAGTTCGGTGCGCTCTGCTTCGTCGAGTTCGGCAAAGTGATGTGCGATGAGCTTCTGCATGGCACCGCAGCCGCTACGCAGGACGTGCGCAAAAGATTCGTATTCGCCGTGAATGTCAGACATGAACAGCTGCAAAGGTGATGAGGCGTGGTTGGTCATGGTTTCTCCTGGCTCGAAGTGCGTGTTCTTTGCGGGTTTCTGCTCCATTCTAGCGGTTTGCTTCGCATGCCTTGAGGGCGCCCTTTGCGTTGGCGGGGGTAACAAAAGTGCGCAGCAAGTCAAAGTGCGTGGCGTGGGAAAGCGGGAGCTCAGCAAAAAGCCCCAGGCTCTTGAGGAAGAAGCCTGGGGCGGGCATACGGGATGTAAGGGTTGAGTTGGTGCCTTGCGCCTAGGGACGAAGGCCGCTGCCGCCCTGTGCGGTAATGGTCTCGCCGGAGACATAGCGGGAAAGGTCAGATGCCAGGAACACGGCCACGCCGCCGATGTCTTCCTTGGGATCGCCGTAGCGACCCAGGGGGATGGTCTTCACGATGCCGGCGAAGGCGTCAGGATACTCTTCCTTCCAGGCGCTAAGCTGCTCGGTCATGGCCAGAGGGCAAATGCAGTTGGCGCGAACGCCGTCGGGACCCCACTCGGTAGCTGCGACGCGGGTCATGCCGCGGATGCCTTCCTTGGCGGCGGCGTAGCTGGACTGGCCGACGCGACCGAACAGGCCGGCGCCCGAAGCCAGGTTGATGACGCAGCCTTGCGTCTTCTTGAGCTCGGGGAAGGCGTGCTTCATGTAGAAGAAGGTGGCATGCAGACCCGTGTCGATGGACAGGTCGAAGTCCTCGATGCTGTGATCAATCAGATTGACGCCGCTCTTGGAGGCTTGGGCATTGTTGACTACGGTGTCGAGCTTGCCGTAGTGCTCGACGCAGGCAGCGATAGCGGCGATGACCTCGTCTTCGTTGGAGCCTTCTGCGGTCTTGTAGATGCAGTCGCAGCCGTATTCGGCCTTCAGCTTGCTGGCGGCTTCTTCCAGGCGGCCAGCGTTACGGCCCGTGATGAAGAGATTGGCGCCGTGCTCGGCCATCTTGCTTGCAATTCCGAAACCTATGCCTTTGCCGCCGCCCGTAATGAGGACGACCTTTCCATCGAGAAGACCCATGATGTGCTCCTTACTTTGGGTGTCTTGTTGTCGAAATACTACTCCTGAGGTGTTAATTCTTGATTTTCGGTCGGCGAGAGGTGCCGTTTGGGGTAAAAGCGTGCCTGCAAGATGGCTTCTTACACTAATTAATGAGAAAATCGAGATGAGGGGCCATATGTCATAGGGGACGCATGGCATCCGAGAGAGAGGAGAGACTCATGAAGAAGTTTCTTACCCTTATGTTGGTCGGCGTTCTTTCCGCTATGGCCTTGGTGCTTGCGGGTTGTTCGGAAACCACGCCCACCGAAGTCGTGAAGAACGAGCTGACTGCGGTCCAGTCCCAGTCCAAGGCGGGCGACGGCGCAAAGGTCGACGTGATGGGCATCATCACCCAGACCGCTGAAGACACCGATAAGCTCACCGACAAGGACAAGGAGTACCTCAGCTCCATCGTGACCAAGCTTACCGACTTCGACTTTGAAGTTGGTGAAGAAGCCATTGATGGCGACACGGCCACCGTCGAAGTCACCTTTAAGAGCTATCCTTCCGGCAAGACGATGGAATCTGTTCTGACGAGCTATGTCGAAAAGGTCTTCAACAAGGTTGCCGCTGGCAAGGAGCTTTCCGACGAGGAATATCAGACCATGCTCTTTGAAGAGATGGACACCAAGTTCCAGGCCATGGACAAGAAGTCCTTTGAAAAGACCGTCAAGCTGAACCTGACCAAGAAGGACGGCTCCTGGGAGATGGACGACCTGACCGTCGACCAGATGGACGCTATGCTTGGTGGCTTCTACTCCACGATCAACGAACTCACCCAGAGCTCTTCTAAGTAGCGGGACATAATCGTTCAAAGACGCGGACCAACAGCGCAAAAGGGAGGCAGTGAAAGCTGCCTCCCTTTTTTGTGTGGAGGCGTGACGGAGACCGAAGGGTTTGTTGGGAGTGGGACAGGCTGTGGTATAGTCCAGTCTCGGACTAACTAGTCCGCAATCAGACTAACATGCTGCGATGCTTCTGCGCGCTGCTTGGCACCTTAGCGATTGCGAGGTTTCGTGTGGACTTGGGCACCTGTGTTTGCAGTGGCCGCAGGAAAGGAGACAAAGATGGACGAGCAATCGCTCGGTGGGTCTGGTCCTGATGCGCCTGCTCAGGCTCAGGTCGAAAGTTCAGTATGGGCTGGCCAGCTAGGACGCCTCTGTAATTCGTTTACACGCTTTGATGAGCTTTATGGACTTTTCGCCAAGCGCTACGGCGAAACCTACTTTTCCTTGTGGATTCTCGAGGAAATAGGCGACAGGCCCGAGGGCCTTACCCAGAAGCAGATCGGTGCCTTGTTACATCTGCCCAAGCAGACGGTGAGCTCCATCGTGGCGGGTTTGGTCAAGCGGGGCCTGGTGAGCACGCGCCCCAGCCCAACGGATGGGCGCAGCAAGGTTCACACCTTGAGTCCTCAAGGACGTGAGCTCTATGAGAGGGAGCGCGCAGACATCTTCGCGATAGAGGACGCGGTTCTGTCCGGCATCGGCGAGCCGCGACTGGTCGCCATGAATGAAGCCTTTGAGGAGCTTAACGAGTTGTTTGCCTCAGCGCTTGAGGGTGTGTCCGACTTGGATGGATCGCCTCAGAAATAAGGATTCGGGCTGCGTATAGGCAGCCCGTTGGTTTCGATACTTCAAAGGGAAAAGAAAGGCAGGAAAGAATGCTTCCCTATGTGATGTTGTGCATATCGGTGTGCTTCGAGGTGTTTGCCGACGTGATGATGAAGCTCTCCGACGGCTTCAAACAGAAGTTGCCGGTTATTGGTGTGGTCATTGGATACGCCGTTTCGTTTTGGTTGATGTCGCAGGTGCTCATGCATCTGCCCCTGGGTCCGGTCTATGCGGCTTGGACGGGTCTTTCCATTGTCGTGACGGCGGTCGTCGGTGCGATTCTATGGAATGAGGGCTTCAACCTGAAGAAAACCTTGGGACTCATTGCCATCATCGTTGGTGTCGTCATGCTGAAGTTGAGGGTCTAGACGATGTTTGAAAAGAAAAAGGAAACGGGCGTCCAGAGGGATCTCAGGCAGAGCAAGGCGGTTCCCAAGAGCTTCGCCTTCATGCTGCTGGGCATTGCCATTGTGTGCGAGGTTATTGCTACTACTTCCCTAAAGGCATCCAACGGCTTCACCGTTATGCCCTTCAGCCTGATTACCGTATTGGGTTACGCCGTTTCGATTTCGATGCTGGTGATGATCCTGAAGCATCTGCCCTTGGGTTTGACTTATGGCATTTGGGGTGGCATTGGTTCGGCGGCTACCATGGTGGTCGGCGTGGCCATCTGGGGTGATTCCTTTACGCCTTGGACCTTGTGTGGCCTTGTGTTCATCGTGGGGGGAACGTATCTGCTGAACAAGGGCACTGACGAAATCGAAGAGAAGCGCAAGCCCGAAGTGACGCCTTCGGAACTCTAGCGCCTGGGTGCTCTCTCGGTGCCGGCGGGCTTGTCGTCTTTGGGGTGATGGCTCGTTTCTGCAAGAAGATCAAATAGGCCAGCTCCGAGTTTTGGGCTGCACCCCAGAACTGCAGTGAACCCCTTTGGTTGGACAGAAAACATTCCGCCTCTCCTATAGGGTCGACTGCAAAACTTGGACGGCTTAAATAAAGACTATGCCGAGAAGGACTGGCTCCGGGATTCCTCCGGGGTCGGTCCTTTTTCGTCGGCCCCTGAGAGGTGCCGTCCTTGAGAGTGATGTTCCTGGGCGGAGGCGTAGGAGGGGGGCGAGAGGGCGAGCGGGGTTAGATGGAGGTTTAGGGGGAGGGAGAGAGGCGTCAAGCTTGATGATTTTGCCTTCCGGTGAACGGGGGGAATGGTTTCAACCGTGTTTCGTGGTCCCGAATTCAGTGATGGACAAATACGTAAGACTGACGAAAAGAACTTGTGTACGCGTAATGGATAGTGCGGTTGACCTGGTCTGATAACGACCCTCGAAAAAACCTATACCTAAACATTTAGACAGACGATGGTCGATTCTCTTGTTCGGAACACGTTCAGATGGTTTTGTTTGTGCCACCGAATTTGTGGGCCTTTGAAACCCGGACCACACGTTCGCCGAAAAACCCAAGCAACCAAACGCCACGAATTGGACAAGGAGCACAAGCCAATGGCGAAGAAGAACATCCCCTATGACCAGAAGTACTACGATCCCGAGATCGAGTGCATGCCTCGTCCCGAGCTGGAAGAGCTTCAGCTTGGTCGACTGAAGACCATGCTGCAGTACGCCTACGACAACACCGTGTGGTACAAGCGTGCCTTCGATGCTGCCGGCGTTTCCCCTTCCGATCTTGAGACCCTCGACGATCTGGCTAAGTTCCCCTTCTGTGACAAGAAGACCGAGCGCGAGACCCAGCATGTGGGCTCCTTCTTCGGAGAAATGTGCTCCGTACCCGAAGAAGAAGTCATTTTCATGGCAACCTCCTCTGGCTCCACCGGCGTTCCTACCGTGAGCCCCTTCACCCAGGAAGACTTTGACCTGTGGCAGGACACCGAGGCTCGTCTGTTTTGGCAGGCAGGCATGCGTCCTAACGACCGCTATGTGCATGGCTTGAACTTTGCTCTGTACGTGGGCGGCCCCGACGTCATCGGTGCTCAGCGTCTGGGCGCCCTGGCCATCTGGGTTGGCGCCGTTCCCTCCGACCGCTTGATCTTCGTGCTGCAGCACTATCAGCCCACCGTCATCTGGACTTCTCCCTCCTACGCATGGACCCTGGGCCAGAAGATCAAGGAGAAGGGCCTCGACCCCAGGACCGACTTCAGCATCAAGACGATCATCGTCGCTGGTGAGCCTGGTGGCTCCATCAAGTCCACCCGTGAGTCCATCGAAGAGCTGTGGGGCGCTGACGTTCGCGACTTCTTCGGTCTGTCTGACATCTATGGTGCTTGCGCCGCAATGTGCGAGGTCAAGGACGGCCTGCATATCGTTGAGGACCAGATCCTGGTCGAGACGGTCGACCCCAGCACGGGCGAAGTTCTGGAGCCCGGCAGCACGGGTGAGCTTACCTACACCACCCTGTGCAAGAAGGCTCGTCCCATGATTCGCTTCCGCTCTGGCGATATCGGATACGTCAGCACTGACACCTGCGAATGCGGTCGTACCCATGCTCGTATCCATGTTACGGGCCGCAAGGACGAGATGTTCATCGTTGGCGCCGTCAACGTGTTCCCCTCCGACGTTGAGTACGTCGTTCGCGGTGAGGAAGGCGTCACGGGCGAGTATCTGATTCGTGTCTATGACGAGAACTACTCCACCCGCTATGAGGTTTCCGTCGAGCGCGCCTGGGCATCGAGCGAGTCCTTCGAGGACATTGCCAAGCGCATCGAGGCAGCCCTGAAGGCCCACACGGGCGTTCGTCCCGCACGCGTCAAGGTCTTTGAGACCGGCGAGCTGGGTACTGAGTCCGAGCACAAGGCTTCTCGCTTCATCGATGAGCGTGACAGCGCAAAATAAGTGCGTGACCTCGCATTACATATATCGATAACGAAGTAGATTTCGTGCGGAGCCAGGCAGGGAGACACCCGCCTGGCTTCGCTGCATGTTGAGTTGGCCGTGCGGACCGTGCTTGAGGTAGGGCATTCGGGTCCGCACAGAGAAAAGGAACGAGCATGAAAGAAGTACTGTGGCATGGTCGAGGGGGTCAGGGCGCATTCACTGCAGCCCGACTCCTTGGCGCTGCAGGCGCGTTTCCTGAAGGACGCTATTCCCTGGCGTTTCCTTCGTTTGGACCCGAACGCCGTGGCGCCCCGATGCGTGCCTTCACCAAGATCGACGATAGGCCCATTGGCGATCGCAGCGCCGTCGCCCACGCGGATTACGTGGTGTATCTGGACGATACCCTGCTAGGCGAAGGCTGGGATGCCGAGCTGAAGCCAGGCGGATTGGTGCTGGTCAACAGCTTGAAGGACTTTGGTGACAAGCGCATCGTTTCTATCGACGCCGACGGCATCTCCCGGGAGATTCTCGGTAGGCCCATTCCCAACACTGTGTTCTTGGGAGCTCTGCTGTTCCTGGATGAGCTTTTGGGCAAGGACGACATCGAACGCTCCATCCATGAGTACATGCCCGCCAAGCTTCATGCGAAGAATCTGGCAATCGTCGACGCAGTGCTGGCTGAGTTCGCCGAGCTCGAAAGGGGAGCCACCGCGGCCCATGTCATTGCCGATGTCGCCGCGCTCGCTGACCGGACGGGCGAATCTGGAATTGATGGCGTAGCTGCCCACGTGGCAGAGAGCGAAGGGAGGTAGGCCCATGGGTCTCAAGGAAACGAAGGCTGCGGGCTACCGTACCGCCAATGCCCAGAGCAGCAACGAGTTGCGCCAGGGGTATCCCGGACGCAGGCCTGCTCGCATTCCCGTTCTTCAGTCGGATGACCTCAATCCTGTGGAATATGCCCGAAGCACCTGCTTTGCCGCAGGCTACCTTACGGTGAAGAACGCAGGTTGGCGCAACCTTCGTCCTGTGCTTGATCTGGGAAAATGCACGGGCTGCCTGAAATGCTACATGCAGTGCCCCGATGGCGCCATCTTCAAGGTTGGTAACGACCCCGAAGCTTGTCCGAACAATCGGACCGACACGACGGTGGGCGTTGATCTGGACTTTTGCAAAGGCTGTGGCATTTGTGCCCGAGCTTGTGCCGCAGGTGCCATCAGCATGGTGTCCGAAGGCCAAGCCCGCAAGGAAGAGGAACAGGAAGGAGGCGTCGCATGAGGAAGTTTCTTTCTGGCGACGAGGCCTTCGCCGAAGGCGTGCGCTTGGCGCGTCCTCAGGTGATTTCGGCCTATCCCATCACGCCTCAGACCGTGGTGGTCGAGCGTTTGAGCGAGATGGTTGAAGCGGGCGAGCTTGACGCCCAGTACATGCACGTGGAGTCGGAGCATTCTGCCCTGTCTGCGGCCATCGGAGCTGCGGCAACGGGCGCTCGTACGTTCACGGCAACTTCGAGTCAGGGCCTGCTGTACATGGCCGAGTGCCTGACTTATGCGGCGGGCGGTAGGTTCCCCATCGTCATGATGAACGCAAATCGCGCAACGGCTCTTCCCTGGAACATCTACGGCGACCAGCGCGATTCGCTGGCGCTTTTGGA